>NZ_JBFAAP010000016.1:0-159853 GCF_040639815.1 Streptomyces sp. NPDC023723
GCCGTCGGCCGCGTCCAGCCGGAACTCGACGTCCGGCCCCGGCGCGCCGTCCCGGGCGGCCAGCGAGCGCAGCGCCTGCACCAGACTGTGCTCGGCGAGATCCAGCGGTGTCAGGTCACGGACGAACCGGCGTACTTCGGCGAGCGCCCGCTCCGCGGTCGCGGCGGCCTCCCGTACGTGCGCGTGCGCGGTGTCCGGGGCGGTGTGCCAGTGCCGCTGCGCGGCCTGGAGCAGCATCTGCTGGCTGGACAGGCTCTGCGCGACGGTGTCGTGGATGTCCGCCGACAGCCGCTGGCGCTCGGCCAGGATGCCCGCGTGCCGCTCGGTGGCGGCCAGTTCGCCGCGGGCCCGCGTCAGGTCGTCGATGAGCCGCCGCTGCCGGGCGGTCAGCCGCCGGCTGTGCACGAGGACGGCCGTGGCGACGACGCCGAGGGCCACCGGCGCGATCACCAGGTTCGGGTTGAACCCGCCCTCGGTGACCCGTACGCCGGCGATCCGCACTTCGGAGACGACCACGAGCACGACCAGGACCGCGGCCAGCGGCACCGCGAGCCGTACCGGCAGCCGGTGCAGCCCGGTGAACAGCAGCGGCATGGTGCACCAGGTGGCACTGGGCTCCAGGGTGAGCAGCACCAGCCAGAGCGCGAGCACCGCGCCCAGCCAGAGCAGGTGCCGGGCGGTGGGCCGCTCGCCGGGCCGCGGCCCGGGCGCCCGCCGCCGCCCGACCAGATAGAGGGCCCCGAAGGCGAGGAACAGGGCCAGCAGCGCCCCGGTGCGGGCGCCGGCGACGGGGCCGTGGGTCAGCAGCCGGGCCACCGCGCCGCCCAGCAGCAGGACGAACGCGGTGTGCAGGGCCGCCGTCAGCCAGCGCGCGTCGGGGTCCGGCTCCGTGCCGTCTCGCTCCACCGCCGCGTTCCCGTCGCCTCGCCCGTGCCTGCCCCACCAGATATACCCGCGCGCCCCGCCCGGCACATCATCCGATCGGCCGACATCGGCATGGTCCGTTCCGGCTTCCGGGCAGTGACCGCACGGGGGACGAACCGCACCGTCCCGCCCGTGAAACTGCTGGCACCGGCCCCGGCCGCACCCCGGGACACCCTACGGAGAACGAGCACCGCCATGCCCAAGAACCTCACCGCCAACCGCGCCGCCCTCGGCCACCGCCTGTCCTACGCGCTGCGCCACCCCGCCCGGGTGCCCCGGCACCTGCGCCGCACCGTCCGCGACGCCTGGCTGCGCCACCGCTCGCCGGACCACGTCGCCTACTACCGCGCGGTCATGCGCTCGGACACCCGCCGCGACCCGGACGCCGCCGTGGGCAGCCGCAGCCGGGAACGCTGGCTGGCGCTGGGGAAGATGCAGTTCGACTACCTGCTGGAGCACGGACTGCTCCCACGGCACCGCATGCTGGAGATCGGCTGCGGCAACCTGCGCGCGGGCTGGCGGTTCATCGAGTACCTCGACCCCGGCCACTACTGCGGCGTAGACATCTCCCCGGACATCCTGTTCGCCGCCCAGGACACGCTCCGGGACCAGGGCCTCCAGGACCGGCTGCCGGCCCTGACCCCGGTCCGCGACCTCACGCTGGGGTTCCTGCCGGCCGGCCGGTTCGACGTGGTGCACGCGCACAGCGTCTTCTCGCACTCGCCGCTGCCGGTGATCGAGGAGTGCTTCGCCCACATCGGCCGCCTGCTGGCACCCGGCGGCTGGTTCGACTTCACCTTCGACCGCACCGAGGGCGCGGAACACCACGTGCTGCGGGAGGACTTCTACTACCGTACCGGGACACTGCTCGCGCTGGCCGCCGACCACGGCCTGGCGGCCCGCTTCATGGACGACTGGGAGCGCCTCGGCCACGGCCAGTCCAAGATCCGCGTCACGCACCGGACGGACGGCTAGCCGCGGTGGAGGAGGTGGGCGGGTCTCGTGCCGCCCGCCGAAACGCCCCGCCGGACGCGACACGGCCGGGCCGGGCGAGGGGATCGCGGACGGGGTGGCTACCGTGACCGGGCGCACCACCGAAAGGACGGCAACGCCTTGAACCACCTCTTCCTGCCGGCCGACGCGCCCGTGGCCGCCGCCCTGCGCGGCTTCGCGCTCGCCCATCCCGGCCTCGTCCGCCTCCACGAGGACCCGCTCTACGTCACCGGCCGCGACCGCCACCCCGGCCGCCGGGTGGGCCTGCTGTCCGGCGGCGGCTCCGGGCACGAACCGCTGCACGCCGGGTTCGTCGGCCGCGGCATGCTGGACGCCGCCGTACCCGGCCGGGTCTTCGCCTCCCCGCACAACCGCCAGGTCCACGCGGCCTCCCGCGCCGTCGCCGGCCCGGACGGTGTCGTGCACGTCGTGAAGAACTACACCGGCGACCGCATCAACTTCGGCATCGCCGCCGAGCGCCTGCGCGCCGACGGCATCCCGGTGCGCCGGGTCCTGGTCGACGACGACCTGGCCACCGACGACGCCGAGACGGCGACCGGCCGCCGTGGCACCGGCGCCACCGTGGTCGTGGAGAAGCTGCTGGGCGGCGCGGCCGACGCGGGCCTCGGGCTGGACGAACTGGCCGAGGCGGGCGCGGCGTTCGCGGCCGCCTCCCGCAGCATCGCGGTCGCCGCGCGGGCCCAGACCGCGCCCGGTCGCGGCGGCGAGGCGTTCGAGCTGGCGGAGGGCGAGCTCGAGTACGGCGTCGGCATCCACGGCGAACGCGCCGCGCGCACCGTGCCCCGCCCCGCCTTCGAGGACCTCGTCGACCGGATGACCGAGCAGGTCCTCGGCGCCCTGCCGGACAGCGGCCCGGACACCGTCCTGCTGCTGGTCAACGGCCTGGGCGCGACCACCCTGCTGGAGCTGTACGCGGTCCACGACCGGGTCCGCCAGGTCCTCGCCGAGCGCGGCGTGCACGTCGCCGGACAGCTCGTCGGCACCTTCGTGCCCGCCCTCGACATGAGCGGCTTCTCGGTGACCGTGACCGCACTGCGCGAGAACTGGCTCGACTGGTGGCACGCGCCCGCCCTGACCCCCGCCTTCACCGTTTCGGAGACCGCCCGATGACCACCACCGCCGACCAGGAAAAGGTGCTGCGCACCTACGCGCGGGCCGCCCGCACCGCGCACGACGAGCTGACCGCCCTCGACCAGCTCTCCGGCGACGGAGACTTCGGCGACAACCTCCGCGAGGGACTCGACGGCGTGGAGCGCGCGCTCGGCGAGAACCGGACCGAGGCCCCCTTCACCGTCGCCGCCGGCGTCTTCCTCGACGAGGTGGGCGGCACCAGCGGCCCGCTGATCGGCCTGCTGTTCCAGGAGATCGGCCGGGCGCTGGCCGCGCACGGGGACGGCCGCGAGGGCTGGGCGGCCGGGGTGCGCGAGGGACTGGCCGCCATCCAGCGCGTCGGCGAGGCCGAGCCCGGCGACCGCACCCTGGTCGACGCGCTGGTGCCCGCCCGCGACGCCCTCGACGGCGGCGCGGGCTTCGCGGCGGCGGCCCGCGCCGCCCTCGCCGGAGCACGCGCCACCGCCGCCATCAAGGCCCGCCGCGGCCGCGCCTCCTACCTGGGCGAACGCGCCCTCGGCGCGCCCGACCCGGGCGCGACGGGCGTCGCCCTGCTCTTCTGGTCCCTGGCCAGGACGGCCGAACCGGACGCGGACCTGGGGACGGTGGCCGACGTACTGGAGCGGCCCGCCGCGTCCTGACCGGCGGCCACCGCAACCCTCCGCTCGTGACCAGGCGCAACTGCGGGCGGTGACTATGACGTTCCCCGTTGGCAGGGCACCGTGCCGCCGTGTAGCGTCAGCAGCAGATGTCGTGGTTCGCCGTACCAGCCCGCGCCGTGGCGCGGGCGTTCTGCTGTGTGCCCGAGGACCAGGACGACCACCTCCGGGAACGCACCGTGCGGACCCGTCACCGATCGGAAGGCATCAACATGGCCAGCGGCACCGTCAAGTGGTTCAACGCGGAGAAGGGCTTCGGGTTCATCGCCCAGGACGGCGGTGGCCCCGACGTCTTCGCGCACTACTCCAACATCAACGCGTCGGGCTTCCGTGAGCTCCAGGAGGGCCAGGCCGTCACGTTCGACATCACGCAGGGCCAGAAGGGCCCGCAGGCGGAGAACATCACCCCCGCCTGACCGGGTCCGCCCGCGCGGTAACGCAGTACCAAGGTCCCGCCGGCCCTCTGGCCGGCGGGCCTCGCTGTGCCCGCCCGGTCCGGTCAGGACGCGCCGACCCGGCCGCGCAGCCTGGGCAGCAGCTGGTCGCCGATGCGGACGATCTCCCGCCGGTAGGGGGTGTCGGAGAGCACGAAGTGGCTGATGCCGAGTGCCCGGTAGGCGTCGAGCGCCCCGGCGACGTCGTCGGCCGAGCCGACCAGCCAGGTGGTGGCCGCTCCGCCGCCGCCGACCCGGCCCGGCGCGGTGTACAGGCAGGTGTCGAGGACCTCGCCGCGCCCGGCCAGCTCGAACAGCCGGCGCTGCCCGACCGCCGTCGCCCGGTTCCCGGTCCAGGTCTGCTCCTGCGACGCGCCCGCCATCGCGGCGACCTTCTGCTCGGCGTCGTGCCAGGCCTGCTCGGTGGTGTCGCGCACCAGGGTGGTGATCCGCAGCCCGAACTCCAGCGGCCGGTGCCGGCGGCCGACCTCCTCGCTCAGCCGCCGCAGCCGGTCGATGCGCTCGGCGAGACCGTCCAGCGGCTCGCCCCAGAACAGCTGGACGTCGGCCTCGGCCGCCGCCACCCGCTCGGCCGCCGCGGAGGCGCCGCCGAAGTAGAGCGTCGGGTGCGGCCGTCCGGCGCCGGTGTACGGGCCCGGCGCCAGCGTCGAACCGGTGACCTGGAAGTGCTCGCCGCGGAAGGTGACGTCCTCCTCGGTCCACAGCCGGCGCACCAGCCGCAGGAACTCCCGGGTGCGGGCGTAGCGGTGGGCGGGGTCGACGTCGGTGTCGCCGTAGGCCGCCGGGTCGTCCAGGCCGCTGACGATGTTCACCAGGACCCGGCCCCGGCTGAGCTGGTCGAGGGTGGCGGCCGCGGCCGCGAAGTGGGCGGGCTGCCAGTAGCCGGGGCGGACGGCGATCAGCGGCCGGAACGTGCTGGTGCGGGCGGCCAGGGCGGCGGCGACGGTGAAGGTGTCCGGCCGCCCCCAGCCGGTGCCGAGCAGCGCGCCGCCCCAGCCGTGCCGTTCGGCGGTGCGGGCCAGCTCGGTGGAGTACTCGATGGAGCCCCAGCCGGTGGTGGTGTCGTCGCCGCGATGGCCGGGCTCGACGGTGTTCGGGATGTACCAGAGGAACCGCTCGCTCATGTCGTGTCCGATCGCTGGGCGGCCGGCGGCCATCACGGGACCGCCGGCCGGCGGAAGGGGGCCTACGAGGCGGGTCCGACGGGCGGCGCGAAGGGGCCCGGCACGGCGGCGCGGGACGAACGGTCGCCACGGGCCGCGGGCACGGGCGGGGCGGCCCGGCGGAGCGGGGATCAGCTCAACACTGGGCGCTGGACACGCGGACGAGGTCGACACAGAGCTCACTGGTGAGCAGCGGAACCTCGGGCATGCGGTCGAGTGTGGGCGCGATCATCCGGGATGTCAACGCGGCCCCGCGGCCGGGCCGGACGGGGCGGCCGGCCGGCTGTCCTCGATCGCCGGCCGGCCCGAGGGGGTTGCGTGAAACGGGAACACCAGGTCTGATCAAGGCGTTGGGAATCGAGACGACGACCGCGCGGCAGTTCCGCGCGCCCGGCCCGGGGAGGTGACGGACGTGGCCCACGCAGCGCACGCCGTGCACCTGTACTCCCGGCCGCACATCGATCTCCAGCGCGTGGCCGGCGCGCTCTGTCGTTCCTGACGCCGCCCGCCCGGCCGTCGGCCCACCGCACCCGCCCGCGGCGCGCCCGCGCACCACCCCGCGCCGCCGCGCCCCCGCGCCCGGCCACGGGCGGGACCGGCGCCTGTCCCCAAGGACCGCCACGGACCACACGGACCTCAGTCCCGGATTCCCAGGAAGGCAATTCCGTGTCCTCGACCTCCCCCGCCCCGCTCCATCTCGCCGTCGCCCTGGACGGCGCCGGCTGGCACCCCGCCGCCTGGCGCGACCCGGTGGCCCGCCCCCACGACCTGTTCACCGCCGGATACTGGGCCGACCTGGTCGCCGAGGCCGAACGCGGCCTGCTCGACTTCGTCACCATCGAGGACGGCCTCGGCCCGCAGTCCGCGCACTTCCTGGACCCCGACGACCGCCGCGACCAGGTCCGCGGCCGGCTCGACGCGGTCCTCGTCGCCGCCCGGGTCGCCCCGCTGACCCGGCACATCGGCCTGGTGCCGACCGTGGTGGCCACCCACACCGAGCCGTTCCACATCTCCAAGGCCATCGCCACCCTGGACTACGTCAGCACCGGCCGGGCCGGCCTGCGGGTCCAGATCACCGCCCGGCCGAACGAGGCCGCCCACTTCGGCCGGCGCACCGTCCCGCGCATCGAGGCGTACGACGCCCCCGGCCACCCGGGCCCTGGTGACCGAGCTGTTCGACGAGGCCGCCGACTACGTGGAGGTGGTGCGCCGGCTGTGGGACAGCTGGGAGGACGACGCCGAGATCCGGGACGCCGCCAGCGGCCGGTTCATCGACCGGGACAAGCTGCACTACATCGACTTCGCGGGCCGGCACTTCAGCGTCCGGGGCCCCGCCATCACCCCGCGCCCGCCGCAGGGCCAGCCCCTGGTCACCGCTCTGGCCCACGACACCGTGCCGTACCGGCTGGTGGCGCGGGCCGCCGACGTCGGCTACGTCACCCCGCACGACACCGGCCGGGTCCGGGCGATCGTCGCCGAGGTCCGGGCCGAGCAGTCCGCCGCAGGCCGCGCCGAGGAACCCCTGCACCTCTTCGGCGACCTGGTGGTGTTCCTCGACGACGACCCCGCCGCGGCCGCCGCCCGGCGCGACCGGCTCGACACCCTCGCGGGCGAGGAGTACACCAGCGACGCCCGCGTCTTCACCGGCACCCCCGCCCAACTGGCCGACCTGCTCCAGGAATTCGCCGCCGCCGGACTGACCGGCTTCCGGCTGCGCCCCGCCGTGGCCGGGCACGACCTCCCGGCGATCAGCCGGAAACTCGTCCCCGAGCTCCAGCGCCGCGGCGCCTTCCGCCGCGCCTACGAGGCCGGCACCCTGCGCGGCCTGCTCGGCCTGCCCCGCCCCGCCAACCGCTACGCCGCCGCCTGAGCGGAAGGAGACCCGCGTCATGAGCAAGCCCGTGAAGCAGATCCACCTGGCCGCCCACTTCCCCGGCGTCAACAACACCACCGTCTGGAGCGATCCGCGGGCCGGCAGCCACATCGAGTTCAGCTCCTTCGCCCACTTCGCGCGCACCGCCGAACGCGCCAAGTTCGACTTCCTCTTCCTCGCCGAGGGACTCAGGCTGCGCGAACAGGGCGGCGAGATATACGACCTGGACGTGGTCGGCCGCCCCGACACCTTCACCGTGCTGGCCGCGCTGGCCGCCGTCACCGACCGCCTCGGCCTGACCGGCACCATCAACTCCACCTTCAACGAGCCCTACGAGGTGGCCCGCCAGTTCGCCAGCCTGGACCACCTCTCCGGCGGCCGGTCCGCGTGGAACGTCGTCACCTCCTGGGACGCCTTCACCGGCGAGAACTTCCGCCGCGGCGGCTTCCTCGCGCAGGAGGAGCGCTACTCCCGCGCCAAGGAGTTCCTCGCCACCGCCGGCGAACTCCTCGACTCCTGGCAGGGCGACGAGATCGCCGCCGACCGGGCCGCCGGGATCTTCCTGCGCGACGCGAAGGCCGGCGCCTTCGTCCACGAAGGACGGCACTTCGACATCCACGGCCGGTTCAACGTGCCGCGCAGCCCCCAGGGCCGGCCGGTGATCTTCCAGGCCGGCGACTCCGACGAGGGCCGCGAGTTCGCCGCCTCCAGTGCCGACGCCATCTTCAGCCGGTACGCCGCCCTGGACACCGGCCGGGCCTTCTACACCGACGTCAAGTCCCGGCTGGCCCGCTACGGCCGCCGCCCGGCCGAACTGCTGATCCTGCCGTCCGCGACCTTCGTCCTCGGCGACACCGACGCCGAGGCGGCGGACCTCGCCCGCGAGGTGCGCCGGCAGCAGGTGAGCGGCGCCACCGCCATCAAGCACCTGGAGTGGGTCTGGAACCGCGACCTGTCCGGGTACGACCCGGACGGACCGCTCCCGGACGTCGACCCGCTGCCCGGCGAACACACCGTCGCCCGCGGCCGGGCCCAGGTCCGCATGTACCGCGACCCGCTCGGCACCGCCCGCGAGTGGCGCGAGCTGGCGGCCGCCAACAACTGGTCCATCCGCGACCTGGTGATCGAGACCGGCAGCCGGCAGACCTTCGTCGGCACCCCGGCCACCGTCGCCCGGACCATCAACGACCACGTCCAGGCGGACGCCGCCGACGGTTTCATCCTGGTGCCGCACCTCACCCCCGGCGGCCTCGACGAGTTCGCCGACAAGGTCGTCCCGCTCCTCCAGGAACAGGGCGTCTTCCGCACCGACTACCAGGGCCCCACCCTCCGCGACCACCTGGGACTCAGCCACCCCGACCAGGCGCGCGCGACGCGGACGGCGTCATGAGATTCCTGGCGATCACCCTCATCGTGCACCGCCCGGACCCCGCCACCGGCGTCCCGAAACCCACCCACGCACGCTTCCGCGAGGTACTCGGCAACGCCCTGCTCGCGGAGGAACTGGGCTTCGACGGCTTCGGGGTGGGGGAGCGGCACGAGCGGCCGTTCCTCTCCTCCGCACCGACCGTCGTCCTCAGCCACATCGCCGCCCTGACCCGGCGCATCCGCCTGTTCACCGCGGTGACCACCCTGAGCCTGCTGGACCCGGTCCGCGCCTACGAGGACTACGCCACCCTCGACCACCTCTCCGGCGGCCGCCTGGAGCTGATCATCGGCAAGGGCAACGGCACCGCCCAGCGCGAGCTGTTCCACGTCACGCCCGAGGAGCAGTGGGACCGCAACGCCGAGAGCTACGAGGTGTTCCGCAAGCTCTGGCGACAGGACAAGGTCACCGCGCGCACCCGCTTCCGTCCGGAACTGACGGACGCCGAGGTGTGGCCGCGGCCCTACCAGCGGCCGGTCCGGGTCTGGCACGGCAGCGCCACCAGCGAGGAGTCCGTCGAACTGGCCGCCCGCTACGGCGACCCGCTGTTCTCCGCCAACGTCACCCACCCGATCGAGCCCTACGCCGCGCTGATCCGCCACTACCGCGAACGCTGGGCGCACCACGGCCACGACCCGGCCGCCCTCGCGGTCGGCGCCGGCACCGCCGGGGTGTACGTGGCCCGCACCTCGCAGGAGGCCCTCGCGGCCTACCGGCCGGTCTTCGAGAGCAACCTCGCCTTCCAGAAACAGACCGGCCTGCCCGTGGTCTTCGAGACCCTGGAGGACTTCGTGGCCCGCAGCTCCGCGCTGATCGGCAGCCCGCAGCAGGTCATCGACAAGGTGCACCGCTATCACGAACAGTTCGGACACACGGTCCTGCACCTGCACGCCGACGCGAGCGGCCTGCCCGACGCCGCGCACCGCGCGTCCCTGGAACTGTTCCAGTCGGCCGTGGCACCGGTGCTGCGCCGGGACATCCCCGACCCGCCGTTCGCCTGGGCACCCGTACACCCCGAGACCACGGAGGCCGCCC
The DNA here is from genome assembly GCF_040639815.1 of Streptomyces sp. NPDC023723. Classification (NCBI taxonomy): domain Bacteria; kingdom Bacillati; phylum Actinomycetota; class Actinomycetes; order Kitasatosporales; family Streptomycetaceae; genus Streptomyces; species Streptomyces sp. NPDC023723. The sequence goes on from NZ_JBFAAP010000016.1 coordinate 9,660, forward strand.
GTGCCTGACATCCCGCTCGGCGTCCTCGACCTGGTCCCGGTCCCCTCCGGAGCCACCGCCGCCGACGCGCTGCGCAACTCCCTCGACCTGGCCCGGCACACCGAACGCCTCGGCTACGCCCGCTACTGGTTCGCCGAGCACCATCTCAACCCCGGCGTGGCGGGCACCTCCCCGGCGGTGCTGCTCGCGCTGACGGCCGCCGCCACCTCCACCATCCGGCTCGGCTCCGGAGCCGTCCAGCTCGGTCACCGCACCGCGCTCGGCACGGTCGAGGAGTTCGGTCTGCTGGACGCCCTGCACCCCGGCCGCCTCGACCTGGGCCTGGGCCGCTCCGGTCGCCCGTCCGGCCGGCCGGCCACCGCGGCGCCGACGGCACCTCGGGTCACCGCCGGCCGGGCGCCGGGCGGCCTGCTCGTGCCGCCTCCGTTCGCCTTCGAACGGCTCCTCGGCGCACCCCGGATCGCGCTCCAGCGCAAGCTGCTCCACCTGCCCGGCGCCGAGTCCCAGGACTACGCCGAACAGGTCGACGACCTCCTCGCCCTGCTGGCCGGCACCTACCGCTCCCCGGAGAGCGTGGAGGCGCACGTGGTGCCCGGCGAGGGCGCCGCGGTCCAGGTGTGGATCCTGGGCAGCAGCGGCGGGCAGAGCGCCGCGGTCGCGGGCGCGCGCGGCCTGCGCTTCGCCGCCAACTACCACGTCAGCCCGAGCGGTGTACTGGAGGCGGTGCACGGCTACCGGACCCGCTTCGAGCCCTCCGCGGTCCTCGCCGAGCCGTACGTCAGTGTCTCCGCGGACGTGGTCGTCGCCGCCGACGACACCCGGGCCCGCGACCTCGCCACCGGCTACGGCCTGTGGGTACGCAGTATCCGCACCGCCGAGGGTGCCATCCCGTTCCCCACCCCCGAGGAGGCACGGGCCCACCGGTGGAGCGACGCGGACCGGGAGCTGGTCCAGGACCGGCTCGACACGCAGTTCGTGGGCTCCGCGGCCACCGTCGCCGACCGGCTGGAGCAGCTCCAGGAGGCCACCGGCGCCGACGAACTGCTGATCACCACGATCACCCATGACCACGCCGACCGGGTCCGCTCCTACCAACTGCTCGCCGCGGAGTGGCGCCGCCGGGGCCACTGGACGCGGTCCGCGTGAGCGGCGGGGCAGGCCGAGGGACACGCGCGGGGCCGCACCCCCGTCGCGTCAGTCCAGGCCCTGGGCCACGGCGGGCGGCGCCGCGCCGGCCCCCCAACTCGTCGGCCGGTCCGAGAGCTCGACCCTGATCGTGCCGGAGCGCAGCAGCTCCTGGTGGGAGAGCCAGCTGCGGCGCGCCGTGCCCCGGTCCGTGTGCACGGCGGACACGTACTGCAACGCCGAGGCGTCGGCGCCCGGTGCCTCGATCCGGATCCGGCGCCCGTGCTCGGGCCGGATCTCGACCTTCTCGAACATCGGCGCCGTGACGATGTACGTGGCCGAGCCGGGCTGGGCCTCGAAGACGCCGGCCATCGCGAACACCAGCAGCGACGACGTGGCACCGAGGTCGTCGTTGCCGGGCATGCCGTAGGCGTCGTCGGTGAAGAGCGTGCGCATCGCGCGCAGCACCGCGGAGGTCTTCCACGGCGCGCCGGTCCAGGTGTACATCCACGGCGCGTGGAAGTCCGGCTCGTTGTTGGGGTTGAAGGCGAAGTTGTTGTGGTAGTCGTAGGCGCCGGTCACCCACGAGTCCGAGGCGGCCTTCGCCGGGTCGGTGAGCACGGTCGGCAGGTCGAAGAACGTGTCGAGCCGCCGCTCGGCGGCCGCCGCCCCGCCCATCAGGCCGTACAGGGTCTCCGGGTCCTGCTGGGCGAGCCACTGGTACTGCCACGCGGTGCCCTCGTGGAAGGCGCCCGACTGCGTCGGGTCGGTGTCACCGGCGACGGTGCCGTCCGCGTTCCTCGTCACGGGGAACCCGGTGAAGCCCTGCGAGGTGACGGAGGAGTCCCACAGTCCGGTGAAGTTGTCGCAGCGCGAGGCGAGCGTCGCGGCCCGGTCCCGGTAGCCGAGGCCGGCGGCCATCGTCGCCAGCGCGCAGTCGCCGAGCGCGTACTCGAGGGTGGCCGAGCCGGCCTGGCGGCTGTCGCCGTACCGGTAGCCGGGCAGGTTCTGGTAGCCGACCCAGCCGTTCGCCACGTACGTCGGATTGCCGTCGCGGCCCCGGAAGACCGACTGGTCGGCGGGCACGTCGTTGGCGTTCTTCCACAGCGCGGCGAAGAGCTGCCGCGAGGTGCGGTCGTCGAGGAGACCGCGACGGTAGACGTCGACGATCCACGGGGTGACGGGGTCGCCGCTCATCACGTTGGTCTCGCTGTTGCCGAGCCCCCAGCGCGGCAGCCAGCCGCCGTCCTGGTAGACGCGCAGCAGGGACTTGGCCATGTCCGCGGCCTGGTCCGGGTGCAGCAGGGCCACCAGCTGGTTCTGCGAACGGTAGGTGTCCCACAGGGAGAACATCTGGTAGTACGTGCCATCCGCCCGGTGCACCCGGTCGTCGAAACCGCGGTAGCGGTTGTCCACGTCGGAGCCGATCGAGGGATGCAGCAGCGAGTGGTAGAGCGCGGTGTAGTACGTGCGCTGGTCGGCGGTGCTGCCACCGGCCACCCGCATCCGGTTCAGCTCGTCCCGCCAGGCGTCGTGCGTGCCCAGGCGCGCGGTGTCGAACGACTGCGGCTGCTCGGCCTTCCGGTTGAGGCGCGCCCCGTCCACCGAGGTGTAGGACAGGCCCACCGAGGCTCCGACCCGGTCGCCGTCGGCGGGGTCGAACGTCAGCCAGGCGCCGGCGCGTTCGGTGCCGCGCGTGGCCGTGCGCCGGCCCGCGGTGAGGGTGTCGTCGTTCCAGGTACCGAAGGCGGAGAAGGTCCGGTCGAACCTGGCGCTGAAGAAGACCCGGTAGCGCTCCTTGCCGGTCTCCCCGCAGAAGTTGCCGCCCTGCACCCAGCCTTCCACGGTGTCGTCGCCGACCACCTCGATGTCACCGGCGTAGGTGCTGCCGTTGCTCTGGCCGGCCTCGATGAGGATGTTCTCCGCGTCCGATCCGCCGGGGAAGGTGTAGCGGTGCTGGCCGGTGCGCCGGGTGGCCGACAGCTCGGTCCGGATGCCGTTGTCGAACGTCACCCCGTAGTAGCCCGGCGCCCGGGTCTCGTTGGCATGGCTGAACTTCGCGGCGTACCGGGCCGGATCGGACGAGGTCACCGCGCCGGTGGTCGGCATGAACCGGATGTTGCCCATCGTCTGGCAGCCCACCCCCGACAGATGGGTGTGGCTGAAGCCGAGGATGGTGTCCTGCGCGTAGTCGTAGGACGCGTACTTGTTCAGCTGGGTGTCGGGGCTGAGCTGCACCATGCCGAACGGAGCGGCGGCCCCCGGGAAGGTGGTCCCGTCCCCGTTGTTGCCGATCGAGGTGTCGACCAGCGCGGTGGGGTCGGCGGCGAACCGGGGCGACCGTTGCCCCGCGTTCGCGACGCCGGAGGTGACGGAGGCCGCGGCCACCGTGGTGATGATCAGCGCGGTGGTGAACGCGCGTCCCAACGTTCTCATCGCGGTCCTCTCGGTCGACAACGTTGTCGCGGACATGCCCGTCGATCTTCGCTTCGCGGGCCGCGATCCGTCAATGCGCCGTCGCCGTTTCCCGGCCGCGCCCGGCCGGGCGGCTAGCCGTGCTCGCCGGGGGCGGCGGACGGCAGGAGGGGGCCGGTGGACTCCGCGTCGCCCGTGGCGAGCACGTCGGAGTGCCCGCGGCCCCGCTCCATGAGGCCCCCGGTGAAGGCCAGGCCGAGACCGGCCAGGGCGAGCGCCGCGCCGACCAGGTTGGGGGCGGCCCAGCCCCAGCCGGCCGAGATGGTCAGGCCGCCGAGCCACGCGCCGCCCGCGTTGGCCAGGTTGAACGCGGAGTGGTTCGAGGCGGCCGCCATCGTCGGCGCGTCCTTGGCCTTGGCCATCAGGAGCATCTGCACGGGCGTGGTGATGAAGGACCCCATCGCGCCGAGGAAGGCGATGGTCAGCAGGGCGGGGACCGTGCTGTGCACGGTGAAGTAGAACGTCACCAGGGCGGCGGCGAGCAGCACCAGCCCCACGTACAGGGTCGGCCGCAGCGCGCGGTCGGTGAACGGACCCGCGACGAGCGTGCCGAGCGTCATGCCGACCCCGTACAGGGCGAGGACCAGGGTGGTCGAGGAGTCGGAGACACCCGTCAGGTGGGTCAGCATCGGTACGAGATAGCTGTACACGGCGAAGAACCCGCCGAATCCGACGACGGCCGTCGCCAGGCCGATCGCGACCTGCCGGTTGCCCATCGCCCGCAGCTCGTGCCGGACGCCCAGCTGCCCGCCGCGCGGCTGGTGCGGGACGAACAGGGCCAGCGAGGCGAGGGCGGCCAGGCCGATGACGGCGACCGCGCCGTAGGCGAACCGCCAGCCCAGCTGCTGCCCGAGGGCGGTGCCGGCCGGCACGCCGACGATGTTGGCGACGGTCAGCCCGAGGAACATCTTGGAGACGGCGCGGGCCGCGCGCTCGGGCGCCACCAGCCGGGACGCCACCACGGCGCCCACCCCGAAGAGCGCGCCGTGCGGCAGCCCCGCCAGGAATCGCGCCGCGAAGAGCGAGCCGAAGCCCGGAGCGAGCGCGGAGGCGACGTTGCCGATCACGAACAGGCCGGTCAGAAGGAGCAGCAGCCGCTTGTGCGGGATGCGCGCGCCGATGCCGGTGAGCACGGGGGCGCCCACGACGACACCGAGCGCGTAGGCGGACACGAGGTTGCCGGCCTGGGGTACGGAGACACCGACGCCGTCGGCTATCTGGGGCAGCAGCCCCATCGTGGCGAACTCGGTCGTGCCGATGCCGAACGCGACGACGGCGAGGGCCAGCAGGGCCAAGGGCATGGTGCGGGCAACCTTTCTGGTACTGCGGTACGGGGACGAGGGCGCGGGCGGGTCCTGCCGGGTGCCGCCCCGTGGCGCGTCCCGGCCGGCCCGAGCCGGGCCCCTGGAGTGCAGCGGTGCCGCGACGACCGGCATTCCAAGATCAAGCCGATTCGGTGGTGACATGTGTCACCTCCCGGCCGCCGGGTTCCGGCAGCGGGCCGGCCGGCGGCGCCGGAGCACCGCCGGGCCGCGCAACTTGACGTACCAGCGACCGGGGCTTTGACCGGTGCCGGGACGGCTCTGCCACCATTCCCGGCATGGGTGAAACCAGCAGGGCAACCGAGCCGCTTTTGCGGGCCAGCGCCGACATCGCCATTTCGGCCACGCCGCGGGAAATCTATGAGCTGATCAGCGATCTTCCGCGCAGCGGGGAATGGAGTCCGGAATGCCAGGGCGGCACCTGGCTGGCCGGTGAACCGGGCACCGTGGGGGCGGTGTTCCGGGGCGAGAACCTCCGCGGCCCGGACGTGGTGGGCTGGGCGCCGGTGGTGCGCGGCGCGTGGACCACGCACGCCGAGGTCGTCGCCGCCGAGCCGGGCCGCACCTTCCGCTGGGCGATGCACGACTCCGCGGGCCGGAAGCAGAGCAGCGTCTGGGGCTTCGACATCGAGGCCGCCGCCGAGGGCAGCGTGCTGGTCCACCACTTCCTGATGGACACCGCCACCGAGGGCATCCGCGGCATCACCGCGGAAATGGACGAGGCGGAGAGAAAGCGGTTCTTCCAGGAGTGGGGCGACAAGGTCGCCGGTGATCTCGCGGCCACTTTGGAACGCGTCAAGGCCGTCGTCGAGAAACAGTGACCCGCCCGGTCCGAAACGGCGCACGACGAATTCCCGTACGGGCTTCCACGGTTCCAGGAACGGCATCGCGCAGCGGCTGAGAGGGCGGGCAGGTGTTTCTTCAACGTATCGGAAACCAGGGCATTCAACTCGGGAGACTCTTTGAACGAGCCGCCGCCCGGCACGGGTCGAACGTCCTCATCCTGGACCACGACCTGGACATCGCCCCGCACCTGGGCCGCCGGGCGACCATCGCGGAAGTCGCGGACCTGGTGGACGACATCGCCGCCCGGCTGTGGGCCGCGAAGGTCCGCCCCGGCCGCCGGGTGGTCGTCTACAAGTCCGACGGCTTCGACATCACCCTGCTGGCCTGCGCGGTGGCCCGGATCGGTGGCGTCCCGGTGCTGCTGTCGCCGAAACTCGACGGGGAGACCGTCGCCGAGCTGATCCGCCGGACCGGCAAGCCGTTCCTCGTCACCGACCCGGCCAAGGCGGAGCACGAGCTGCCGGCGGCCGCCTTCGACCTCGCCGAGCAGGTGATCCTGACCTCCGGCAGCCACCGCGACGCCGTCGAGCTGGGGTCGCTGGCCGGTGCCGGGCGGGTCGCCCCGGTGGTCCTGCCCGCCACCCACCCCACACTGATCACCCACACCTCGGGCACCACCGGCCTGCCCAAACTGGCCGTGCACACCGGCTTCAGCCTCCAGTCCCGGTACCGCCCGCAGGCGTCCGTCCTGCGGCCGCTGATCCGGGGCCGGGAGACCGTCGCGATCCACGTGTCCTTCGTGCATTCCCGGCTCATCACCGCGCTCGCCATCTCACTGCACCGCGGCTTCCCGCTGGTGGTGCTCCGTGAGTCGGACCCGGATCACGTCGGCGACCTGTTCGCCCGGCTGAAGCCCGGCATCCTGGAGGCGCACCCCAACTCCTTCATGGAGTGGGAGGCGCTGGCCGACGATCCGCGCGGCCCGCTGTCCAACGTCAAGCTCTTCAGCAGCACCTTCGACGCGATCCACCCGCGCACCGTGCACCGGCTGCTGCGGGCCACCCGGCGCACCGCACCGCTGTTCGGCCAGCTCTACGGGCAGAGCGAGGTGGGCCCGGCGGTGGTACGCGCCTTCACCCGGCGCCGCACCCTGGAGGACGACGGCCGCTGTGTCGGCATGCCCTTCCCCGGCATGACCGACGTGCGCGTCGTCAGCCGCGACGGCAACCCGCCGTCCGAGCGCAACCCGGGGTACATAGAGGTGCGCAGCGACGGACGGATCGTCACCTACCTGGGGGAGCAGGAGCGCTACGACGCCCAGGTCTCCGGGGACGGCTGGTGGCGGATGGGCGATGTCGGCTACCGCACCAAGTGGGGCTGCGTGCACCTGCTGGACCGCGAGGTCGACCTGATCGACGGTTTCGGCAGCACCCTCGCCGCCGAGGACACGCTGTTCGCGCGACTGGCCGAGCTGGCCGAGGTCATCATCGTCCCCGGCGCGGACGGCAGGGCCGTACCGGTGGTGTGCACGAAGGACGACAAGCCGCTGGACCCGGTGGCCTGGCAGCGCGCGGCGGCCGGTCTGCCGCCGATGGCGGAGCCGGTGCAGTGGCGGCTGGGCGACCTGCCGCAGACCGCCACCACCAAGATCAAACGGCTGGAGCTGGTCAGGCTGCTGGCCGCCCGGGACCAGGGGGAGTGACCTGACGCCCCGTCGGCGCAGGCGGCAACGCCGAGGGGGGCGGGGCCACCGGAATCGACCGGTGGCGCCGCTCTTGTCCGTACGGCGGGGTCAGCCACCGGGCCGGGCCGACTCCGCGAGCGGTTCCTCGGCCAGCGGCCGGCAGCCGCCGCAGCCGGTCGTGGCCCGGGTCGCGGTGGCGATGGACTCGACCGTCCGGGAACCCGCCGCGCGGTGCGGCAGGATCTCAGCCCTGGGCACACCGTCGCACTGGCAGACCGGCGTGTCCGCGGCCGGGGCGCCCCCTTCTGACAGAGCCCGGCCCGGCCGGGCGGACTGCCCGCCCGCCCGGCCGGCCAGGGCCCGGGGCCGGACCGTGGTCGCGCCATGCGGGCCCTGCTCCAGCCACATGCCGCACTGGGGCGCGCAGTACGGGCAGTGCGTCGCGGTGGGCGGGATGCGCGACGCCGGCCCGGTCCCCGGACGGCGCCGGCCGTCCGGGCTCGGACACGGCCATCGGTCCGGGCCGGCACCGGCCGGGCCGGGCGGTGGGTGCCGGCGGTCATGTGCCCGAGCCTCCCGTGCGTGGGGGAGACCGGGCAACGCGTCCCGGCCGACCCTGTCAAGTGACCGCACCGGGGCGCCGGGAGCGAGTTGACACAGTGCCGGACGCCCCATTGGCGCCACCGGAGCGCCGCCGCAGGATGTGGCAGCGAGTTCCTTCGACCACCGACCGCGAGGACCTGTCGCGCCCGCCGCCGGGCGATCCGCGCGACCGCCCGGCACGCGCGGGCGGGCGGGCCGGGTCCGCACCGGGCGCTCGCCGGCCGGAGTGAGCCGGCCGGCCCAAGTCGTTCCGCGACCTACCGAACGGGAAGAGACGCATGTTCTTGCAACGGCTCGGCAACAAGGGCATCCAGCTGGGCACGGTCTTCGACCGGGCGGCCGCGCGGCACCCGGCCGGCCCCGTCTACCTCGACCACGATCTCGACATCGCGCCCGAGCTGGGCCGCCGGCTGACCCTGACGGAGATCGCCGACCTGGTCGACGACTTCGCCTCCCGGCTCTGGGCCGCCCGGGTACGGCCCGGGGAACGCGTGGTCGTCCACAAGTCGGACAGCTTCGACATCTCCCTGCTCGCCTACTGCGTCGCACGCGTCGGCGGAGTGCCGGTGCTGCTCTCGCCGAAGCTGGAGGGCGCCACCGTGGCCCGGCTGCTCGAGCGGCTCGGCCACCCGACACTCGTCACCGACCAGGCCAAACTGGAGCGGGAACTGCCGTCCGAGGTCTTCGAGTCGACCGAACGGGTGCTGGTGGCGGCCGGCAGCTTCCCGGGCGCGAAGTCCCTCGCCTCGCTGGCCGGGGCCGAACGCGTCCCGGCGGTGACCATGCCGCAGGACCTGCCCGCGCTCATCACCCACACCTCGGGCACCACCGGCCTGCCCAAGCTCGCGGTGCAGACCGGGATCACCATCCAGGCCCGGTGCCGCCCGCAGTCGGTCCTGCTGGCCCCGGTCGGACGGCACGAACCCGTCGCCGTCCACGTCTCCTTCGCGCACTCCCGGATGATCAGCGGCACCGCGCTGTTCGCCCTGCGCGGCCATCCGCTCATCGTCATGCGGGACGACGACACCGAGCGCGCGGCCGAACTGTTCGCCCGGGTGCCCCCCGGCGTGATCGAGACCCACCCCAACACGCTGCTGCACTGGGAGACCCTGGCGGACCATCCCGCGGCGCCGCTCGCCGGGGTCAGGTGCTTCAGCAACACCTTCGACGCCATCCATCCGCGCACCGTGGGCACTTTGCTGGGGGCGTCGAGGCGGACCATGCCGTTCTTCGCGCAGACCTACGGGCAGAGCGAGACCGGTGCCATCGCCGCGCGCACCTACACCCGGCGGCACCGGGCCGGCGCCGACGGCAGGTGCGTGGGCCGTACCTTCCCCGGCATGACCGAGGTGCGGGTGGTGAGCCGGGACGGCCGGCCGCCCACCAAGAACTCACCGGGCCACATCGAGGTGCGCAGCGGCGGACGGATCGTCACGTACTTCGGCGAGCAGGAGCGGTTCGACAACCAGTTCTCGCCGGACGGCTGGTGGCGGATGGGCGACCTGGGCTACCGCACCAAGTGGGGCTGTCTGCACCTGCTGGACCGGGAGGTCGACGAGATCCCGGGGATCAGCAGCACCCTGGAGATCGAGGACAAGCTCTTCACCCGGCTCCCGGAACTGCTCGAGGTCATCATCGTCCCCGGTGGCGACGGCGCGCCGATACCCGTGGTGTGCCTGCGCGAGGACCGGCCGCTGGACCGCGCCAGGTGGCGGGCGGCGGTCGCCGGACTGCCGGAGCTGGCCGAGCCGGTGCAGCGGCGGCTGGACGAACTGCCGCACACCGCCACCACCAAGGTCAAGCGGCTGGAGCTGTCCCGGCAGCTGACGGGCCCGCAGGACGGCCCGCTGAGCGCGACGAAGTGACCCAACAACCCGGCCGCCCTCGCGGGGTCCGCCCCGCGAGGGCGGCCGGGTTCCGCCGTGCCGGACCTGCCGGACGCGGCGGAGCGGGCGCCGGCCCGGCCGGCGCCCGCTGACGAGGTCCGTCAGCCGGCCGGCAGCGCGGTGGCGTGCAGCACCTCGGTGATCAGCCGGGCGACGATCCGGGGACCGTCCTGGGTCAGCACCGACTCGGCGTGGAACTGCATCGAGGCGAAGTGCGGGCCCCGCAGCGCGTGCACCTCGCCGGTCCCCGGATCGCGGCTCACCTCGATCGGCCCCACCCGGTCGGCCTCGGCCTCCTCCCGGGTGCTGTAGGCGGCGAAGGTGTTGTAGAAGCCGACCCGCTCCCGGCGGCCGAACAGGTCGATCTCCCGCTGGACGCCCTGGTTCGGCACCTCGCGGCGGACGAGTTCGAAACCGAGCAGGCTGCTCAGCACCTGGTGGCTCAGGCAGACCGCGAGGAACGGCCGCCGCTGGTCGAGCAGCTTCAGCACCGCGGACCGCAGATGGGCGATCTTGGGGTGGCCGGCCGCCCGCGGGTCGCCAGGTCCGGGGCCCGCGATCACCAGGTCGTAGCCCTCGAAGGAGTACTCCTCGTCGAACCGGCGCACCGTCACCACCAGTCCCAGTGCGCGCAGTTGGTGTCCGATCATCGAGGTGAAGGTGTCCTCCGCGTCGATCACCAGCACCCGGCGCCCGGCGAGTTCCGTCGCGCACGGGCTGCCCGTCCCGCCCTCGGCGAGCCAGAAGTCCGCGATGCTCCGGTTGCGCCGCTCCAGCGCGGCCCGTACGCGCGGGTGGTCGGCGAAGCTCCGCGGCCCGTCCGCCTCCAGCGCCGCCAGCAGACCGGCCGCCTTGGCCCGGGTCTCGGCGACCTCGCGGTCCGGGTCGGAGTGCCGGACCAGGGTGGCGCCGACCCCGATGGACAGCCGTCCCGAGCGGTCGATGTCCGCGGTGCGGATCAGGATCGCGGAGTCCAGGGTGCGGCCTCCGCGCCCGTCCTGCCCGATCAGGGCGAGCACACCGCTGTAGTAGCCGCGGCCGGCCGGCTCGTAGCGGCCGATGACCCGGGCGGCGCTCTCCAGCGGGCTGCCGGTGACGGTGGGCGCGAACATCGTCTCGCGCAGGATCTCGCGCGGGTCGCGGCGGCTGCGGCCCTCGATGAAGTACTCGGTGTGCGCGAGCCGGGCCATCTCCTTGAGGTACGGGCCGACCACCCGGCCGCCGGAATCGCAGATCCGGGCCATCATCTTGAGCTCTTCGTCGACCACCATGTAGAGCTCGTCGGCCTCCTTGCGGTCGGCCAGGAAGTCCATCACCTCGGGCAGCGTCGGCCCCGAGGCCGGATAGCGGTAGGTGCCGCTGATCGGGTTCATCACCGCGGTGCCGTCGCTGAGGCTGATGTGCCGCTCGGGGGTGGCGCCGACGAAGGTCCGCTCGCCGGTGTGCACCACGAACGTCCAGTAGGCGCCGGTCTCGTGCTCCACCAGCCGGCGGAAGAAGGTCAGCGCGGCGGCCGGTGTGTAGCCGGTGATGTCGGCCACGAAGGAGCGTTTGATGACGAAGTTCGCCCCCTCGCCCCGGCCGATCTCGTCGGCGATCACCCGGCGGACGATGTCGGCGTAGGCGTCGTCACTGATGTCGAAGTGGCCCCCGGCCAGCGCGATGGGCGTGTCCGGGATCCGGGCCAGCGCCTCGGCGAGCTGCACGGTGGCCTGCTCGGTCACGGTGACGGCGATCAGCGGGGCGCCGTCGTCGGCGGACTCGAAGCCGCGCTCGCGGATCTGCCGGTAGGGGACGAGCGCCAGCACCTCGTGCCGGGCGCCGTCGCCCGCCCCGGCCGGCTCGGACAGCTCGATCCGGTCCAGCGTGGCCGGCGTGCTGACCTCGCCGAGCAGCACCTCCAGCGTTCCCCGGCCGGTCGTCTCGGGCCGGTGCAGCAGGGCGAAGACGGGCGGCGACGGGGCGTCGAGTATCCGTTGCAGCAGGTCCGGCCGTGCGATGTCCGGCCGTGCGATGTCCGGCCGTGCGATGTCCGGCTGTGCGATGTCCTGCCGGGCCGGGCCGGACCGTGCGATGTCCGGTCTCATCCGAGGACTCCCTCGGCGGTGACCACCATCGCGCAGCGCCTGGCGGCGTACTCCAGGGCGAGCCGGTGGTCCGCGGCGCTGAAGTCGGCCACCGCGTCGGCCACCAGGAACGGCTGGATGTCGCGGGTGAACGCCTCCACCGCGGTCATCAGCACCCCGACGTGCGCGTACACCCCGCACAGGATGAGCTGGTCCCGGCCGGCGGCACGCATCCGGTCCAGCAGGCCGGAGTTGAAGAACGCGCTGTAGCGCCACTTGGTGAACATCCAGTCCCGGGACGTCGGGGCGAGCGGCTCGATCACCTCGCGGTCGACCGGATCCACCCGCATGCCCGGACCCCAGAAGTCCATCAGCAGACCGCGCTGCTCCTCGGTCATGCCGCCCGGCTGAGCCGTGTAGGCGACCGGTACGCCCAGCGCCGCGGCCCGCTCGCGCAACAGCACGGCGTTGCGGACCAGTTCGCCGCCCGGGGACTGCGCGGCGGGGAAGGGCTTGAGGAAGTAGCGCTGCATGTCGTGGACGAGCAGCACCGCACGGTCCGGGTCCACCGTCCACTTCGCGGTGTTGCCGGGCAGGTCGCCCGCGGTCGGCATCGCGTAGGGCTCGATGGTGGGTAACCCTGCCATGGCCTTTGTCTCCTGTTCTGTACACACGTGTTCTGTACACATGCGTTCTGTGCGGGTACGGGGTGCGGGTGTTTCACGGGGTGCGGATGGCCGAGGACGGCACGTTCAGGCGCCGAGTCCGGCGCCGCCGTCGACGGTGAGGTCGTGCAGGGTGATGTGGCCGGCCTGGTCGGAGAGGAGGAAGAGCACCGCGGCGGCGATGTCCGCGGGCTGCGCCAGCTTGCCCAGCGGAATGCCCACCCGGTATGCCTCCGGCCGGCCCTCGATGGTGCCCTTCGGGCCCGACGCGTCGTGCCACATGGAGCTGAGCATCGGGGTGTCGGTCGAGCCCGGGGCGACCACGTTGCAGCGGATGCCGTACTCGGCGACCTCCAGGCCCAGGCTCTTGGTGAACATCGTCGCGGCCGCCTTGGAGGCGGCGTACGCGGCCATCTCGGCGCGCGGCGTGCTCGCCGCGTTGGAGGCGACGGTGACGAGGGCGCCGCGGCGGCGCGGCACCATCCGGGCGACCACCGCGCGGGACAGGTGGAACACGCCGTCCACGTTGACCGCGAAGGTGGCCCGCCAGTCCTCGTCCGTGAGGCTCCCGACCGTGCCCAGGCGCAGCACGCCGGCGGCGTTGACCAGATGGTCCACCGGGCCCAGGTCCCGCTCCACCGTGTCGACCAGCGCGTCGACCGCAGCGCTGTCGGTGACGTCCGCCGGGAACGCCTCGATCCGCGATCCGCCCTCCGCGACCAGCTTGGCGACGGTCTCCCGCAACGCGTCGGCGTTCCGGTCGACGGCGGCCACGACCGCGCCGCGCTCGGCCAGGGCCCGGACGACCGCCGCGCCGATGCCCCCCGCCGCTCCGGTGACCAAAGCGACCTTGTTCCGCATGACTCAGACCTCCTTGCGGGCCGGCCCGGTGCCGGGCCGGCCGTGGTCGGACGGGTTCGTTCGCCAGGGCGTCGTCAGCCCTGCCAGGCGGAGACCACCGAGATGGCCTGGCCCGGGTTGAGCCGGGGATCGCAGAAACTGGTGTATTTGTCGCCGACGTTGCCTTGCGCGGACTCGTTGAGGACGCACTCGGTGACGTCGTCGGGGGTGGTCTCCAGATGCAGCCCGCCGGCCACGCCGCCGGCCGACCGCACCGCCGACTGGAAGTCCTGGACCTCCCGTACGACGGTGTCCACGAAGCGGGTCTTGAGGCCGGCCGGGGTGGTGACGGTGTTGCCGTGCATCGGGTCGGTCAGCCAGATGACCGGGTGCCCGGCCGCCTTGACGGCCCCGACCAGCGCGGGCAGCCGGCCGGCGACCGAACCGGCGCCCATCCGGGCGATGAGCGTGAGCCGGCCCGGGTCGCGCTCCGGGTCGAGCAGCGCGCACAGCGCCAGCAGTTCGTCCGTCCGGGTGCGGGGGCCGACCTTGCAGGCCACCGGGTTGTCGACGCCGGCGAGCAGCGCGACGTGGGCGCCGTCCGCCGCGCGGGTGCGCTCGCCGATCCACGGCCAGTGCGTCGAGGTCAGCAGCAGCCGGCCGGCGTCGTCCCGCCGGACCATCGGCAGCTCGTAGTCCAGCAGCAGTGCCTCGTGGCTGGTCCACACCGGCGGGCAGATGGGTCATGGCCCGGCTCGCCGCCTCGTAGCACGAGAGCAGCCGTCGCGGGTCGGGCCGCCGCAGCAGCGGGTCCGGCTCCGGGCTGTTGACCATGTGGCCCCGGTAGACGGGGAGTTCGACGCCGCCGACCCGTTCGGTGGGACGGGAGCGGGGTTTGGCGAACTGGCCCGCCATCCGGCCGACCCGGACCACCGGCCGGTGGGTGGCCATCTTCACGATGCCCGCCAGGACATCGAGCAGACCGCACTTGCGGGCGACGTAACCGGCCGAGCACTCCACCGGGTCCTCCGCGCAGTCGCCGCTCTGCACCACCTGCGCGGCGCCGGCCGCCACCTCGGCGAGCAGGGAGCGCAACCGGTGCACGTCCGCGGCGGCCACCAGGGGTGGTCGTCCGGCCAGCTCCTTCCTGACGTCGGGCAGGTGTTCGTGATCGGCCCAGTCGGGCTGCTGCAGGGCCGGTCTGGACCGGACAGCGGTCAGTGCGGTGACCATGAGCGTCTCCCAGAGCGAAAGTGCGGCGGACTCGGTGGCCCCCGCGGTGCCTCGCGAGAAGGTGTGCCGCGGACACCGGGTCCGGCACGGGGCGAAGGCGGCGGTGGGGTGGTGCGACGGGTGCGGGCCGGTGTCCGGCCGACGGCGGGCGCGGGCCGGACCGCGGTACTCAGGCCACCCGCGGCCCCCGTGCGCGGTGCCCTGCGGTGCCGGTGGGCCCTTGCCGGGCGGCGGCGTCGGTCATGGCCGGGATGCTCCCTCGACTGGCGGAAAAGGCCGGGGCCTGGGGGTCGGCGACGAGCTGTGGGTTGCCGGACGGCTGCGGTGCGTCCTGATCGTGTGACACGGCGACCGACGCCGCCAACGGCCGCCACCGCACTTCGTCAGGTGCCGGGTACTTCATCAGGTCCGACACGGGGGCCCGCCCCGGGCGGGTCGAGCGGGGAGCAGCGCCGGTCAGGGCGAGGGAGGGCCCCGCCGAGGCGTGGAGAGCCATCCCCCCCCGCTGGCCGGGTCAGGGGGGCCACAGGCGACCGCCCCCGCCGGAAAACCGGCGGGGGCGGCCCGTGGCGGCTGCTGGACGGTCAGTGGATCAGGGAGTCCTGGCGGCCCTCCGGCAGTTCCAGGTCCGCCAGGGCGAACAGCGGGGCGGCCTTGACCACCGTCTCCTCGAACTCCGCCGCCGCGTCGGACAGCGCGATGATCGCGCCGCCCACGCCGTAGCGCACCCGTCCCGGCGTGAGCACCGCCGTGCGGATCACCACGCTGAGGTCCGCCGCGCCGGTCAGCGAGAAGTAGCCGACCGCACCGGAGTACACCCCGCGCGGCCCCTGTTCCAAGCGGTCGATGATCTCCATCGTGCGCAGCTTCGGCGCGCCGGTCATCGAGCCCGGCGGGAACGCCGCCCGCACGCACCGGACCGCCGAGCTGTCCGGCCGCAGCCGGGCCCGCACCGTACTGACCAGCTGATGGGCCCTGGCGTACGTCTCGACCCGGAAGATGTCGTCCGCCTCCACCGAGCCGATCTCCGCGCACCGCCCCAGGTCGTTGCGGACCAGATCCACGATCATCAGGTTCTCGGCCCGGTCCTTCGCGCTCGACATCAGGTCCGCCCGCAGCTGTGCGTCCTCGCCGGGCGTCGCGCCGCGCGGGCGGGTCCCCTTGATCGGCCGCGACTCGGCCACCCCGTGCCGGTCCACCCGCAGGAACCGCTCGGGCGAGGTGCTCAGCACCGAGAGCTCGCCGAACCGCAGCAGCGCGCCGAACGGGCTCGGGCTGGTGCGGCGCAGGAACCGGTAGCTGTGCCAGGGGTGCGGCCGGCCGGCCGCCTCGATCATGTTGGTGAGGCACACCTCGTACGTCTCGCCCGCCGCGATCTCCTCCTGGCAGGCGTCGATCAGGTCCAGGTAGGCGCTCCGGTCGTGCCGCCACCGCAGGGTGTGCGGCGGATCGGTCCGGCCGGGCCGGGAGGCGCCGGGCCCGGCGAGGCCGGCGAGCAGCCCGGCCGCCTCCGCCAGCCACCGGCGGGCCTGGTCCGGCGCGTCCTCCTCGGCCAGGGCCAGCAGATACCCGGTGCCGGTGAGGTGGTCGAGGACCAGCGCCCGGTCGCTGAAGACCATCACCGCGTCCGGATCCTGCGAACGGTGCGCGAGCCGGCCGCCGCACTCGGCCTTCAGCTCGTAGCCCAGGTACCCGACCCAGCCCAGCGCGAAGTCGAAGGGCAGTTCGGGGACGGTGGTCCGGAGCGAGGCCAGGTCCCGGTCCAGCCACTCCAGGAAGGCGCTGGTGACGGTCTCGGTGGAGGTCGCCGAACGCACCGTCACCGTGCCGCTCCACACATCGGCCTCGGCGATCCGGCCGAGCGGACCGGAGGCGTCGCCCATGATGGAGAACCGGCCGGAGCCGGCGTCGGGCCGGCTGCTGTCCAGCCAGTAGGCGTGCCCGCCCCGGTGGAAGAGCCGGTCGAAGGCGGCCTCGTCCTCCACCCGGACGGCCAGGCGGCGCGCCAGGACACGCAGCCGCCGCGGCCCGGCGCCGTCGCCGGGCCGGTGATCGGCATCGGACCGGTGACCGTCGCCGGGCCGGTGGTCTGTGTCGGGCCGGTGGCCGTCGCCGGGCCGGTGGTCGGGGTCGGACAAGTGGTCGGTGGGGGGCCGGTGATCGGTGCCCACCGCGCCGGGCGCGGTACTCGGCACGCCCGGCACGGCGCTCAGCACACTGCCCGGCACGGGCGCCTCCCGACCCCGGCCGCCTCCGTGCCGCAGGGTCAGCCGGCGGAAGTTGTCCAGCAGCCGGTGCCCGTACTGGCCCCCGATCGATTCGGGATGGAACTGCACACCCCACTGCGGGCGTTCCCGGTGCCGCAGGCCCATCAAGACACCGTCGGGCGTCCAGGCGGTCGCCTCCAGCGCGGCCGGCAGCCGGTCCACGGCCAGCGAGTGGTACCGGACGGCCTCGAACGGAGACGGCAGCCCCTCGAACAGACCGGTCCCGTCGTGCAGTACCGGTGAGACCCGGCCGTGGCAGGGCTCCGGCGCGCGGCCGACCCGGGCGCCGTGCAGCGCGGCCAGCCCCTGATGGCCCAGGCACACCCCGAGCGTCGGCAGCCCGCCGTGCTCCAGCACCTCGCGGCAGACGCCGAAGTCGGCGGGCCGGGCCGGATCGCCCGGCCCGGGGGAGAGCACCACGTTGTCGAAGGCCGACAGATGCCCCAGCTGCCACCGGGGATCGTCGTTGACTACGACCTCGGGTTCCCGGCCGTTGACCTCGGCCAGGTAGTGAAAAAGGTTGTAAGTGAACGAGTCGTAATTGTCGATCAGTAAAGTGCGCACCGTTTCCCCTGGTCACGTGCCCGACGCCGCGATCGTCCGTTTCTCTCCCGACGTGCTGCCGGCGCCCCGTCAGCTCACCGCCGTCACCTCGATCAGCATGTGCTCCACCTCGTGCTCGCCCTCCCGGAACACGGCGCTGCGCAGCACCGTGAGCGCGCGCCCGCACTCCTCGGCGATCCGCAGCAGGCCGTCCAGGTCGCCCCGCCCGCTGAAGTGCAGCAGCACGGAGCCGCCCGGCGCGAGCCGGCCCGGCGCCTCGGTCAGGAACCGGCGGTGCGTCGCGTACCCCGGGTCCACGTAGCCGCGTTCCAGCATGGTCCGGTACTGGTACTCCGCCGGTGCCAGCACGTAGTTGGAATGCCAGAAGACCGTGTCGAAGCGTTCCTCCGGGGCCAGGCCGGCGAACAGGTCGCCGCGCAGGCTCCGGACCCGGTCCCGCACGCCGTGCCGCTCGGCGTTGAGTGCCGTGTTGCGGACCGCGGCCTCGCTGATGTCCACGGCCACCACGCGGTCGCAGCCGCCCAGCGCGCTGGCCACGGCGATCACTCCGCTGCCGCAGCCGATCTCGAGGAACGAGCCGGTCCGCGGGGCCGCCGCCGGGTCCGCCAGGCCCATCAGGCGCATGGAGAACTCCGTGGTCGGGGAGTACACCGGCGCGAACACCCCGGGAAGGAGATCCCACTCCCGCCCGCACAGGGTGAAGACGGCCGGCCAGTCCTCCCGCGCCAGCGCCTGCCTGCTGCGCTCCAAGGACCGGCGATAGTCCTGAATAACGTTCATTACGTTCCCCCCTGCCGCCAGAACTGCTCATTCGATGCCGTAATCGTGCTGATCTCTGACCGAATCTTGCCGGTAACATGACACTTACGGAAGGTGATCAAGCAACACATCGAACCGCCGGTCGCGGTGCCCCCACTACCGTCCAGTCACTGGACATGTCTGACGATTCGTTGACGCCTGACGCACCGCTCAGTAACTTTTCGATCACTGTGAGAGCAGCCGTACGGCCTCGTGGCAGGACAGGGGGAGGGGAGTCGTGACGGAGCAGGGGGCGCGGGAGGACCGTGGGGCGTCGGCCGTCCTGGAGCTACTGGCCAGTGAGGCGCCGCCGGCCCGGCTGGAGTCGCTCGTCGCCCGGGCGCGACGCGAGCACGCCCCCGAGGCCGAACTGGAGAGCCTGGAGCACGCCACCCGGCTGGGCCTGAGCATCCACTCCCAGCGCGAGCGCCGCCAGCAGCGGGAGGCGGGGCTGTCCGCGCTGCTCGACACCACCCGCGACCTGGTCGCCCCCAACGATCTCGACACCGTGCTCCGGATGGTCACCAGACGGTCCCGCCTGCTGTTCGGCGCCGACATGTCGTACATCAGCTTCCCGCACCCGGAGGACGGGGTCTCCTACGTACGCGCCTCCGACGGGCACATCTCCACTCTCAACGTCGGTCTCCGGCTGCCCGGGGAGGGCGGCCTGGGCAACGCCGCGCTGGCCAACCTCGGGCCGGTCTGGACCCCGGACTACCTCGAGGACGACGGGATAGCGCACAGCGCGGGCCTGGACGAGGTGGTCAGGGCCGAGGGACTGCGCGCGATCATGGCCGTCCCGCTGAGCCAGGGCGCCCACCACGGTGGCGTCCTCTACGTGGCCGACCGCAATGTGCGCCACTTCACCGGGGACGAGGTCTCCCTGATCAGCTCCCTGGGCCACCTGGCCGGCCTGGCCATCGAACGGGCCCGGGTACTGGACGAGACCAACTCCGCGCTGCGAGAACTGGCCCGGGAGAACGACCGGCTCACCCAGGCCCTGCACGACGCCGACGAACTGGCGCGGATCCACCGCGAACTGGTCGACGAGGCGCTGAGCGGGGCGGAACCGCACACCCTGGCCCGGGCGGCGAGCCGGCACCTCCGCGGCAGTCTGCGCGTCTACGCCGCCAACGGCACCCCCCTGACCACGGTCGGCGCGATACCCGAGAGCGAGGCCGCCGCCACCGCGGTGGCCACCATGGACGCCGCCGCCGAGCCGGTGCAGGTGGACGGCGGCATGTGGGCCGTGCCGGTCGGCGCGGGCCGGGAATACCTCGGCACGCTGCTGCTCAAGTCCGAACATCCGCCCGCGGAACGGGACCACCGGCTGCTCCGGCTGGTCGCCCAGGCCACCGCGGTCCAACTGCTGCTGGAGACCAGCCGGACCGCCATCGCCCAGGGCCGGGCCCATGACGAACTGCTCGAAGACCTGCTCACCGTCCCGCAGCGGCCCCCGCAGCAACTGGAGGAACGCGCCCGCCGCCTCGGCATCGACCTGAACGCGCCGCACGTCGTGGTGATCGCCCGTCCCGAGGGCGAGGCCCACGGCAAGATGTACAGCTGGGCCTCGTCGTACGCGCACCGGATGAACGGGCTGAAGAGCGTCCACACCGACAGCGTCGTACTGTTCCTGCCGGGCACCGATCCGGGCGCCGCCGCCTCGGCGGTCTCCGAGGAACTCTCGCCGCTGCTCGACGAACCGGCGACGGTCGCCGGTGCCGGGCCGGTCTCGGACGCGGCCGCGGTCCTTGGCTGCCACCGCGAGGCGCTGCGCTGCCTCGACGCGATGACGGCCCTCGGCAGTACCGGGCGTTCGGCGTCCGCGCGCGAACTGGGGTTCCTCGGCGTGCTGCTGGCGGACGACCGGGACGTCGCGGGATTCATCGACTCGGTGATCGGCCCTCTCCTCACCTACGACCGGGAGCGCTTCACCGAACTCGCCCGCACCCTCGGCGCCTACTTCGAGACCGGCAACAGCCCGACCCGCGCGGCCCAGCGACTGCACGTCCACCCGAACACGGTCGCCCGCAGGCTGGAGCGGATCAGCGACCTGCTGGGACGGGACTGGCAGCAGCCCGAGCGCGCCCTTGAGGTACAGCTCGCGCTCAGACTGTCCCGCATCCGCCAAGTACTGATGGAACAGCGGGCACCCGGCGCGGGGGAGCGGACCTGACACCCGATCACGGACCGGCCCGACGGACGGGCCCGATCACGGACGGGCCCGATCACGGACCGGCCCGAGCGGTGACGGGCCCGAGCGGTGACCGGTCCGACTGGCGGCCCGCCCCCGGGAGGTACGTCCGCACCCCACCGAGCCGCCCCCACCGAGCCGCCCTCATTGAGACCGCCTCATTGAGACCGCCTCATTGAGACCGCCTCATTGAGACCGCCCCACCGAGACCGCCCCACCGAGCCCGCCCCACCGAGCCCGCCCCACCGAGCCCGTGTCCTCCCCCCAGTGCCCCCTCAAGAAGCCCGACGCAGTTGCCCGTCACCGGTGCGGGCCAGTGCCGCGACCGCGTGGGCGGCCGAGGCCAGTGTGACGTGGCGGTGCCAGCCGCCGAACGAGCGGCCCGCGAAATCCCTGATCCCCACTTGGTCGGCGATGTCGGTGAAGTCCCGGTCGACCCGGCGGGTCAGCCGGCTCAGCCGGAACGGCACCGCCGCCGGCCCCGTCGCGCGGTCGGTCAGCCACACCTCGCGCGGCCAGCGCCGGCCCTGCGCGCCCGCCCCCAGCAGCAGCAGATCCTCCTCGCCCCCCGCCGCGCGGCGCCCCGGCAGGGTCAGCCGCCGGCCGGGCGACGGAACCCGGACCCGGACACCGGCGACCAGGCTGGTCCGCAGCCCGGGCCGGCCGCCGTGGTCCGGCCACAGCACCGGCCGCCGCAGGTCCCGGGAGACCTCGAGGATCCGCTGGGCCGGCAGCGCCTCCGCGCTGTGCCCGGCCGGTGCCGGCTCGGCCGGGCACAGCGGCAGTGTGCTGTCGACCCGGACCACGAACGGCAGCCCCGCGGCCCGCAGTCGCCGTATCACCCGCAGGGTGTCCATCTCCCGCGCGTCCATCACCACCGGCCGCACCGGCAACCGCCAGTCGGACAGCGCTTCCAGCAGCGTCTCGACCGCGCACGCTCCCGGCGTCTGGGGACTGACGCTCTCCGGGATCGACGCCTGTCTGCGCCGCGGTACGTCGTCCAGCCACGCCTGCGACAGATGCAGCCGCCAGTTCACCGGCATGCTCACCTCGTCCGACGCGGCCCAGACCCCGATCGCCTGCTGCGCGTTGAGCACCTGGCCGAGCGAGGGGATGAACCTGCGGTCCACGCCGACCGAGTGCTCTCCGGTCTTCGGGATCACGGTGGGCCGCACCACCCAGGCCTGCGGCGGCGCGACCCGCACCAGGTGGTGCGCCAGCGCCTCGCGGACCGGCCCCCAGTCCCAGGTCGAACTGCTGATGAAGTGGTGCAGGTTCTGCTCGGTGGCCCGACCGCCGATCAGCCGCGCTATGTTGCGGATCGACTTGCGGCCCTCGGCCCCCAGCAGTCCTCGCAGATACTCGACGCCCTTGCGCCGCTGATCGGCCCGGGGCAGCGAGGCGAACAGGAACGAGCACAGTTCGGTGAGCACGACGCCCTGGTCATGGGCACACACCGCCGCGTTGTCGGGCCTTCGTACGTCCTCCATGTGCAGCGTGCCGCCGCCCATTCGAGATCCCCTCACCTCGGACAGTCAAACGCCTGTTCAGACGCCTAGACCGTAGGCAGCGCCTCCGGTTCCGCCCAGGTGCACAGAACACCTACCTGGTACGGCGACCGGTGGCGGGACCACCGAACGAGGGGATGGAGCGGCCTCGAATGTCCGGATGTCCGCCCCGCCGGTGGTGGTGGCGGACCACCGGGACGCGGCGTGCGGCCGGTCCAGTTGACGGATATCCCGCTGCTCGCTGCCCGGTTTCGCCAGGTGGTGCCAGACTCGGTGACCATGCGCGCAGCCTTCATCGAGACCCTCGGACCGCCGGAGCACATCCACTACGGTGAGTTGCCCACCCCCGCCCCCGGTCCGACCGACGTCCTGGTCGACGTCCTGGCCACCACCGTCAATCCGGTGGACACCCTGGTCCGCTCCGGCGTCTTCCGCACCCCGGCCGAGTTCCCCCTCGTGATCAGCCGTGACCTGGTCGGCACGGTCGCCGAGGCCGGGCCGGGCGCCCCCGGGTTCGCGCCCGGCGACCTGGTCTGGTGCAACAGCCTCGGCCACGGCGGCCGGCAGGGCGCCGCCGCCGAGCGGGCCGTGGTCCCCGCCGACCGCCTCTACCACCTGCCCGAAGGCGTGGACCCGGCGGTCGCCGTCGCCACGGTGCATCCGGCCGCCACCGCCTACCTGGCCCTGTTCACCCACGGCCGGGTCCGGGCCGGTGAGACCGTCCTGGTGGCCGGCGCGGCCGGGAACGTGGGCAGCGCGCTGACCGTGCTGGCCGTCGAGGCCGGCGCCCGGGTGATAGCCACCGCCGCCGCGCGGGACGCCCCGTACTGCCGTGAACTGGGCGCGGCCGAAGTCCTGGACTACCGCGACCCCGACCTGGCCAAGCGGATCGAGGAGGCCGCCCCGTCCGGTGTCGACGGCTGGCTCGACACGTCCGGCGGCAACGACCTGGCCACCGCCGTCGACGCGCTCGCTCCGCGCGGCCGGATCGTGCTGCTGGCCGGCGCCCGCTCCCGGCCGGTGCTGCCGGCGGGGCCGCTCTACATGAAGGACTGCTCCGTCGTCGGCTTCGTGATCTCCCACGCGACCGGCGCCGAACTCGCCGAGGCCGCCGGCACCATCAACCGGCTCCTGGCCGCGGGACGGCTGCGCCCCCGGTCCACGCAGACGCTTCCGCTGAGCGCCGCCGCCGAGGTGCACCGCCGGATGGAGCGGGGCGAACTGCACGGCAGGCGCGTGCTCCTGCTGCCGCACCTGGACGCCTGACCGGACGGCGATTTCCCCGCGGGACGTGCGGAGTTGGAATCTGGAGGTGTAGTGTCCTGATTATGCGGATGGGCGAGGGAGTCGAGTGGGGGCTGCACTGCTGCCTCACACTGGCCTGGGTCGGGGACGAGGAACCGGTGCCGACGGCGAAACTGGCGGCCTGGTTCGACCTCCCACCGGCTTATCTGAACAAGAGACTCCAAGCGCTGGTCCGGGCCGGCATCCTGAGTTCGACGCCGGGGGCCAGGGGCGGTTTCCGACTGGCCCGGCCCCCCGAGCGGATCACCCTCATGGACGTCGTCACCGCCATCGAAGGCCCCGACGACGTCTTCCGCTGCACCGAGATCCGGCAGCGGGGCGAAGGGGCGGGCGCACCCGCCCGGGAGTTCCAGCGGGCCTGCGGCATCGCCACCGCCATGCGCAGGGCCGAGCTGGCGTGGCGCCGTGAACTCGCCGCGCAGACGGTGGCGGACCTCATGGCCGCCGCGCCGCCCAAGGCCGCGGACCGTGCTCGGCGCCACTACGAGCGCACGGCCCGCTGAATCACCAGGTGCCCCGCGAAACCGGTGGGGCACACCCGTAAGGAGAATCTGGATGTCGAGTGTCTCGATTCCGTCCGGCCGTGCGACGGCCGACGGGAAGAATCCGCCCCAGCCGGGCGGACTGTCGTCGACCCTGGTGCTGGCCTTAGGCACCTTCGCCGTCGGCACGGACGCCTTCGTCGTCGCCGGGTTCCTGCCCACCATGGCCGACTCGCTGCACGTGTCGGAGACCGCGGCCGGGCAGTCGATCACGGTGTTCGCCGCCGCCTACGCCGTCCTGTCGCCGGTACTCGCCACCCTGACCGCGCGACTGCCCCGGCGGGCCCTGCTGATCGGCGCGCTGCTCACGCTCGGCGCGGCCAACCTCCTGTCGGCGCTGGCCCCCAACCTCGCCGTGCTGATCACCAGCCGGATCGTCGCCGCTGCGGGCGCCGCCGCCTACACCCCCAACGCCGGCGCGGTGAGCGCCGCCCTGGTCCGCCCGGAGCTGCGGGCCCGGGCCCTCGCCGTCGTGGTCGGCGGCCTGACCGTCGCGACCGCGCTCGGGGTGCCCCTCGGCAACCTGATCAGCCACTGGCTGGGCTGGCGCAGCGCCCTGGGCGTGGTGGCCGGGCTGTGCCTGCTCGTCGCGGTCGGCGTCCGGCTCATCATGCCGGAGCTGCCCGGCAACCCACGGGTCCCGCTGCGCACCCGGCTCGCCGTGCTGCGCCGGCCGACCGTACTGGCCGTACTGCCGCTCACGGTGCTCGGCATGGGAGCCTGCTACACCGCCTACGCCTACAGCGTCCCGGTGCTGGAAGCCGTCCGGATCCCGGAGAGCGCGACCCTGTGGATGCTCTTCCTGTACGGCCTGGGCGCGGTGCTCGGCAACCTGGCGGCCGGCTACGCCACCGACCGCTGGGGCTCCGTCCGGGTCCTGACCGCCGGATACGTCTGCATGGCCCTCGCGCTCGGCGTGCTGGCCTGGATCGCCGCCGCCGAGGGTTCGCTGCGGCCCGTGGTCGGCCTGCTGGTCATGTTCTGGGGCGCGAGCAGTTGGTGCCAGACGCCGCCGCAGCAGCACCGGCTGATCGAGGTCGCCCCGCAGGAAGCCCCACTGGTGGTCTCGCTCAACTCCTCCGGCATCTATCTGGGCATCGGCCTGGGCACCGTACTCGGCGGCATCACGCTCCCCGTCGGGGCGGCGACCGTGTACGGCCTCGGAGCGGTCCTGGCGGTCGCCGCCCTGCTCTTCCTGCGGATCACGGCACGCGCGACGGCGCACGAGAGCTGACGCGCGGCCGTTCCCCGACCCAGCGGTCCGGATCCCGCGGATCCGGCCGCCGCTTGACGGTGCGGTGCCGCACCACCCGCTGAATCACCCCTCAGCACGCGGCACCGGCAACCGGCGCGGAGACAGACCCTGCTGCCCCGGTTCGCACGACAACGGCCCAGCGGCCCGCGCCCGACGCACACCAGCGCGTGGGCGAGGCCCTGGTAGACCCGCCGCGCCCGGCGGGATTCCATTCGTCGACGAAACCAAGAGGTTGCAGTGAGTCAGATGAGCACCTACACACCGGAATCGACCCACGAACCGGCCCACGAACCGGCTTGCGGACCCGGCCACCGCTCCGACGCGGAGGCCGCCACCCCCGCCGACGTCCCTGCCCCCGCCGGCATCACGGAAGCCGGGGTGACCGGCGCCAGGTCGCTGATCCGTTCCCTCGAAGAGGCCGGCGTGCGGACGGTCTTCGGCATCCCGGGCGGGGCCGTCCTGCCCGCCTACGACCCGCTGATGGACTCCACCCGGATCCGCCACGTCCTGGTCCGGCACGAACAGGGCGCGGGGCACGCCGCCACCGGCTACGCCCAGGCCACCGGCACCGTGGGCGTCTGCATGGCCACCTCGGGACCGGGTGCCACCAACCTGGTCACCGCGATCGCCGACGCCTACATGGACTCGGTGCCGATCGTCGCCATCACCGGCCAGGTGCCCTCCACGATGATCGGCACCGACTCCTTCCAGGAGGCGGACATCTGCGGCATCACCCTGCCGATCACCAAGCACAACTACCTGGTCACCGACCCGGCCGACATCCCCCGGGTGATCAGCGAGGCCTTTCACATCGCCGCCACCGGACGCCCCGGACCGGTGCTGGTCGACATCACCAAGGACGCCCTCCAGGGCACGACGGCCTTCCACTGGCCGCCGCGCACCGACCTGGCCGGCTACCGCCCGGTCGGCAAGCCGCACGCCAAGCAGATCCGCGAGGCCGCCCACCTGCTGCTGGCGGCCCGCCGCCCGGTGCTGTACATCGGCGGCGGCGTGGTGAAGGCCGGCGCGAGCGCGGAGCTGCGGATCCTGGCGGAGCTGACCGGCGTGCCGGTCGTCACCACGCTGATGGCGCTGGGCGCGCTCCCGGACAGCCATCCGCAGCACCTGGGCATGCCCGGCATGCACGGCACGGTCGCCGCGGTGACCGCGCTCCAGAAGGCCGACCT
The DNA here is from genome assembly GCF_040639815.1 of Streptomyces sp. NPDC023723. Classification (NCBI taxonomy): domain Bacteria; kingdom Bacillati; phylum Actinomycetota; class Actinomycetes; order Kitasatosporales; family Streptomycetaceae; genus Streptomyces; species Streptomyces sp. NPDC023723. The sequence continues at coordinate 35,965 of NZ_JBFAAP010000016.1, forward strand.
GATCTTCGCGGTCGGTACCCGCTTCGACGACCGGGTGACCGGCCGGGTGGACAGCTTCGCCCCGCACGCCAAGGTCGTGCACGCGGACATCGACCCGGCCGAGATCGGCAAGAACCGGCAGGCGGACCTGCCGATCGTCGGCGACGCCCGGGAGGTGCTGGCCGACCTGATCGTGGGCGTCCGGGCCCAGCAGGAGGCGGGCCACCGGGGCGACTACGCCAACTGGTGGCAGCGGCTGACGGACTGGCGGGAGCGCTACCCGCTCGGCTACGACCCGGCGCCCGCGGGCCGGTTGTCACCGCAGCAGGCCATCGAGCGCATCGGCCGGCTCGCCCCCGAGGGCACCATCTTCACCGCGGGCGTCGGCCAGCACCAGATGTGGGCCTCGCAGTTCATCGGCTTCGAGCAGCCCGGCCGCTGGCTCAACTCCGGCGGCGCGGGCACGATGGGCTACGCCGTGCCCGCCGCGATGGGCGCGAAGGCCGGCCGGCCGGAGGCCACCGTGTGGGCGATCGACGGTGACGGCTGCTTCCAGATGACCAACCAGGAACTGGTCACCTGCGCGCTCAACGGCATCCCCATCAAGGTCGCGATCATCAACAACGGCGCACTGGGCATGGTCCGGCAGTGGCAGACCCTCTTCTACGACCGGCGCTACTCCCACACCGCGCTGCACTCCGGCCCGTCCGCACCCGGCGCCGCCACCGCGGACATCGCCGCCACCGGCGCCGACCGCACCCGGCCGCCGGCCCCGGGCACCCGGGTCCCGGACTTCGTCATGCTGGCCGAGGCGATGGGCTGCGTCGGCCTGCGCTGCGAGGACCCGGCCGGTCTCGACGCGGTCATCGAGCAGGCCAACGCGATCAACGACCGTCCCGTGGTGGTCGACCTGATCGTGCACGAGGACGCCATGGTCTGGCCGATGGTCGCCGCCGGCACCAGCAACGACGAGATCATGGCCGCCCGGGACCTGCGTCCCGACTTCGGCGACGAGACCGACTGACCACCCGGCCACCGGAGAGGCACCATCATGTCGCAGCACACCTTCACCGCCGTGGTCCAGGACAGGCCGGGCGTGCTCGTCCGCGCCGCCGCCCTGTTCTCCCGGCGGGGATACAACATCGAATCACTGGCCGTCGCCCCGACCGAGCAGCCGGGCCGGTCCCGGATGACGATCGTCGCCCACGTCGAGGAACGGGCCCTGGACCAGGTCTCCCAGCAGCTCGCCAAGCTGGTCGACGTGGTCGAGGTCGTCACGCCGGCACTGCGCTGACCCTGCCGGGCGTCCGCCCTCACATCCGCCGCCGCGACCTCCTCCGACGAGGCCCGCGGCGGCGCTCCCGCGACCTGGGCCGCCCGCACGGCACCATCGTCCTGGAACCCGGCACCCCGGACGCCGGCCACCTGTCCACCGTCGTCGGCGGCCGTCCTCCAGGAGTGACACGCCCGACCCCGACCCCGCCGCACGGCGGCCGCGACGGCCGTACGCCACCCGCGTGGCGTCAGGGCGTCGCGGCTCCGGGCGTCGTCCGTCGCTCGCCGCGGCGGGTGTTGAGCCGGGCGGCCTGGCGGGTCAGGTGGTCGCGCTCGGCGAGGCCGGGTGCCTTGTGGGCCGCCTCGGCGTACAGCCGGGCCGCGGTCACCAGGTCCCCGTCGCGCTCGTGGAGATACGCCGCGACCGCCGTGTGGCGGGGCAGCGCGGCGTCGAGTTCCGCGAGTGCCGCCAGACCGGCCCGCGGTCCGTCGGCCTCACCGACGGCGACCGCGCGGTTGAGCCGGACGACCGGGCTGTCGGTCAGCCGGGTCAGCTCGTCGTACCACTCGACGATCTGCGGCCAGTCGGTCTCCTCGGCGGCGGGCGCGTCGGCGTGCAGGGCGGCGATGGCGGCCTGGGCCTGGAACTCGCCCAGCCGGTCGCGGGCGAGGGCCGCCTGGAGGATGCGCACGCCCTCGGCGATCATCGCCGTGTCCCACCGGCCGCGGTCCTGCTCGGCGAGCGGCACCAGGCCCCCGTCGGGCGTGGTCCGGGAGGCCCGCCGGGCGTGGTGGAGCAGCATCAGGGCGAGCAGCCCGGCGACCTCGGGGTGGGCGATGCGGGCCGCGAGCTGCCGGGTGAGCCGGATGGCCTCGGCGGCGAGGTCGACGTCGCCCGAGTAGCCCTCGTTGAAGACGAGGTAGAGGACCCGCAGCACCGTGCCGACGTCACCGGGCTGGTCGAACCGCACACCGGAGACGGTCCGCTTGGCCCGGCTGATCCGCTGCGCCATCGTCGCCTCCGGCACCAGATACGCCTGGGCGATCTGCCGGGTGGTCAGCCCGCCGACCGCGCGCAGGGTGAGCGCGACGGCCGACGACGGCGTCAACGACGGGTGGGCGCACAGGAAGTAGAGCTGGAGCGTGTCGTCCACCGCGGGGGCCGGGCCGGGGGCCGGCTCCTCCTCTACGCGGTCCTCACGCCGGCGGCGGGCCGCCTCCGACCGGGTCGCGTCGAGGAACTTGCGCCAGGCCACCGTCACCAGCCAGCCCTTGGCGTCCCGCGGCGGGTCGGCCGGCCACACCCGCACCGCCTCGACCAGCGCCTCCTGCACGGCGTCCTCGGCCGCCGCGAAGTCGGCGCCGCGGCGGACGAGGACCCCGAGCACGCCCGGCGTGAGGCTCCGCAGCAGGGCCTCGGTCATCTCGGTCACTGAGCGGTCACTCCGTGACGACGGGCGGCGCGGTCAGGAACGGGCGCACCTCCAGCCACTCGTGGATCGGCCGGCCGCCGGCACCCGGCGCGGCCGACAGCTCCCCGGCCAGCTCGACGGCCCGCTGGTAGCTGTCGACGTCGATCACCATCCAGCCGGCGATGAGGTCCTTGGTCTCGGCGAACGGCCCGTCGGTGACCGGCGGGCGCCCCTCGCCGTCGTAGCGCACCCAGGCGCCCTCCGGGGCGAGCGCCTGGCCGTCGATGAACTCGCCGGTCTGCTCCAGCTTGGCCGCGAAGTCGTGCATGTACCGCATGTGCGCCGCGATCTCGTCCGGCGTCCACTGGTCCATCGGCACGTCGTTGACCGCCGCCGGGGCGCCGCGGTAGTGCTTGAGCAGCAGGTACTTGGCCATCGTGGTTCTCCTCGGTACTGGTGCGGCCCATTGTGGCCGCTCGCACCCCTGGGACGGAGCGGACGACGGATTCTCGACATCGGCGGCCGAGTTTTTTTCGAGCCCTCCCCGTCGTTCGGGTCGTTCGGGTCGTTCGGGTCTGACCTGCGGAAACGCGGGAGCACGCCGTGCGGCTCGGCCGTGGGCGGCCCGTGCGGCGCGCCCCGTGCTAGCGTGGGGCGTTTGCAGCGTCGCTGTGCCGGTGCCGGTTCACGGTCCCCGGCCGGTGGCCGCGTCCCCGCCGCGCCTTCCTCGGTACGGTCCCTTCGGAGGAAGGCTCTCTGTGAGCGAATCAGCACGTACCGACGCCCGGCGGCAGGACCAGGCACCGGGCGCTTCCGGAGCGCCGGCCCCGGCGGCGTCCTTCGCGGAGCTGGGGCTGCCGGGCGAGCTCCTGCGGGTGCTCGACGAGCACGGTGTGACGGTGCCCTTCCCCATCCAGGCGGCGGCACTGCCCCACGCGCTGGCCGGCCGGGACGTGCTGGGCCGGGGCCGCACCGGATCCGGCAAGACGCTCGCCTTCGGCCTGGGCGTACTCGCCCGGACGGCCGGACGGCGAGCGCGGCCCAAGGAGCCGCTGGCGCTCGTCCTGGTGCCCACCAGGGAGCTGGCGCAGCAGGTCGGCGAGGCGCTCACCCCGTACGCCGAGGCGCTGCGGCTGCGGCTCGCGACCGTGGTGGGCGGAGTGTCCGTCGGCCGGCAGACCGCCGCGCTCCGGGACGGCGCCGAGATCGTCGTCGCCACCCCCGGCCGGCTGCACGACCTCGTGGACCGCAAGGCGTGCCGGCTGGGACAGGTGCGCGTCACGGTCCTGGACGAGGCCGACCAGATGTGTGACATGGGCTTCCTGCCACAGGTCACCGAAGCGCTGGACCAGGTGCGTCCCGACGGACAGCGCATGCTGTTCTCCGCCACCCTCGACCGCGATGTCGACCAGCTGGTGCGGGACTACCTGCGCGAGCCCGCCGTGCACTCCGTGGACCCCGCGGCCAACGCGGTCGCCGGGATCGAGCACCACGTCCTCGTCGTGCACGGCCCCGACCGGTACGCCGTGACCACGGAGATCGCCGCCCGGGACGGCCGCGTCCTGCTGTTCCTGGACACCAAGCACGGTGTCGACCAGCTGACGCGGCACTTGCGGGCCAGCGGTGTGGCCGCCGCCGCCCTGCACAGCGGCAAGTCCCAGCCGCAGCGCACCCGGACCCTGGCCCAGTTCAAGAACGGGCAGGTCACCGCCCTGGTCGCGACGAACGTCGCCGCGCGCGGCCTGCACGTCGACGACCTCGACCTGGTGGTCAGCGTCGACCCGGCCACCGACCCCAAGGACTATCTGCACCGCGCCGGCCGGACCGCCCGGGCCGGCCGCTCCGGCACCGTGGTGACCCTGGTCCTGTCGGCACAGCGCCGCGAGACGAGCCAGGTCATGGCGGACGCCGGCGTCGTCGCCAAGGTCGCCAAAGTGCGGTCCGGCGAGGCGGAGCTGAGCCGGATCACCGGGGCCAAGGCACCCTCCGGAGCACCCCTGGACGGCGGGCCCGCCGCGGCGCGCCCCAAGAACCACAACGCCCCGTTCCGCGGCCTGGGCAGCAGCAAGGACACCAAGAGCGGCTCCGGAGGCCGGCCGTCCCGCAAGCGCGGCGAGGCGCAGCAGCTCGCGGAGGCCCGCAGGGCGGCCCGGGTACGGCGCGGCGGCTGAGCCGCCCGGCTCCCGGGACCGCCGGGGGAGCGTGCGGGAGGCATGCCGTCCGTAGAACGCCCGCGCCACCACGGGGGCCGGTCACTTCAGCACGGCGGTCGTCGCCAGAGTCGTGTAGCGCATCGTGAAGCGACCGCCCAGGGCGTCGATGGCCCGGCCCACCGCGTCCAGTATCCCGGCCTGCCGGCCGGGGGAGAGCCGGGTGAGGCCGCCGGTGGTGGGGAGCAGGTCCAGCCATTGGCCGCGGGTGTAGGGCCGCTCCCAGTCGAACCGCCACTGCTCCGGCTCGTCGAACCGCCCGGTCCCGCGGAGCCGGTCGGCGATCTCCGCGTACCCCGCTTCGTACAGCTCCACGGGACGCCGGGCCGGCTGAGCGCTGAACGGCGAGTCGGGCGCGGCCCGCCGGTAGGCGGCGGCGAACGGCTCGGCCACCTCGGCCGGCGGTTCGAATACGTGCCCGAAGACCGCCAGGCGGCCGTTCGGGCGCAGCACCTGGGCCGCCTTCGCCGCGCCCGCGACCGGATCCACCCAGTGCCACGACTGGGCGGCGATCACCGCGGCGAAGGTCCGGCCGGCCGGCTCCCAGGCTTCGAAGGACGCCTCCTCGACCCGCAGACCCCGGGCCCGCGCCAAGCCGGCCATCCGCGGATCCGGCTCGACCCCGAGGACGGCGCACCCGGCGGCCTGGAACTGGCGGGCCGCGATCCCGGTGCCGCAGCCGACGTCGAGGACATCGGGCCCCGGGCTGCCGGCGACGACCCGGGCCACCAGGTCGGCGGGGTAGCCGGGGCGGGCCTGGTCGTAGCGGTGCGCGTCCACGCCGAACGACTCGGCCGTCCGCCGGGCCCGATGCGGCTGCGCAGGTTCCGGCCGCTCGGGCGGCTCGGGCTGTTCTCGCGATAGAGTGGGCATGCGTTCACTTTAGTGGGCGGGCGCCCACACGCCAGTGGATTCCAGTGATTCGGCCCACGAGAGGATCGGTAAGTGCCGACCGGGGTACATCTTCGCGACGCGCGGCAGCAACTGTTCGCCGCCGCGGAACGGGTGCTGCTGCGCGCCGGCCCGAACGGGCTGACCAGCCGCGCCGTCACCGACGAGGCGGGCTGCGCCAAGGGCGTCCTGCACCGCTACTTCACCGACTTCGACGCCTTCCTCACCGACCTCGTGCTCGACCGGGCGGCACGGTTGGAGGCGCAGGCGCACGCGCTGCGCGAGACCGCCGGCACCGGCACCGTGGCCGACAACCTCACGACCGCGCTGACCACCCTGTTCGGACCGGTCCCCGTGGCGATCATCCCGCTCATCACCTTCCGGGACGAACTGCGCGCGCGGCTGCGGCAGGCCAGGCCCTCGGGCGGCATCGCGATCCTCGCCCAGGTCACCACCGCGGTCGCCGCCTACCTGGCCGACGAACGCGCCCTGGGCCGCATCGCGGCCGACGCCGACATCGACTCACTCACCCTCTCCCTGGTCGGGGGCGGCCACCTCCTGTTCGCCGACCGCGACGACCCCGCCCCGCCGCCTGCGGCGACCGTCAACAAGCTGGTGACCACGGTGCTCGCCGACGTCGTACAACGACGGCCGCGCTGACCCCGCCGCGCAGCCGTCCCGGGCCGAGCGGCGCGCGGCGGCCGGGCACCGGAGCCGACTCGAACGCCGAGGCGTGACGCGTGGTGTCCGGGGGACCTGTCGGGGCATGGCAAGAGTCGCGAAACCCCACTCCGCGGACCCCGAGGGCCCGGCGCTCGAGCGCGCCCTGACCACACCGCTGCTCTACTTCTTCATCCTCGGCGACGTCCTCGGCGCGGGCGTCTACGTCCTGGTGGGCCAGGTGGCCGCCGACGCCGGGGGAGCGGTGTGGGCGCCGCTGGCCGTCGCCCTGCTGCTGGCCCTGCTGACCGCGGCCTCCTACGCGGAGCTGGCCACGAAGTACCCCCGCGCGGGCGGCGCCGCCCACTACACCACCCGCGCCTTCGGGCCCTTCGCCGGATTCGTCGCCGGTTTCTGCATGCTCGCCGCCGGCATCGTCTCCGTGGCCGCACTGGCCCGGGGCTTCGGCGGCGACTACCTGTCCGCCTTCGTGACCCTCCCCGTGGGCCTCGTCGCGGTGCTCTTCCTCGCCCTGCTCGCCCTGGTCAACGCGCGGGGCGTCAAGGAGTCGACCCGCGCCAACGTCGTCGCCACGGTGATCGAGGTCGGCGGCCTGCTCGTCATCGTCGTACTGGGCGGCTGGCTGCTGCTGCGCGGCGACGGCGACCTGGGACGGCTCGGCCGGCTCGGCACCCCCGAGCAGGGGGCCGCCGCGGCACTGCTCAGCGGCTCGGTACTGGCGTACTACTCCTTCGTCGGCTTCGAGACCTCGGTGAACGTCGCCGAGGAGACCCGGAACCCGCGCCGCTCCTACCCGCGCGCCCTGTTCGGCGCACTCGCCACCGCCGGGGCCGTGTACGTACTGGTGGGCCTCGCCGCGTCGGCCGCCGTGCCCACCGCGAGGCTGGCCGGGTCGAGCGGCCCGCTGCTGGAGGTGGTCAAGGAGGCCGGCGGCGTACCGCCCCGCCTCTTCAGCGCGATCGCCCTGGTCGCGGTCGCCAACGGCGCGCTGCTCACCGGCATCATGTCCTCCCGCCTCGCCTACGGCATGGCCCGCGACGGACTGCTGCCCGGCGTCCTGGCCAGGGTGCTGCCGGGCCGCCGTACGCCGTGGGCGGCGATCGCGGTCACCACCGCGCTGTCGATGCTGCTGGCCCTCACCGGCAGTGTCGCCACCCTGGCGTCCACCCTGGTCCTGCTGCTCCTCGTCGTCTTCCTCCTGGTCAACGTCGCCGTGCTCGTGCTGCGCCGCGACCCCGGGGACGCCGGCCACTTCCGGGCCCCGACCGCGCTCCCGGTGCTGGGCGCCGCCTCCTGCGTGCTGCTCGCCACCCAGGTCGAGGCCGAGGTGTGGCTGCGCGGCCTGCTGGTCCTGGCGACCGGGGCGGTGCTCGCCGCGCTCGTCGCCGTACGCCGCGCCCGCCACCCCGCGCGGGCCGCCGGGGCCGAGGAGGCCGCCGGGGCCACGGAGCCGGCCGGCGAGCGGCCGCCGTCCGTGTGACCGGGCCGGCCCCGGCCGCCGTCAGACCGTGTGCTCCCTGATCCGCGCGAGCAGGACGCGCAACTGCTCGCGCTCACCGGCGTCCAGGGCGGCCGTCGCCTCGGCGAGCGCCAGCCGGTCGATCTCCTCCGCCTCGCGGTGACAGCGCACCCCCTCGGCGGTGAGGCGGAGCAGGAAGGCCCGCCGGTCGCGGGGGTGGCGGACCCGCTCCACCAGCCCGTCCCGCTCCAGGCTGTCCACGATGCTGGTCGCGGTGCGCGGCGCGATGCCCGCCAGGTCGCTCAAATCCCGCATCCGCAAGGGCTCCCGCGCACGGGCCAGCATGCGCAGCGCGCGCAGCCGGGCCACCGACGCCCCCTTCTCCCGCAGCCGGCTCTCCACGAAGTCCCGCAACCGGTACGTCGTCTCGTACAGCTCGTCGATCAGGATGTCGCTGCTGCCCTGTACCGCCGCCATGTCCGTCGCCGTCCCGTCGTTCCCGTGCCGTTCGGTCACCGTGGAACCAGTGTACTGAGCAGACACATAGTGTGTATGCTCAGTACATGCGTCAGCGCCTCGTCGTCCCCGTCGTCTGTGTCTGCGTGACCTTCATCGCGATCGTCGACGGCGCGATCACCACCGTGGCACTGCCCTCGATCGCCCGGCAGTTCGACCTGACGACGGCGGCCCTGGACGGGGTCGTCGTGGTCTACCCGGTCTGCCTGGCGATGGCGATACCGGCTTCCGCGTGGCTGGTCGAGCGGTTCGGCGGCAAACGCGTACTGGTGAGTGCGCTGCTCGGGTTCCTCGTCTCGTCGACGCTCTGCGGCGCCGCCGCCGATCTCGGCCAACTCGTCGCCTACCGCGCCGTCCAGGGCCTGTCCGCCGGTCTGCTGCTGCCCGCCTCGGCGGCGCTGCTGTTCAGCACCTTCACCGCCTCCGAGCAGGTGCGCGTCTCCAGGTACACGATCATCCCGCAGCAGATGGCCCCGGCCGTCGCCCCGATCCTGGGCGGACTGCTGGTCGACCACCTGTCCTGGCGCTGGGTGTTCTACGTCAACGTGCCGGTGGGGCTGCCGGCCGTGCTGTTCGGCGCGCTCTTCCTGGCCCGGCACGAGGGCGGCCGGCCGGGCCGCTTCGACCTGCCCGGCCTGCTGCTGAGCGCGGCGGGCCTGGGCGCGGTGATGCTCGGTGTCTGCGAAGGCCCCAACCGGGGCTGGTCGTCGGCCGCCGTCGTCGTCTCCCTGGCCGCCGGCGCGGTCCTGCTGGCCGCCGCCGTCCGCCACGAACTCCGCGTGTCCGAGCCGCTGTTGCGGATACGGCTGTTCGCCGACCGGCTCTTCCGCGACACCAACCTGCTCAACCTGGTCGGACTGGTGCCCATCCTCGGTGCCATGTACCTGGGACCGCTCTTCCTGCAACAGGCCCAGGGCCGCAGCGCCTCGGAGTCGGGGATGGCCACCTTCCCGGAGGCGTTCGGCGTGCTGCTGACCGTGCAGGTCATCGGTGTGCTGTACGCCAGGGTGGGGCCGCGTGTCATCGTGGGCTGCGGCATGACCGGCGTCTGCGTCGTGCTGCTGCTGTTCGCCACCTGTGACGCGGACACCGGACTGTGGACGTTCCGCCTCTACATGTTCCTGCTCGGCCTGTCCATGGGCGGCTTCTTCATCCCGACGACGGTGGCCTCCCTCGCCACGATCGACCGGCGGGACCTGTCGCAGGCCACCACCCTGAACACCGTCGTACGGCAGACCGGCGGCGCCCTCGCCCCGGCCGTGGTGACCACCGCCCTGGTGCTGGGCACCGGGCCGGCCGCCGTGGCGGACCCACCGGTCACCGCCTATCAGCAGGCGTACCTGGTGCTGGCCGCGCTGGCGGCGGTCACCGCGGTCTTCGCCTTCACCCTCCCCGACGGCCCGGCCCGCGCCGCGGCCCACGGCACGGGCGCGGTCCCGGCCCGGTCCGGCCGGTTCCAGAAGCGCACGGAGCCCGTCGACTTCCAGTGAGGCCGGCCGCCGCCCCGCGCGGTGGTGGGAGCAGCGGAAGCCGCCCGCGAAGGCGTGCACCGTCACGTCGCGCGCGGTGAGCGCCTCGGCCGGTTCCGACAGGTCCGTCAGGCGACCCGGAGGCCGACGCCGATCAGTAAGGCACGGTGCCGCCGCGCCCCGCCGTCCGCGCCAGCAGCGCGGCGGACGGTACGACGACCCCGTACAGGTCGGCGACGGTGGCCAGGGCGCCGAGGTGGACCTGGCGGGCGTCCAGTTCCGTGCCTGGTGCCGACAGCGGCCGGGTGGCGCAGGCGTCGGCCACGACGGTGGGCCGGTTGCCGCGCAGGAAGGCGCCCTGGGCGGTGAACGCCACGCACATGTGGGTCATGAAACCGGCGACGACCAGGTCGTCGTTGCCCGCCTCGTCGACCAGACGGCCCAGGTCGGTGCCGTGGAAGGCGTCGGGGACCCGCTTGACGACCACGGGTTCGTCGCCGGCCGGTGCGACGCTCGGGTGGATCCGGCCGATGTCGGCGCGGATGTCGTACAGCGTTCCGTCGCCGCCGTCGTTGACGACATGGATGACCTTCGCGCCGTCCCGGCGGGACCGCTCCAGCAGCCGGGCGGCGACGTCGAGGGCGGGCCGCCAGCCGTCCAGTTCCAGGACGCCGGTGGTGTAGGTGTTCTGGCAGTCGATCAGGAGCAGGGTCGAGGCGGCGAGCTCGGCAGGCGTGTCGTCGAAGCCGTTGAGCCGGCGCAGGGTCGTTCCGGGCATGAAGTACCACCTGGGGAAGAGGGAGTTGGGAGCGCGGGGCGGCGGTGCCGAGCCCCGTACTCCTGACGCTACGGCCCGGCGCAGGCGTCGGCAATGTCGGCTAACATGCAGAAACCGACATCGCCGTCGTCGGTCGGGGGAGCGCTCATGAACACCGTCGAACGACTCGTCGTCATCGTCCTCTTCGACGGAGTCGACCTCCTCGACGTCACCGGACCGCCGGAGGTCTTCTCCCTCGCCCGACGCGAGACGCGGGAGGCGGCGGGCTACGAGGTGGCCCTGGTCGCGGAGACGAAGGAGCCCGTCGTCACCGCCGCCGGGGTCCGGGTGCTGCCCGACGTGACCTTCGAGGAGCTGCGGACGAGGAGTGTCGACACCCTCGTGGTGCCCGGCGCGGTCGAGTCCGGCGGCGACGGCCGGGTGCGCGCGGTCGTCGACCCCGTCGTGGTGGAGCGGGTCGGGGAGCTCGCCGCGCGTACCCGGCGAGTCACCTCGGTCTGTGTCGGCGCCCACGTCCTGGCGGCCTGCGGACTGCTCGACGGCAAGCGGGCCACCACCCACTGGTCGACCGCCCGGCAGCTCGCCGCCGACCACGCCGCGGTCCGGGTGGACCCCGATCCGATCTTCATCCGCGACGGCGACGTGTGGACCGGCGCCGGCATCAGCGCCTGCCTGGACCTGTCGCTCGCGCTCGTCGCCGACGACCTCGGCGAGGCCGTCGCGCTGCGGGTCGCCCGGCAACTGGTGATGTACCTGAAACGGCCGGGCGGCCAGAGCCAGTTCAGCGTCCCGCTGGAGCAGGTCGCCACGACCCGGCGCATCGAGGAACTGCGCCACTACATCCTGGGCGCCGTCGCCGAGCCGCTCACCGTCGCGCGGCTCGCCGCACACGCCCACCTCAGCGACCGCCAGCTCACCCGGATCTTCAAGGCCGAGCTGGGCATGACACCGCACGCCTACATCGAGTCGGTCCGCGTCGAGCGGGCCCGCAACCAGCTCGAAGCCACCGACGCCACGCTCGAACGCATCGCGGCCGGCTGTGGACTCGGCACCGTCGACACCCTGGTCAGGGCCTTCCGCCGCAGACTGGACACCACCCCGACCGAGTACCGCAACCGCTTCCGGACCGGCTCCGCCCCGGTGGCGTAGACCCACGGTCCGGCAGGCGCTCGACGGCCCTGCCCCGTCGCGACGGCATGCGGACCACCGGACGGGGTAATCGCTGCTGCGTCGGCTCGGCGGCCGAACGCCGCCGGGGCGAGCGACAGACCCACCCGTGTGAAGGCATGCCCAGCGGTCGCTGCGACGGCCCGTCAGGGAGGGAAGACGATGGACGAATCATCAGTGCGGGCGGTGGGCTGGGCGCGCTCGCTGCCGACGCACACCGGCCCGAAGGCGGCCCGCGACTGGGCGCGTGCGCATCTGGAGACGCTCGGCTGGACCCGCAGCGCCCCGCAGACGGTGGACGACGTACTGCTGACCGTCTCGGAACTGGTCACCAACGCGCACGTCCATGCCCGCTCCACCGCCCGGCTCGTGATGGCCTGGGACAGTCAGTGCCTGCACATCACCGTGCACGACGACGACAGGGTCCTGCCCGCGCCGCGCGGGTTCAGCCCCGACCGCCCCGGCGGCCGCGGCATGCTGCTGGTGGACGCCCTGGCCGACAGCTGGGAGGCCCGCCCCTGCCCCTACGGCAAGTCGGTCACCGCCTGCTTCCGCCCGGTGCCGCCCGCCGCCCCGTCCGGTCGCGGCGACCCCGAGGGGGCGGAGTGACCGGTGACCCCCGGACGGCCGTCTCACCAGGTGAAACGATGGTTTGACATTAGATGACCTTATGGCTGATAAAGAAGCTGCTTTGGCCAAGTATTGACGCTCCGCGTCGATGGCCCTCCTTCTAGCCGAATGACGAGTACGCCGTGTCCCAGCCCGCCGCAGTTCCCTCTCCCGTCGACCCCGTGGAGCGGTGGAACGCGTGGTGTGCGGGGCGCCGTACGGCGCTCACCGCGCCCACCGGCAACCTCGCCCTCGTCGAGACCCGCTGGCTGCCCGCCGGTGAACGCCCCGACGCGGAGGCGGCCCGCGACGGCCTGCCCGACACCGTGACCGTCACCACACTCAGCCGCACCGACCCGGTCACCGGCGAGCCCGAGCACGGCCTGCGCTTCTGGGACGCCGCCGCGCCCGCGATCACCGCCTTCGACCACGTGGACGCCTTCCCCTACGACCCGGCGTGGGTCCTGGAGGCCGCCTACACCCCGGTCCCCGGCGCCCGCCGCATCGCCTTCGAGCACATCAGGGACAACGGCGGCACCCGCGACCTGGTCGTCCCCGGCGACATCACCCTCACCGTCGACGGCCGCGACTACACCCTGAGCGCCTTCGACGACGACGGCACCCTGCTCCTCGTCTTCGGCGACCCCACCAACGGCGACACCACCTACGGCGCCGGCCGCTTCCTCTTCGTCGAGCGCACGGACGACGAACACCGGGTGGTCCTCGACTTCAACCGGGCCTTCGTACCGCCCTGCGGATTCTCCGATCAGTACAACTGTCCGATGCCGCCGCGGCAGAACCGCCTCCACCTGGCCGTCGAGGCCGGCGAGAAGCGCCCCGTCTTCCGCGCCGGCCACTCCGCGCAGCACTGATCGCCTCCCTCACCGTCTCCCGCACTCCGAAGGCAGCCACCCCATGTCCGTGCGCAGAACCTCCCTGTACGCCGTCACCTCCGCGGCCGTCCTCTCCCTCGCCCTGACCGCCTGCGGCGGCTCGAACGGCTCCGGTGCCGCCGGCGGCACCTGGGACAAGAACGCCACCGTCAACATCGGCTCGCTCTACGAGCCGCAGAACCTCGACAACACCGCGGGCGGCGGCCAGGGCGTCACCGAGGCGCTCAACGGCAACGTCTACGAGGGCCTGTTCCGGCTCACCGACGACGGCGACGTGGAGAAGCTCCTCGCCCAGGACTACCAGGTCAGCGACGACGGCCTCACCTACACCTTCACCCTGCGCGACGGCGTGAAGTTCCACAGCGGCAAGGAACTCACCAGCGCCGACGTCAAGTACAGCCTGGAGAAGGTGCTCGCCGACGACTCCCAGTCGGCCCGCAAGAGCAACCTCGAGGTCGTCAAGGACATCACCACCCCCGACACCAGCACCGTCAAGGTCACGCTGTCGCAGAAGTCGATCTCCTTCGTCTACAACCTGTCCTACGTCTGGATCATCAACTCCGCGGCGAAGGACCTGAAGACGAGCGAGGACGGCACCGGCCCCTACACGCTGGACAAGTGGACCCGCGGCTCGGCCCTCAGCCTGAACCGCTTCACCGGCTACTGGGGCGACGCCGCCGCCAACCAGCAGGTCGTCTTCCACTACTACAAGGACGCCACCGCGCTGAACAACGCGCTGCTGACCAACGCCGTCGACGTGGTCACCAGCGAGCAGTCGCCGGACGCCCTGGAGCAGTTCAAGAGCAACGGCGACTACACGGTCAACGACGGCGACTCGACCACCAAGCTGCTGCTCGCCTTCAACGACAAGGCCAAGCCGTTCACCGACGTCAAGGTGCGCCAGGCGGTCTCCGCCGCCATCGACGACAAGAAACTCCTGGAGTCCGTCTGGGGCGGCTACGGCAAGCTGATCGGCTCGATGGTGCCGCCCACCGACCCCTGGTACGAGGACCTCACCGACGTCAACGCGCACGACGTGGCGAAGGCCAAGAAGCTGCTCGCCGAGGCCGGTTACGCCAAGGGCTTCAGCTTCACCCTCGACACCCCCAACTACGACCCGCACCCCACCGCCGCGACGTTCATCAAGTCCGAACTCGCCAAGGTCGGCATCACCGTCAAGATCAACACGATCACGCCCGACGAGTGGTACACCAAGGTCTACAAGAACCACGACTTCACGGCCACCCTCCAGGAGCACGTCAACGACCGCGACCTGGTCTGGTACGGCAACCCCGACTTCTACTGGGGCTACGACAACAAGCAGGTCACCCAGTGGGTGCAGCAGGCCGAGGAGGCCGCCACCACCGACGAGCAGACCGCCCTGCTGAAGAAGGTCAACCGCAAGACCGCCGAGGACGCCGCCAGTGACTGGCTGTACCTGTATCCGCAGCTCGTCGTCGCGAACAAGAAGCTCTCCGGCTACCCGCTCAACGGCCTGAACTCGCAGTTCTTCGCCTACGACATCAAGAAGAAGGGCTAGAGGGGCTGATGGCCCGCTACCTGCTGCGCCGGCTCGCCTTCCTGGTGGTGTCGCTGGCCCTGGCGAGCGTGGTGCTCTTCGTGCTGCTGCGGATGCTGCCCGGCGACCCGGCCAACGCGCTCACCGCGGTCGGCGCCAGCGACGAGCAGATCGCCGCGGCCCGGCACTCCATCGGCTCGGACCGGCCGCTGCCCCAGCAGTTCACCCACTGGCTCGGCCAGCTCGCCACCGGTGACCTCGGCACGTCCTTCGTCAGCTCGCTGCCGGTCGGCCCCGAGGTCACCGCCCGCCTGAACGTCACCGTGCCGCTCACCCTGGCCGCCTTCGTCCTCGCGGTACTGATCGCCGTACCCGCCGGATTCGTCGCCGCCCACAAGCGCCGCACCTGGTACGGCGCCCTGCTCAGCGGCGTCTCCCAACTGGGCATCGCCATCCCGGTGTTCTGGCTCGGCATGATCCTGATCGCGGTGTTCGCGCTGAACGCGGGCTGGCTGCCGGCCGGCGGCTTCCCGCCGGACGGCTGGGCCGCCCCCGCCGAGGCGATCCGCTCCCTGGTCCTGCCGGTCGTCACCATCGCCCTGGTGATGAGCGCCTCCCTGATCCGCTACGTCCGCTCCGCCACCCTCGACGTGCTCGGCAGCGACTACCTGCGCACCGCCCGCGCCCTCGGCGAGAGCTTCCCCGCCGCCATGTGGCGCCACGGCCTGCGCAACGCCTCCGTGCCCGTCATCTCCATCCTCGGCATCGAACTGGCCTCCACCCTGCTCGGCGCGGTCGTCGTGGAGTCCGTGTACGCGCTGCCCGGCCTCGGCTCTCTGCTGGCCACCGGCATCGCCCAGCACGACTACCCGGTCATCCAGGGCGTCCTGTTCGTCTCCACCCTCGCGGTGCTGCTCATCGGCTTCCTCGCCGACCTGGTCCAGCGGATCGTCGACCCGCGGCTGCGCGGCCGGCTCTCGGGAGGCGCCCGATGACCGTCCTCACCGAACCGCGCGCCAAGCGCCCCACCCGCCGCACGTCGCTCACCCTGACCACCGGCGGGGTGCTGACCGGCCTGGTCGCGCTGCTCGCCCTGGTCTCCTTCCTGTGGCTGCCCTACGGCCCCGACGACACCTCCGGCGGCCGGCTCGCCGGACCGGGCGACGGGCACCTGCTCGGCACCGACAGGCTGGGCCGCGACCTGTTCACCCAGCTGATGACCGGCGCCCGGATCGCCTTCGGCGCGGGCCTCGGCTCGGTCGCCGTCGCCGCGCTGATCGGCGTCACGCTGGGCGTGCTCGCCGCGTTCGCGCAGGGCTGGCTCGACGACACGCTCTCCGCGTTCCTCGACATCCTCATCGCCTTCCCGACGCTGCTGCTCGCGATGCTGGTGGTCGCCGCCCGGTCGGCCACCCTCGGCTCCGCGGTGCTGGCCATCGGCCTGGCCCAGAGCGCGGTCGTCGCCCGGCTGGTCCGCATCCTCGTCAAGCGGGTCCTCACCCAGGACTACATCACCGCCGCCCGCACCTCCGGCACCTCCTGGCCGCGCACGGTCGCCGGGCACGTGCTGCCGAACATCTGGCCCACCCTGGTGGTCAACCTGGCCCTCCAGTTCGGCCTGGCCGTCCTCGCCGAGGCCGGTCTGTCCTACCTGGGCCTGGGCGCCCCGCCGCCCAACGCGTCCTGGGGCCGCATGCTCCAGGAGGCGCAGGCCACCTTCACCACCGCACCGGCCGGCGCGCTCGCCCCCGGCATCCTCCTCGTCCTGCTGGTCATCGGCGTCAACCTGATCGCCGACGGACTGCGCGACGTGCTCGACCCGGCGACCCGCGGGAGGCGGTCATGACCCTGCTCGACGTCGACCGGCTGTCGGTGACCGCGGCGGACGGCCGGCCCCTCGTCACCGACCTGTCCTTCACCGTCGCGGGCGGCGAACGCCTCGGCCTGATCGGCGAGTCCGGCTCCGGCAAGTCGCTCACCACCCTCGCGGTACTGGGACTGCTGCCCGAGGGCATGACGGCCACCGGCAGTGTCCACCTCGCCGGGACGCAGACCGTCGGCGCCCCGGAGAAACGGCTGACCGCCGTCCGGGGCCGGGACGCCGCCGTCGTATTCCAGGAGCCGCTGACCGCCCTCGACCCGCTGATGCGGGTGGGCCGCCAGATCGCCGGACCCCTGGCCCGCCGTACCGGACTGAAGGGCCGCGCGCTGCGCGCCGCCACCCACGAGGCCCTCGCCCAGGTCCGGCTGCCCGAACCCGACCGCATCGCCCGGGCCTTCCCGCACGAGATCTCCGGCGGCCAGCGCCAGCGGGTCGCCCTCGCCGCCGCCCTGGCCTGCGAACCGGCCCTGCTCATCGCCGACGAACCCACCACCGCGCTCGACGTGTCGGTGCAGGCCGAGATGCTCGACCTCATCGACACCCTGGTGCGGGACCGCGCGATGGCGGTGCTGTTCGTCAGCCACGACCTCGCGGTCGTCGCGAAGGTCACCGACCGGGTGCTGGTCATGAAGGACGGCCGGTCCGTCGAAGCGGGCCCGGTGGGGGACCTCGTGGCCGCCCCGCGCGAGGAGTACACCCGCAACCTGGTCGCCAGCGCCCGCAAGCTGGAGTCCGCCCTGGACCTGAGGAGCGCGCCGTGACCCCCGTGCTGGAACTCACCGACGTGGCCGCGCGCTACCGGGGTGCCCGCACCGACGTGGTCAGCGAGGTGTCCCTCGCCGTACGGCCCGGCGAGAGCCTCGCCCTGGTCGGCGAGTCCGGCGCCGGCAAGACCACCCTGCTGCGCCTCCTGCTCGGCCTGGCCCGCCCCACCGCCGGCACGGTCCGCTTCGACGGCGCCCCCCTCGCCCCGCGGAACCGGGAGCAGTCGCGGCGCTTCCGGCGCAGCGTCCAGTGCGTCTTCCAGGACCCGTACTCCTCGCTCGACCCGCGCCGCCGCGTCGGCTCGATCGTCGCCGAACCGCTGCGCTCGCTCGGCCTGGACTCGCGTGCGGGCGCCGCGCCGAAGGTGGCCGCCGCCCTCGAAGGGGTCGGCCTGCCCGCCGACGCGGCCGGGCGCTACCCGCACGAGTTCTCCGGCGGGCAGCGCCAGCGCATCGCCATCGCCCGCGCCACCGTCTGCGAGCCCCGCGTGCTGCTCGCCGACGAACCCGTCAGCGCGCTGGACGTCACCACCCGCGTGAAGGTGGTCGACCTGCTGGCCGAACTCAAGCGGGAGCGCGGCCTGACCCTGGTGATGGTCTCCCACGACCTGTCCGTCGTCGCCTCCCTGTGCGAACGCACCGCCGTACTGGAACACGGCCGGGTCGTCGAACAGGGCGACACCGCCCAGGTCCTCGGCGCACCCGCCCACCCGTACACCCGCCGCCTGCTCGACAGCGTGCCCCGGCTGCCCGTGGGCGGCTGAAGCCGCGGGGATGCCCAGCACCGGGATCCGGGATCCGAGGAACCCGGAGACAATGGCCGCGAGATTGCTGTGCATATTGTTAACAATCTTGTAGCCTGCGTCACGCCTCGATCCCGGGGCGATCGGCAGCACTTGATGCTCAGTGAGGGGAGACCCCTGTGCAGCGGCTCTCTGCGTCCTTCGGACGCGACGCGCTCACCCACTCGACGGGTACGCGGAACGAACGTCCTGTGACCCGCACCCGCCTGCTGAGAGGCATGGCGCTCGCCAGTTCCCTCGCTCTCACAGCGGTCGCGGTGCCCGCCTCCGTCGCGGCCGCCGCGGCCGGCCCGGCCACTTCGGCCGCCCGCGGCCACGCCGTGGACCCCCAGGACGCCGCGCTGGACTTCGACTCCGCCGCCTACACGTCGATCACCGTCACGGTCGACGGCCGGCCGATGGACGTGCGCTGGTACCAGCGGATCTGCTACGTCGCCGATCCGGTCGCCGCGGCGGCCCAGCAGCCCGGCGGCGGCAGCACCCCGATCACCGACACCGCCTGCGGCTACCAGAGCATGAACGTGTTCGTCCCCGAGAGCGCCTTCGGCGACCAGCGCACCCCGGTCTACTTCGCCGTCAACAACAGTGGCTGGAAGGCCAGTTACCTGCGGGCCAGCGTCACCGCGGGCACTTCCTACAACAGCTCGACGAGCAACGTCGGCGCGGCCCTGAAGGCGGGATACGTCTTCGTCGACGTCGCGAACCGCAGCCGTGGTCTGCTGGGCGCCGACGGCACCGCCACCGGCAAGGCCCCCGCGGCCGTGGTCGACGCCAAGGCGGCCGTGCGCTACCTGCGCCTCAACGACGCCGCGATGCCCGGCAGCGCGGAGCGGATCGTCATCAACGGCACCAGCGGCGGCGGCGCCCTGGTGTCGATCCTGGGCGCCTCCGGCAACAGCGCCGAGTACGACCCGTACCTCGCCGGGATCGGCGCCGCCGGCATCGACGCCAAGGGCCGCAGCACCCTGCGCGACGACGTGTTCGCCGTCAACGCGTACTGCCCGATCACCGACCTCGGCAACGCCGACGTGGCCTACGAGTGGCTGTACAACGTCCTGGCCACCCGCGACGCCACCGGCTCCAACGCCTCGCCCGAGGCGGCCGCCGCGATCGCGGCACAGTTCGCGGCGTACGAGAAGAGCCTCGGACTGCGCAACCCCGACGGCTCCCGGCTCACCGCCGCGACCATGCTCGACACCATAGAGAAGGAGGTCGTCGACTCCGCCGAGACCTACCTGAGGGCCGACCCGGCGCACACCATCCCGCCGCTGGGCGGCACCTTCGAGATCACCTCCGGCGGCCCTGGCGGCACCCCCACCACCAAGTCGTACGTCAACGACTGGATCGACGTCGACACCGCCACCGGCAAGGTCCGCTCCGTCGACATGACGAAGTACCTCGCCTTCGTCGCCACCCAGGCCACGCTGAAGACCACCCCCGCCTTCGACGCGGTGGGCGTCGACGGGAACACCACCAGCGGCACCGAGACCGACCTCTTCGGCCCGCCCAGCCAGAAGTACATGAACTACACCGAGTACAGCTGGAACCACAACGACGTGGCCGGCGACGGCAGCGGCCTCGACGACACCGGGCTGACCTGGAAGCAGTACACCGCGAAGAAGAGCACCACCGTCGACGACCAGGTCCACCTGATCAACCCGATGGACTTCGTCGGCACCGGCGCGGACACCGCGCCGAACTGGTACGTCCGCCACGGCACCCGCGACCGCGACACCGCGTTCACCGTCTCGGTCAACCTCGACCGGGCGCTCGCCGCGGACAAGCAGGTCAAAAACCTGGACTACCAGCTCGCCTGGAACCAGCCGCACGCCGGGAACTACGACGTGCCCGAGGCCATGAGCTGGATCGCCCAGGCCGTCCGCAAGGCCGGCGACCCGCTCACCTCCCGGTCGGGCGGCCGGGGCTAGGCCGCCCCCGCGACAGAGCCGGCGGCACCGTGCTTCCGTCACGGTGCCGCCGGGGCCGTGGGTGAAGGCACGGGAGCCCGGGCCGCTGATGATCGCCAGGTCCTCCGAGCGGCGCGGCAGCGGCGGGAACACGCGGTGGTGCGGACGACCCGGCCGGCGGCACCGGTTCGGCAGGCAGACCCCCGAGGGGCGCGCACCGGCTTCCGCGGCCGGCGCCGGTCACCTCCCGCACCCGCCGCTCCGCCTGGTCGCGTCACCGCTGCCCCGGAACGTGCGTCACCAGCCGCAGCCGCTGCTCGCACCGGCCCACCCGTACCGTCTGCCCCCACGTCAGCTCCAGGGCGTCGCCCTCCACGCCGTCCCCGAAGGCGACGAGACGTTCGGACTCGACGGTGAGGCACAGCCGGCCCGCGGCGGCGAGTTCGCCGGCCACCAGGGACGTCCCGGTGGCCGGCGACGGCCACGCCTCGCGGACGAACCACAGCAGGCGGTCCTCGGTGGGGTGCGGCAGGCGCAGCGCGCTGCCCCGCTCCTGCCACACCGACCCCAGCCAGCCGGTCGACCCGGTACCCGTGCCCACCAGCACCCCGGAGGATGCCTGGGCCTCGACGACACCCCCGTCGCCCTCCAGGCCCAGGCGGTATCTGGCCGTCTGGTGTCCGACGGCGCCGAGGTAGATCTCGTTGAGCGCGACCAGCCGCTGGGTGTCGTCGGCGACGGCCTCGACCATGGTGAGTTCGTCCGCCCGCGCCGCCGCCGCCCCGCGCAGCAGCGCCGCCGCGTCGGCCGCCCGGTGCCGTACCAGTACACCGGGGTTGCGCCCCGGCTCGGGATCCACGCCGATCACCGGCTGCCCGACGAGGTACTTGGCCACGTTGGCCACCAGTCCGTCCTGTCCCACCACGACCACGACGTCCTCCGGGGCGAACAGGAAACGGTCCAGGTCGCCGCGTTCCACCCGGGCCTGCCGCCAGGTCGGCGGGACCGACGCCGCCACCTCGGCCAGCGCCCGGTGCGCACGGCGGTGGCGTTCGGCGACGTCGCCGAGGTCCTGGCCCCGGGAGGAGAGGAAGAAGGCGGCCTGACCGTGGGTGCCGTGCCGGGCCACCAACTCCTCGTACTGCGTGGTGCGGTGGACCAGGACGGCCCGCGGGGCGAGACTCATCCCCGGGCTCCGCCGCCGAGCCGGGCCAGCAGCCCGGTCAGCACGTCCGGTGAGACGGTCAGGCTGTCGATGTGCGGCAGGTTCTCCGCCAGCCGCGTCCCGGTGAGCGCGTGCAGGGTGGCCACGTCGACGTCACCGTGGACGCGCAGCCAGGCCGCCTGGGCCTCGGCCCGGGCCGCGCCGACCTCACGCGCCGCCTGGGCCTCCGCCCGGGCCAGCGCCACCGCACGGGCCGCCTCGGCCTCGGCGAGCCCGACCGTGCGCGCCGCCTCGGCCCGGGCCCGCACCTGGTCGGCCGCCGCGGCCTCCTCCGCCTCGCGGCGCGTGTTCGCCCCGCGCTGTTCCACCAACTGCTCCTCACGGCGGGCGAGTTCGATCTGGCTGGCCAGTTCGTTCTCGGCGATGGCCCGCTCGCGTTCGACGGCGACGGCCCGCCGCTCGTACGTCGCCCGGTCGGCCTCCTGCTGGATCAGCTCCCGGGCGGGCGTCCGCAGCGCGCGCTCCACCTCCGCCTCGGGGCGCACCGCCATGACCCGTACGGTCACCACCTCGATCCCGGTGGCCGGCAACCGCGGCTCGGCGCCGAGGCCCGCCGCGACCCGGTCGCGCACCGCGGACACCCCGTCGACCAGCGCCGCGGACAGCGCGGTGCGGGCCAGCACGTCCAGCGCGTGCTGCTGGGCCGTCTCGGTGAGCAGGGTGCCCAGTTGCTCCAGCGGGGCCCCGCGCCAGGCCCCGGTGTCGGGGTCGACGGAGAAGTCCAGGCGGGCGGCGGCCAGGGCCGGGTCGCCGATCCGGTAGGTGACGGTCGCCTGCACCGACACGTCCTGGAAATCGGCGGTGCGGGCGCGGAAGGTCATGGCCAGTTCCCGGTCCTCGACCGGCACTTCGGAGAGCGCGGCGGTCAACGGCCGGAACCAGAAGCCGAGTCCGGTCCCGTCGTGCACGAGCTTGCCGTCGCGGTGGTGCCGGATGTGCGCCGTGGGCGTGGCACGCAGGTGGCGCCAGCCCAGCCGCCGGGTGATGTCGGCCATGGGAACTCCTTCTTCTCGTCGCAACGACGATAAGGGGAGATCGTCGTTATCGTCAAGAGGACGAGAATGGTCGAAGGGTCGACGGCGCGGGCCAGGGGTCAGTTCGTACTCGGCGGACCGGCCGCGGCGGGCGGAGGGGCTGCCGCGAGGAAGGAGTCCAGGGCGGCGTAGACCGCTTCGGGCCTCTCTCGCAGGGGCTGGTGCCCCGCGTCCGCGATGAGTTCGAACCGTGCGTGGGGAAAGGCCGCGGCATAGGCACGGCCGAAGCCGGGACCGACGACGGTGTCGACTTCGCCCCAGAGCACCAGCACCGGGCAGGTGACGGACGGCAGCCGGGCCAGCAGGCCGGGGTCCGCCATCGTGGGTCCCGCGTACGCGCGCAGGGCGGCCATCGAGGTGGGGGAGGGGCCGCGCCGTAGTGTCGGCGAGGGTCCCGCGGTGGGGACGGGGGCTGTGGGCGGTGGCCCGGCGGGCATGGTGACCTGCCGGCCGGGCACGACGGGGCCGATGGCGTCCACGAGGACGAGCCGCGAGATCCGCCTCTCGCGGTCGTCCAGGACGGCCTGGGTGGCGACCCAGCCGCCGAAGGACGTGCCGATGACGGTGACGTCGTGCAGGGCGAGGCGGCCGAGCAGGTCCAGATAGGTGGCGGCGAGTGCGGGTACGGAGTCCAGGCCGTCGGGCCGTACGGTGCCGTCCCAGCCCGGGTGGGTGGGCGCCAGGACCGCGTGGTCCGTCGCGAGGTGGTCGACCATGGGTGCGACGTCGGCGGGGCCGGGGCCGCCGTGCAGGACGAGGACCGGGCTGCCGTGACCTGCTTCACGTAGGTCCAGGTCGAGACCCGGGCGTACGGAGACGGAGCGGGTCGCGCGCATCAGGAGTGGTCCTGGTGCCCGGCCGGGCCGGCGGTGAAGAACGCGGCCATCTCCTGCAGGCCCCGCTCGCCGAACATCGTGTCCAGGCTGTCCGCGGAGTCGCGGGCGGTCTCCTCGCTGCGCGGGAAGAGTTCCTTCTCGTAGGCGCGCAGCGCGGCCTCGGTGTCGCCGGGGTGGGCGGCGAGGGCCAGGGCGAGCTGGGCGCCGTCGAACATGGCGAGGTTGGCGCCCTCGCCCGCGAACGGCGGCATCACGTGCGCGGCGTCTCCGAGCAGGGTCACACCGGGGACGCGCTCCCAGCGGTGCCCGACGGGCAGGGCGTGGATGCGGCGCGGGGTGATCGCGTCGGCGTCGGCGATCAGCTTGCGCAGCCCTTCGTCCCAGCCTTCGAAGTGGGCGAGGACCGCGGCCTTGGCGGCGGCGGGGTCCGAGAAGTCGACGGTGTCCAGCCAGCCTTCGTCGGCCTTGAGCGCGGTGTAGGCGTGCAGGCTGCCGTCGCTCTCGCGGTGCGCGAGGATCCCGCGTTCGTCGCCCAGGGCCATGAAGAAGCCGGGGCCGACGATCGCCGCGCTGTCCGGGTGGCGGGCATCGGCCTCGAACAGGTCGGTCTCGGCGAGGGAGATGCCGGTGTACGCGGGCCAGGCGTCCGAGAGCAGCGGCCGCACGCGCGACCAGGCGCCGTCCGCGCCGATCAGCAGGTCGGTCGTGACGGCCGAGCCGTCGGCGAACGTCACCTCGTGACGCCCGTCCCCGAGCGCCCGGGCTGCGGTGACCCGCCGGCCCCAGCGGACCGTGCCGTCGGGCAGCGAGCGCAGCAGCAGGTCGCGCAGCTCGCCGCGGTCCACCTCCGGCCGGTCGCCGGTGCCGTCGTCCGCCTCGTCCACCCGCACGGTGCCGTCCGGGCCGAGCAGGCGCATCGCTTCCCCGCCCGGGTGGACGATCTCGCGGAACGCGTCGTGCAGGCGGGCGGCGTGCAGCGCCTTCTGGCCGTTCGCCTCGTGGATGTCGAGCATGCCGCCCTGGGTACGGGCCTCGGGCGATGCCTCCAGTTCGAAGACCGCTGACTCGATGCCGTTGACATGCAGGACACGGCTGGCGGTCAGGCCGCCCAGACCGCCACCGATGATCGCGACGGGGACATGGCCAGTGCTCATGGATGACTCCTGAGAAGGGTGAGGGAGAAAACGGGCTCACCAAGAACCGTAACGAACATGTTCGTCACGAACAAGTTCTACCGCATCAACGTAACGAACGCGTTCGTTACGATCGAAGTGTGACCGCGAACAGAGAACCGATGAGCCGCCGGGACCGTCCGGCGAAACCCGCCCTCTCCCGGCGCTGGATCGTGGAGACCGCCGTACAGATCATGCGAAGGGAAGGGCTGGAGAAGGTCACGATGCGCCGCATCGCCCAGGAACTGGACACCGGCCCGGCTTCGCTGTACGTCTACGTGGCCAATACCGCCGCTCTGCACGCGGCAGTGCTCGACGCCCTGCTGGGCGAGGTGGACCTGTCGGGGGACGAGGGGGGCGAGGACTGGCGGGAGCAGCTTCGCGCGGTGATGAGGTCGTACACCCTGGTGCTGTTCGCCTACCCGCAACTCGCGCGGTCCGCGCTCGTCGCCCGCCCGAGCGGGGAGAACTACCTGCGCCTGGTGGAGCGCGCCCTCGGCCTGCTGTCCCGCGGCGGGGCCACCCGGGAGCAGGCGGCCTGGGGGGTGGACAAGCTGCTTCAGAGTGCGACGGCCACCGCTGCCGAGCAGTCGACGCGCGAACACGATCCCGCCGCCGCGGACGACTGGAACGCCACCGTGCACGCACTGGGCACCGCGAGCGCGGCCACGCATCCGGAGATCGTCGCGCACATGCCCGCACTGATCGGCGGCACCCCGGAAGAGCGGTTCCGCTGGGGTTTCGACGTCCTCGTCAACGGCATCACGCACACACCGGCACCCGTCGTGGAGGAGTGAGCCTCGGGGCTCTCGCCTCTCTTCGGCCCGCGACAGGAAGGGACGACGCCACCGTCGTAGTAGCGGACTTCGGCCGGGTTTCCGCAGCAGGTCGGCCCGGCGGCACGGGCAGCCCCTCCCCCCGGTAGGGGCTGCCCGTGGCTCGACCGGCCTCCGGAACATTCCGCGCCCAGCGCCCTGGTGTGCACGGGGCACTCCCGGTACGCCGGTGACCGGGCGCGATGGAACGGTCCGAGGCCGAGCTCAGGCCATGACCGAGGCGGCGGTCGGTGCGGTGGCCGGGGTATACGGGACAGCGGAGATCTCGCCGCTCGGGTTGGCCCTGTTCGTGCCGGCTGTCCGCGCGGCGGCGGAGATTTCGCCGCTGCCGGCCGCCGCGGGCGACGCCGCGAGGCCCGCGGCGAGCGCGGCGCAGGCCGCCACCAGCGCGAGTGCGGATCGGAGACGCATGGTTTCCTCCAACTGTCCGTCGGTCGGGATGCGCCGGCCGCAGCCGGCGGGACACTGGCTCCGCCGGACCGGCCGAGCCTGGTCGAACGTATCGAGGCGTGAGGCGGCTGATCACAACTTCCGCTGTCCCGGACAGGCCGACGACTGTCCGGGCAGGTCACAGGGAGCTCTGGCGTGCGTCCCGGACACGGTTCGCGGGAGCCGGGTCTCGGAAGCCGCGCCGGGGATGTCCTGTTGACGGATTACGTCGTTGCCCCGTTGGCAGGGACGCGGCAAGATGGCGCTTATGGGGAACCTGGGGGAGTTACCACGACACGAGGACGTGTCGCCGGACGAAGTCCGGAACTCTGTCGACTTCATCGCGTCGATGAGGCAGCTCAAGGAGCGTTCGGGCCTGACCTATCGCGAGTTGGAGGAACGAGCCACCCGCAACGGTGACGTCCTGGCCCGCAGTACCCTCGCCGACGTACTGCGCCGAACGGGCCTGCCACGCCCCGAGGTTCTGGCCGCCTTCGTCCGTGCCTGCGGGGACGGCGAGCGGGTGGACACCTGGCTCACTGCCAGGGAGCGGCTCGCCGCCGCATGCGCGAGCGCGGCGCCTGCCCCGTCCGACGACGGCGGAACCGACGACCCGTCACATACCGAACCGGCTCCGACGGACAGGCCCCGCCGGACGCGAAGGTTCACCGTCGCCGGAGCGGCCACGCTCGCGGTCTCGCTGCTGGCGCTGGTCGCCTGGACACTGCTTTCCGGTGACTCCGCCAGGTCAGGGCCGGCCGCCGCGCCCGCCGACGGCTGGGTCACCATCCGCCCCGCCCGTACGGCCGACCTCTGCCTGACCGACGGACGCGACCGCGAAGGCGCCTACGGCAGTGCTGTCGCCGTCCAACTCCCCTGCGCACAGGCGCCCGTGCCACGCACGTACCTCGAACCCATGGGTGAGGAGCTGTACCGAATCCAGTGGCACCATCCCCAGATGGGAAAGGGCTGCCTGACGGTCATGGGCGAGGACCAGCTCAAGGGCATGCTCGAGCCCCGGGAGGATTGCGCACAGGGCACCCTCTTCCGCCTGGAGCCCGCCACGGGGGCGTTCCGGCTGCGTCCGGCCACCAGCAGCGGATGCATCGGCATCGTCGGCGACGACACCACCGCGGGTGCCGAGGCGATCGAGGAACCCTGCACCGGCGCGGCCGACCAGCGCTTCATCGTCCGCTCGGGCTGACGCCGCAATCAACTCGTCACACCAAGCACGACGGCCTTCGTACTCGCCTGCCTGGCGTGTCTTGAGGGGCAGGCCTGCACGCAAGGGGTTGGTCAGGGCGCTGGAGCAGGAGCGGGCGGCACCAAAGTGGACCTAGAGCGCGTGTCGGAAGTGCTCTAGGTTGGCTGACGTGACTGGGCGGGGGCGGAGTTATCGATATGTCGGACCGGTAGGGCTGAAGGCCGCGGTCCGACCTGGTGACGGCGGGCGTCGTATCGGCTCGGCTGCTGACTTCGTCGGCTGGCTCGTGGAGCAATCGGCGATGGAGCTGGCCGAACCGTTCACCTTCGTGGTCGGCGTGGACGGTGTGCTTCGGCTGGCGCCGCGCCGGAGCGAGCACGTGGCCTGTGCCGGCGGAGACATGGTCCTGAGCGCTGGTGAGATCAGCTTCACGCGCGAGGCAGACCGGTGGAGCGTGAGCGAGATCAGCAACCAGTCCACCGGCTACTGCCCAGACGTCACCTCCTGGGCGGAGGTCGCCCGCGCCCTGGACGCTGCAGAGCTCCCGCGGCCATCCGGCTTCACCCACGAGGTGGTGTTCCGGCGATGCCCCAACTGCCAGGAGCGCAACATCGTCCGTGAGGACGACTTCGTCTGCGTCTTCTGCGGCAGCGATCTGCCCGCGGCATGGAACGTGGATCCCACCACGTGACAGCCCAAGGTCACAGCCACTCGCTGATGGCCGCGACCAGCACGGTCGCCTCATAGCGAACGGCGAGCTTGTCGTAGCGCGTGGCGACAGCACGGTGTCTCTTGATGCGGTTGATCCCACGCTCGACCGCGTGGCGCTGGCGGTAGTCGGCCGGGTCGAAGCGCGGCGGCCGGCCGCCGCGTGATCCGCGCTTCTGGCGGTTGCGTGCCTGGTCGGTCTTGTCCGGGATGGTGCAGCGAATCCCGCGGCGGCGCAGGTAGGCCCGGATTCTGCGGGAGGCGTACGCCTTGTCCGCCCGCACCCGGTCGGGACGAACGCGTGGCCGGCCGGGCCCAAGGCGGGGCACGCGAACCTTCTCCAGCACTGGTTCGAACTGCGGCGAGTCCCCACGCTGCCCGGCCGTCACCACGAACGACATGGGCTTCTGCGCCTGCTCGACGGCCAGGTGCAGCTTGGTGGTGAACCCGCCGCACGAGCGTCCCAGCCCATGATCACGAGGCTCGGTGAACACGCCACCCGGCGGCTCCTTCTGCAGATCCCCCTGGCCGCATGCTGATGAGCGCGGCACACCGTGGAGTCGACGCTCAAGTCCCATGTGATCGCACCCTTCGCATCGGCCAGGGACTGGAGCCGGGTGAGGATCCGGTGCCAGGTGCCGTTCCGCTGCCATCGACGGAAGAGGTCGTAGACCCGGTTTCACGGGCCGTATTCGACAGGGATGTCCCGCCACGGCACACCGGTCCGGATCCGGAACCGTATGCCGTCGATCAGCCGACGCCGAGGCCAGACAGGCGGTCGCCCTGCCTTCGTCCCCTTCGGCAACAACGGCTCCAGCACCGCCCACTGCTCGTCCGTAAGATCTCCCCGCCCCATGAACCATGATCATTCACAGTTCAAGATCTACTTTCGATACACGGCCTAGCGCGGTCATCGCTCGAGCACTCAAACCGCATGCACCCGACAATGTGAAGCGGTTACCGATGATAGGCCGGGAGATTGCCGATCTGGCCCACGGGCTCGAGGAGACGGGGGCGGGGGTGGAGCCGCCGAGCCGGGGAGAGCAGCTGTGTGCACTCCCCTGAGCAGGTCGCCGCTGAAGAACCCATCGGGCTTTCAGCGGTCGTCCCACCGAGCGGAGCGGCTGAGCCGGAACCCGCGGAACGCGTCGCGCTCCAGGCGAACGCCGAACCGATCGCAGTCACCGCGCCGGAACCTGCTGAGCCGCTGTCGGTCGAACCCGTCACCATCGCAGTCTCACCAGGAGGTGGATCGGGGCAGGAGCACTGGCCGCCGCCGTGGCCGTGGCGATCGGCATGTGGGCGTGGCCGGGCGACGAGAAGCCGGATCCGCGACGGACCGCGCGACCCGGCCCGGGACGGTCACCCCGTCCCGGGCCGGGCCCGGGACGCGGGATCAGTACGGGCGGTCGCCGGCGATGGCGACGCGCTCGGCGACGGGCCGCAAGGGCCCGGACAAGTCGGCGTCACCGAGTATGCCTGCCATGGCGAACTCGCCTTCCACCGCTGCTACTCAGCGACCGGGGTTCCGCTGTTCACCCTGGTGCGGGTCGCCGGACGCAGATGGACGTCCTGGCACCGCCGGGTCACCACCGCGATGCTCCCCACGCCTTCCTCACCGTAGTCCGCGGCGACAAACATGCCCGACACTCGAAGCCGGGCAAACCGATGCCACTCACCTGCAACGAGACAGCGATTGTTCAGGGCGCTCGTCGTGCCCCTCGTCCACGGCGCGCGCGGTCCACCGGCTCGGCTGATCCCACTGGCGACGCCGCCACCAGGCCCGATACCGGGCGGCCACTATCAGCGACAAGCCACGCAGACATGAAGATCGCGATCTGTAGCTGGAGTACTAGACGAGGCTTCTCTCGACGAGACTCCGTGCGGCGGCAAGGATGGCTTCCTTGGGATCCCTCGGCCGCCAGCCCAGCACCCGGCAGGCCCTCGTGTTGGAGGTCCTGCGTGCGTAGCCCAGGTCAGGCACGATTTCCCGGAGCTCCGGGTTGACGCGGGCGCCGGCTTTCACGGCGAGATTGGGCAGGGAGCGCGTCGGTACCTTCGCGGCCGCCGCGCCAAAGCTGGTCTTGATGAGCGCGCCGATTTCTTTCATGGCGACCGCGGGGCCGTTGGAGAGCAGGAACCGCTGTCCAGCAGCTTCCTTGGTGGTCATCGCCAGCAGGTGAGCCGCGGCGACGTCACGGACATCGACGATCGGGAAGTACAGGTTGGGATAGCCCGGAAGGTCGCCGCTGAGGATTCTCTTGATGATGTTGTTGGAACCGGAGACGGCGTTGCCCATAACCGGGCCCATGACAGCGACCGGGAGCATGGTGACGAGCTCCGTGGCGCTGCCCTCGGTCTCGATGAAGTCCCAGGCGGCCCGCTCGGCAAGGGTCTTGGCCTCGCCGTAGGCGTCGACGCCGTCGCCCCCTATAACGGTCCAGTCGGCTTCGGTGAAGACGTGGTCATCGTTGCGGGGGTGTCCCCAGCCGACGGCGTGAAACGCCGAGGTGAGCACCACCCGCTTGATGCCGGCTGTGTGAGCCGCCCGCAGCACACGCAGGGTGCCCTCGCGGGCGGGGAAGATGACATCGTCGGGGTTGTCGACGTGCCCGGGCATCACGGGGGAGGCGACATGCAGTACGAAGTCGCAGCCCTCGACCGCGTCAGGCCACCCGGCGTCGCTCATCAGGTCAGCAGCGACGAAGCTCAGCGCGTCGCCGTTGACCATACCTGCGTCGGTGAGCACGGCCCGGACAGCTGACTCACGGCTCAGGGACCGGACGGTGGTGCGCACGAGGTAGCCCTGCTGGAGGAGCCGCAGGATGCAGTGACCGGCGATGAAACCCGAGCCGCCGGTGACGAGAACGCGTTGCTGTGTCATAACCGGAATCTTGCCGATGACTGCGGGTATCAGCCAGGTCACTCGCTATCCTGGTAGCGGCAGGGCCAGCCACGATGTGAGCTGGAGGCTTATCGTCAACGGGTGACGGACAAACAAAATCTGCTGGGCGACTTTCTGCGCGCCCGACGCGAACTCGTCTCCCCTCAGCAGGTCGGCATCCCCGTCGTCGGCGTGCGGCGTGTTCCCGGTCTCCGCCGGGAAGAAGTCGCGATGCTCGCAGGTATCAGTGCCGAGTATTACCTGCGCCTGGAGCAGGGCCGCGACCGTAAGCCCTCGGTGCAGGTCCTGGAGTCGCTTGCAAAGGCTCTGCTGCTCGACGAGGAGACGAGCGCTTACCTGGCCAGTCTCGTTGTTGCCGGTCGGCGTCCGCGCCGCTCTCGCGCGCCCAGGGAGGTCGTCCCGTCCGGCGTCGCGAAACTTGTCACGACACTTCACCTGCCGGCGTTCGTGGAGGGGCGTTACCTCGACGTCCTGGCCGCCAACCCGCTCGCCACTGCGCTGTCGCCACGGCTCGCTGTCGGGAACAACCGACTGCGCGACCTCTTCCTCGACCCCGCCGAACAGGCTCTCTTCACGGATTGGGAAGGCGCCACTCAGGGCCTGATCGCCGGCTTCCGTCAATCCGTTGGCACGAACATCGACGACCCTCGTTTCATCGAACTCGTCGGGGAACTCTCCCTCGCCAGCCCACGCTTCCGTCACCTCTGGGCACGTCATGACATCAGGCTCATGCAGAGCGGATACATGCGCTTCGACCACCCTCAAGTCGGCCCACTGGTCCTCAACCACGAAAAGCTCAGCATAAGGAGCGCCGAGGGCATGATGCTCGTCATGGTGCACGCGGACGTGGGCAGTAAGGACGAGGAGAAACTAGCCCTCCTCGCCTCAGCGGCACTCACACCGAAGAATCACGGTAACGAAAGCAACCGGTCACGCAAGGTGTGAATCGAACTACCTTCTTCAACCTGGCCTGAGGCATCACCTGAGGAAGGCTCCACTCTGACTCGGATCGCCAGTGGCGGTGGCCCTCAAGCGGGCGTGCTCTGCATCTGGGCCTCCGCTTGGGTGTGCTGGGTGGCTGCGATCGCGCATGCGACGCGTACGAGGGCGGCAACGGCCGGTGAGTGGGCGTCCTGGGGCCACGCGATGGCCAGTGTGCAGTCCGGCAGGTCGCTGACCGGCCGGTAGGCGACCTCGGGGCGCGGGTTGCGTCGGGCTACCGAGGCGGGTGCGAAGAACACGACGCTGCCCGTTTCCACGAGGTTGAAGATCTCCGACAAGTTGGAGGCCGGCCTTGTCGCCCCGGGCCGGTGCGGCGCGGCGCGGCCGGCATCGGCCGGCGCACCGCCGGGAAGGTTCCGACCGGCCAGGTCCGCCAGGCACAGCCGGGTCCTGGCGGCCAGCGGGTCGGTGGCTGCCATGGCGACCAGGACCGGTTCGGTGATCAGCGGCTCGCTGTCCAGCCCGCGGTCGTCCATGGGGCAGAGCGCGAGCGCCACGTCGGCCAGGCCATCGCGCAGTGCCTTGGGCTGATCGCCGAACCCTCCGAGGACCAGTTCGGGGGGCAGGGCGGCGGGATCGGCGCGGTAGGCGTCCAGGATCTGCGGCAGCAGGCCACCGTCGATGTCGGCCTTGAGCGCGATGCGCAGCCGGGGCGAGGTGCTGCCTGCGTGCCGAGCACGGTGAGCGGCGGCGGTGATCGCCTCCAAGGCGGTTCTGGCGTCGCGCAGCAGGACCTCACCGGCGCCAGTGAGTTTCACCTGCCGGGTGGTCCGCTCGAACAGCGTCACACCGAGCTGCCGTTCCAGGTCCCGGATTGTGCGGGACAGCGGGGGCTGCGCCATGCCCAGCCGGGCGGCGGCGCGCCCGAAGTGCAGTTCCTCCGCGACCGCGACGAAGTAGCGGAGCTGCCGCACCTCCAGATCATTCATATCCCCAGGGTATCAATCGCGACCAGGTTGATCCTTCATTCGCAACGTTGCTCCGGGTTCACTCGAAAGCAACCGCCCGGCGCCCCTGGGGGCCGCCGTCGACCGCCACGCAGGGAGACACTCGTGATCGTCATTACTACGCCGACCGGTGACATCGGCCGACAGGTCCTGGACCGCGTCATGGACAGCGGTGAGCCGGTCCGGGTGATCGTCCGCGACCCCTCCCGCCTGCCGGAGCACGTGCGCACAGAGGTTGAGGTGGTGAAGGGCTCCCACGCCGACGCGGACACGATCGCGAAGGCACTGGAGGGCGCTGACCGGCTGTTCTGGCTCGTGCCCCCGGCCGGTTTCCGTGACGCCGGCCCCGCCAGGCGCTACTACCTGGACTTCGCCCGGCCCGTAGCCCAGGAGGCCGCGAGCCGGGGCGTACGGATGGTGCACGTCACCTCGCTGGGCCAGGGCTACCAGGACGAGGCCGGACTCCTGTCGGCCGCGCTCGACATGGACGAGCTGATCACGAGCACCGGCGTGCAGTACCGGGCCCTGGCACTGCCGTTCTTCATGGAGAACCTGCTCCGTCAGACCCAGCCGATCACAGAGCAGGGGGTGTTCTCCATGGCGAACACCGCGGACCAGCCGCTGCTGACCGTCGCCACCCGGGACGTGGCTGCCACGGCGGCAACGCTCCTGCTGGACGCCGCCTGGAGCGGACAGGCCCGCGTTCCCCTGGTCAGCCCCGACAGCCTGGCCCCCGACGCCATGGCCGAGATCATCTCCGAGACCCTGGGCCGCACGGTGCGCTACCAGCAGGTCCCGCTCGCGGACTTCCGGGCCCGCCTGGTGCAGCACGGCGCGAGCCCGGCGCTGGCCCAGGACATGGCCGACATGGTCAACGCGCAGAACAACGGAATCTACGATGCCGAACCCAGCGACCCAGCCTCCGCCGCCGCCACCGGTTTCCGCCAGTGGTGCCAGAGCATCCTGAAGCCGGCTGCCCAGTCCTGATCAGCACGCCGGTCGGTGCCCGGCGCAGCCGCCCGGTCCTCGCCGTTCTCAACGACCTCAGCACAAGTCGTTGGCGGTTCGGCTGCGTCGTGTGTACCGCTGTGCGCCGAGCGATCAGACGAATACGGCGGCCCGGCAAGGCCCGTTCAGGGGCCCACCGGCGCCGCGCCCTGCACGCCGCACGTGCGAACCACCCGGTCCCCGACGGCCACCATCTCCAGCACACCGGCCCGAGCGTGTCCTTCACGGTTCCGCCCGCTGGTCGTCGACACCGCGGAGGGCCGGCCGCGCCGGGGCGAACCCGACCGGGGCCACCCGCTTCTCGATGCTCCCCCACCTGCCGGAGCGGACCGATCTCAGCGCGATCGCCCCCGAGTACGTCGGAGAGGTGTTCACCGTCTGCCCGGCACAGCTGCCGCCCAGCAGTACGTGATCACGTCGGCTCCGTGGTCCGGCACCCACGGGGAGAGGACACCTCATCGCCGCCCGGGCAGCCCGGGCGCATCCGCAGCCACACCCGCCGGGCGCAACGTCTCGCGGAGCCGCGCCAGGTGCAGGCCGATGCCGGCCAGCAGGTCGGTGCTCCGGCCGGAGAGCACCCACTGCAACTGAAGGCCGTCGGAGATTGCCACACACTCCCGCGCGACGGCCTCGTAGTCGACGTCCGTGCGGAAGGAGCCGCCGCGGGCGCAGGCCCGGAAACGGGCGGTGAGTTCGCCGACCGTGCGTTCGTAGCGGGCCGCGAAGAGTTCGTGCGCGGCACTGGACGGATCCGCCGCCTCGGCGCTCAGTGTCACGAACAGCTCGATGAGACCGGGCTCGGCGACGAACCGCCGGGTGACCGCGAGCAGGGCGTCGAACAGCGCGTCCCCGTCCCCCTCCACGTCGGCGGCGGAGTCCACGAGCGCGGCCGCCACGTCGAAGCGGTGCTCGGCCACGGCGAGCAACAGATGCTGCTTCGACGGGAAGTAGTGCAACAGGCCGGTCGCGGTGATCCCGGCCTCCTGCGCGACACGCGTCATCGAGGTGTGCGCGTACCCGGCCGTCGCGAACTGCTCGGCGGCTGCCGCGACGATGCGGTCCCGTCTCTTGCGCCCGACGGCGTAGCTGCCACGACGTCTCGACTCGTTCATGGACCCCAGGTTACCGGCGAAAAACGAACCCATTGGCTTTTCGGTGAAAGCCGAGTACTTTCGGTTTTCGTTCTCGCCGGCCGGCGGGGGAGTCGCGAAGGAGCGCTCGGTGATCGCTGCGCCTGTCACCCACCTGACCGTCGAGTACCAGGCCCGCGCCCTCGCGGTCGCGGTGCCGAGTCCCCGCCTGTCCTGGGTGCCCGGACGGCCGCAGTCGGCGTACGAGATCGAGGTCTTCGCCGGCGGTGCACGGGTCGCGGGCACCGGGCGGGTGCCCGGCCGGGAGAGCCACCTCGTGACGGTGCCCGGCCTGCTGCTGCGGTCCGACACCGACTACGAGTGGCGCGTGCGGGTGTGGGACGAGGCGGGCGCGGTGAGCGGCTGGGCGTCCGCCCGGTTCGGGACCGCGCTGCTGGCGGCGGGTGACTGGGCGGCCGAGTGGGTGCTGCCCAAGGCCCGCCCCACCGAGACCGAGCGGTGGACCATGCTGGACTGGATCACGGGGCGCCGTCCCGAGCGGGAAACCACCGAGCGCCTCACGCCGGTGCGCCTGCTGCGGCAGCGCTTCACTCTGGACGCCCCCGTGGTGCGGGCCCGGCTGTTCATGACCGCCAGGGGTGTCTACACCGCAGAGCTGAACGGCACGGGCGTCGGCGACGAGGTGCTGGCGCCGGGCTTCGACAGCTACACCTCCCGGCTCTCCGTGCAGTGCTACGACGTGACCGCGCTGATCGGCCCCGGCGCCAACGTGCTGGGCGTGGCGCTGGCGGACGGCTGGTGGGCCGGACGGATCGGGCTGACCGGGTCGAGTGCCCAGTTCGGGGACACCACGGGGGCGATCTGGCAACTGCGGGCCGAGACCGCGGACGGGCGACGGCACCGGTTCGGCTCCGGCGGTGACGTGGTCTGCGCCGACGGACCGTGGACGTACGCGGACCTCTTCATCGGCGAGCGTTTCGACGCTCGCCTGCACGACCCCGCGTGGAGCACACCGGACTTCGACGACACCACCTGGAACCCGGTCCGGACGGAACCGGCCGATCCGGGCGTCCTGGTCCCCTTCGCCGGGGAACCGGTGCGCCGTGTCGACGAACTGCCCGCCGTGTCCGTCGTCGCGGACCCCGACGGCGGCTGGATCGCCGACTTCGGACAGGTCCTCGCGGGCCGGGTCCGGCTCACCCTGCGCGCGCCGGCCGAGGGCGGCGTCGTCACCCTCGAACACACCGAGACTTTGGACGCGGACGGCCGCTGGTTCCAGAACATCGAGGGCATCAACAAGGAGCAGCGCGACACCTACGTCGCCGCCGGCCGGCCCACCGAGACCTGGGAACCCTCCTTCACCTACCACGGCTTCCGCTACGTGCGCCTGCGCGGGACGACGGTCCCGCCCGCCCCGGACGACCTCCGGGCGGTGGTGCTCTCCAGCGACCTGCGCCGCACCGGATCCCTGCGGACGTCCGACGAGCGGCTGAACCGGCTGCACCGCAACGTCGTGTGGAGCCAGCGGGCCAACTTCCTCTCCGTCCCCACCGACTGCCCGCAGCGCGAGCGCGCCGGCTGGACCGGAGACATCCAGGTCTTCGCCCCCGCGGCCACCAACAACGCCCTCGTGGCGCCCTTCCTGACCCGGTGGCTGGACAACCTGCGCGCCGACCAGGACCCCGACGGACGGGTCCCGATCAGCTCGCCCCGCTCGGCCTACGACGACCAACTGGCCGACGCGGCAAGCGGGTTCGGCTCCATCAAGGCGTGCGCCGGATGGAGCGACGCCATCGCCCTGGTGCCCTGGGTGCTCTACGAACGGTACGGCGACCGGCGCGTCCTCGAGGACAACCTCGATGCCGCGCTGCGCTGGATCGACCACCAGCGCGCCCGCGCCGCCGAACTGCCCGAACGGCTGCGGGACATCCCCCTCGCACCGGAGCGCCGGCGCCGGCAGGCGCTGCTGTACAACGCGGGTGAGCACTTCGGCGACTGGCTCACCCCGAGCACCCTGGAGGGACGCCCCCTCCACGAGGCCATCGGCATCGCCCCGCGGCTGACGGCCGAACTGGTCGCCCCGATGTTCCAGGCCCACACCCTCACGGTCACCGCCCGCTCCGCCGCCGCCCTCGGCCGGACCGCCCTCGCCGAGCGGCTGCGCGCCGAGGCCGCCGGCGTCCGCGCGGCCTTCACGGCCGAGTACGTCGACCCGGACGGACGGCTGCCGGTCGAACTCCAGGGCCCCTACGTCCTGGCCCTCGCCTTCGGCATGGTGCCGCCCGCCACGCGCCCGAAGCTCGTCGGCCACCTCGTCCGCCTCGTCGCCGAGCGCGGTGACCGCCTGGACACCGGCTTCCTCTCCGTGCCCCACCTGCTCGACGTGCTCTGGGAGGCCGGCCACGCCGGACTGGCGCGGCGACTGCTGCGGCAGGACCAGTACCCGTCCTGGCTGTACGAGGTCGACCGCGGCGCCACCACCGTCTGGGAGTCCTGGGACGCGATCGCGCCCGACGGTACGGTCCGCCCGGTCTCCTTCAACCACTACGCCTTCGGCTGCGTCGACGACTTCCTCTACCGGCGCGTCGCGGGCATCCGCCCCACCGCCCCGGGATACCGGTCGGTCACCCTCGAACCCGACCTGACCGGCCCCCTCGACCACGCCGACGCCGAGGTGTGGACGCCGTACGGCCCGCTGGCCATCGACTGGACCGTCACCGACGGCGAGGCGGCCGTCCACGTGGACCTGCCGCACGGGGTGGACGCCGTCCTGGTCGCCGCGGGCCGCACCACCGCCCTCGGCCCGGGCGCCCACGACCTGCGCGTCACCCTGCCGACGCGGGAGTCCCGCAGGCAGTAGCACCGGAAACCTTCACGGTCATACCTCGAACAAGGGAGTTCCCGATGACCGCCAAAGCTCTTCCTCTCGCTCCGTCCGACACCTCCCCGGCCACCGGCCCGGGGCCGCGCCGCGGCTTCGTTCCCGTCCTCGCCCTCGCGGTCGGCTCCCTCAACGGGGTCCTGCTCGCCGCGGCCGTCCTCACCCTGTCCATCGCGGCCACCGCCATCGACGGCGCCCGGGCCACGACGGTGCTCTCCGTCGTCGTCGCGGCGGGCGGCACGGCCCAGCTCATCTGCTATCCGCTGATCGGCAAACTCAGCGACCGCACCGCCTCCCGCCTCGGCCGCCGCCGGCCGTACCTGATCGCCGGGGCCGTCGTCATGGCCGCCGGCGGCGCGCTGGAGGTCGTCGCCCGCTCCACCGCGATCCTCGCGCTCGCCTACGTGATCCTGTCCATCGGCGCGGTCTGCGCGCTGGTGGCGTGCCACGCGATCGTCCCCGACCAACTGCCCGCCGAGCGGCGCGGTCCCGCCTCGGCGGCCATCGGCCTCGGCGCCCCCATCGGCGCCGTGGTCGGTATCTTCCTGGCGCAGCTGGGCCAGCCCGACCTCGCGCTGATGGTCCTCTGCCCCACCGGCCTGGGCGTCGCCTGCGCGCTGTTCATCGCGGTGTTCGTGACCGACCGGCCGATCAGCCGCGCCGAACGTCCACCGGTCACGGCCCGCACGGCCCTGGCCACCTTCTGGGTCAACCCGGTCCGGCACCCCGCGTTCGGCTTCGCCTGGATCAGCCGGTTCTGCGTCTTCTTCGGCGTCTCCTGCGTCAACTCGTACCAGGCCTTCTACCTGATCGCGGTCCAGCACGTCGACCCGGCGACCGTCGGCACCAGCGTGCTCACGGCGTCCCTGGTGGGGACCGGCACGGCCCTCGTCTTCTCACCGCTCGCCGGAAAGCTGTCCGACCGGGTCGGCCGCCGCAAGCCCTTCGTGATCGTCTCCGCGGTGCTGTTCGCCGGCGGACTCCTCCTGACCGCGCTCGCCACCGACTTCACCGGCTTCCTCGTCGCCGTCGCCGTCACCGGACTGGGGCAGGGCGTCTACTTCGCGGTGGACTTCGCCCTCATCACCGAGGTCCTGCCGGACCCGGAGGACACCGCGAAGGACCTCGGCATCATGAACCTCGCGATGTCCCTGCCGACCTCGGTGGTGCCGGCCGTCGCACCCACCCTCCTCGCCGTCGGCGCCACGGCCGGCACTCCGCAGAACTTCACCGTGCTGTTCGGCGCCGGGGCGGTGGCCGCCGTCGTCGGCGCCCTGGCCGTCATCCCCATCCGCCGCGTCCGATAGCCCGGGCACACCGAATCCCCCGGCGCCTGAACAGTCTCGCGTCGCGTCCCGGCCGGCAGTGCGTCAACGGCGACCCGGACCCCGCGAGCGGCATACCCGCCTCGCCGAAGCTCCGGAGCTCCGGAGGCCCAACGAGGATCAGCGGTGCGCCGTCCGGCGGACCGCAAGGGGGCGTACGAGCCGACCGGTCGCGCCGAGTGCCGCCGTACGCCCCCTTCGGAAAGCAGCGGAACGAGTCGGCGATACTTCATGGCTGTGATGAGCGACAACACCCCCGGGTTCAGACCGCCGCAGCCCCCGGCCAGACGCCGGATCCAGTCCTGGCAGGAGGCTGAGCACAATGCCGCGGCCTGGATGCGCCACTGGGGCTACGAGGACGCCCGGGCCCGGCCCGGCGGCAGCGACGGCGGGGTCGATGTGCGCTCGCGGCGGGCGCTGGGGCAGGTCAAGTACCAGGGGGCCGCGGTGGGCAGGCCCGAACTGCAACGCCTGTTCGGGGCCCGGGGCCGGGCCCTGGACAAGCACCTGCTGTTCTTCACGGGCAGCAGCTACGCCACCACCGCGATCGCGTACGCGGCCGAGAACGACATCGCCCTGTTCGTCTACGGCCTGGACGGTTCGATGAGCGCGGTCAACGCCCCGGCCCGCCGCATCGCCACGGCACCCGCTCCGCCCCCTCCCGCGAGTGCGGCACCGGCTCCGGTGCCGGGCCCCGCCCCCATGCCGCCCGCCGGCCCGCCCCGGGAGATCCGGCCCGGCACCGGCCGGATCCTGCTGGGCCTCGTCCTGACCGCCGTAGCGCTGGTCATCCCCGGCGGCAGTTTCGAGCCCCGCCCGAGCCGGGCCCTGGTGACGCTGCTGATGCTGGTCGTCCCCGCCGTCCTGATCGTCTCGGGCATCAGGGAGAAGTCCCGTCGCCGCTACTGGCCGACCGGCCTGGGCCTGTTCCTGCTCGACCTGCCGGTGGCCTGGCTCACCAACGCGCGGCTGTGGCGCGCAGGCATCGCCGGCGACCTGGTGCCCGCGACGCTCACCGTGCTGGCCGTCACGGCCGGTACTCTGCTGCTCCGCTGGAACAGCGTGCACACCGCCGCCCCCGCGAACGGGCCGACGATCCGCCCCACTCCTCGCCACTGACCCGCACCTCGGCCACGTCCCGGCCCCGGCCCCGGCCGTCCAGGTCCGGCACAGCGGCGCATGGTCGGCCCCCCGCCGTCTCACCAGGAGAAACGCGCCCATCCGGGGGTCCACCGCCGTCGGCCCCGCCATGACCGCGTTACCCGGCGGCACAGGGGTAGCCGCTGCGGAAGGGGCCGCTCCAGAGGCGCGGGGCCGGGGCCGGCGGGAGCGGGGGACGGTCCGCGTCGGCCCGTCGAGAGGCGTGACGCATGAACGAACCATCCTCAGCCGCGCTGATCCGCCTGATGCAGCTCAGTCATATCGCCACTCTCGAGGAACTGCCGCAGGCGATCTCGGCGCACGCGGCCTGCGCCGGTCTGTGGGACGTCGCCGTCTTCGTCGTCGACGTGCGGGATACGGTGCTGCGCCGGCTCACCGGCAAGGGGCCGGACGCCGGCGCGGACGGGCAGTGGTTCACCGTCGAGAACAGCCTGCCCGGCACGGCCGCGGGGATCACCGCCAATGTCGCCGTGGCCGCCTGCCGCAACGCCCGGCGCCAGGGCGCGTCCCTGGCCGAGACCAGCCGGCAGGTGGAGAAGACGCTGATCGAGCAGTTCGGCGGCGGCCGGTACGTCACCGGCATCCTGGCCGACCTCGACATGGAGACCGGCCGGCTGAGCTGGGTGAACCGCGGTCACCACCTGCCGATCCTGCTGCGCGGCAACCGGTGGGCCACGGAGCCGGCCTGCCCGCCGGCCGGTCCCATGGGCGCCGACCTCGGACTGCCGGTCACCGAGTGCGTCCATCAGTTGGAGCCCGGTGACCGGCTGCTGCTCTGCACCGACGGGGTGGTCGAGGCGCGTGACGCCCGGGGCAGGGAGTTCGGACGGGACCGGTTCATCGAGTTCGTCCTGCGCCAGCACTCGGGCCGGCACACCCTGCACGAGACCCTGCGGCGGCTGATGGCGGCCGTGATGGCCCATCATGACGGCCTTCTCGACGACGACGCCACCGTGCTCCTCACCGAGTGGCGCGGCGGGCGGCAGCGCGACCTGACCCCGTGACGTGCCGGAGCAGGGTTTGCGCGGGCCGCGGCAGGGATACCCAGTCTGCGCTCTGTACCGCTCGACGAGACTCGATGAAGTGAGGGAGCAGCCTGCCATGGGCCACGGAGGAGACGTCATCGCGGAGCTCACCACGGACCACCGCGAGGTCGAAGACCTGTTCGGACGGATCGAGGCGTTGCCGCCCGGGGACAAGCAGCGCAAGACGTACGCCGACCAGGTGACGATCGAGCTGGTACGGCACTCG
This sequence comes from Streptomyces sp. NPDC023723, assembly GCF_040639815.1. Classification (NCBI taxonomy): domain Bacteria; kingdom Bacillati; phylum Actinomycetota; class Actinomycetes; order Kitasatosporales; family Streptomycetaceae; genus Streptomyces; species Streptomyces sp. NPDC023723. The sequence continues at coordinate 77,194 of NZ_JBFAAP010000016.1, forward strand.
GTCGCCGAGGAGGCGTATCTCTACCCGGCCGTGCGTCAGTTCCTGCCGGACGGTGACGAGATCGCCGACAAGGAGATCGAGGACCACGCCGAGGCGGAGCGGACGATGAAGGAGCTGGAGGGCGCCGAGCCGGGCGGCGCCGAGTTCGACCGGCTCATCACCGCGCTGATGACGGAGATCCGCTCCCACCTCCGGGACGAGGAGGACAACCTCTTCCCCCGGTTGCGGACGGCGGCGTCCGAGGACGAGCTGATCAAGCTCGGCGACAAGGTCCGGCAGGCGAAGAAGACCGCGCCGACCCGCCCGCATCCGTCGGCTCCGGACACCCCGCCGGCCAACAAGCTGCTGGCTCCCGGCGTGGGCATGGTGGACCGCGTGCGGGACGCCCTGACCGGACGCGGCAAGGGCTGACGGCCCGCGCCGAACGGCCCGCACCCCGCACCTCGCACCCTCGGCCCTGCCGATGTTCCGCATCGGCAGGGCGACGTCCGAGTGGAGCGCCTCGCCGGCCGGGGCACCGGGCCCGGGGGCGGAGACGCGGAAGACTTGTTCCGGGGTTCAGCGGGCAAGACCGCGAACGCGGAACTGCATGACGCGGTAGGGCCATCCCTCCTTGGTGTTCCACTGGCTAACCGACAGGTGGAGGTCGTCGAGCGTGGACCCGGGAATGACGTAACCGCCGTACAACTGCGCCACGTGGGCGTCGTCCTCGTGGCCCCAGGACGTGCCCCGCAGCAGGGTGCGGCGGTGGGCGGTGCGCAGGTCCGCCGCGGGATGGTCCGCGACCAGGCCCTCGATCCGGTAGTCGCCCTGGTTGAACCAGGTCAGGAGCCACCGGCCGTCGAGCGGCCGCAGGCACAGCTCGCCGAACGTGCCGTCCAGGACGGGGGTGGGCGGGTTGCCCCAGCCCCAGCGGTCGCCGGCGGCTCGTCCCCACGGTTCGTAGGCGCCCGGGACGGTCAGACGGTCGGAACGGACCCGGTGCAGGATGACCGGCTTGTCCCGCTGGAACCCGGTGGACAGTACGTAGACGTAGCCGTCGTCACCGAGCGCCCAGGTGAGCAGCTGGAACATGCCGCCGTGCAGGTCCGGGGCGAACACGGCACCGGTGGGCGCCCAGGTCGCGCCCGAGTCGTCCGACCGCCAGATCTCGGTGCGCACCACGTTGCCGAGGCCCTTGTTCACCATGACGTGCAGGTACATGGTGTCGCCGAGGGTGATCACGTCGGACGGCAGCACGGTGGAGTACTCGGGGTTGTCGTGGTCGTACGGCCACAGCTGCCGGGCGTGCCGTCCGCCCACCGCGCCGGTCCAGACGACCGGGCGGCCGGGACCGGCGAAGCGCCCGTACAGGGCCACCGGCGAGCGCCACCACCCGCCGCCGACCCTGGCTTCCTCGAAGGTGTCGCCGAAGACGAACAGCAGCCGGCCGTCGGGCGTCCGGGCCGGCACGCCCAGGTCGGTGGCCGCCATGCGGAACCGGTCGGTGAGTCCCGGGCCGGTGAGGTCGGCGACCTTGGCGACGTGCAGGGGGTCGGCCGCCGCGCGGGCCGGAGCGCGGAGCAGGGGGGTGCCCGCGAACGCCGCCGTGGCGGCCGCGCGCAGGAAACCGGCCCGGCTGAGGTGGACCGGGCGGATGAGGCGCTGGGGCGGGCGTGCGGCGCCGCCGCCCGGTGTGCTGTCCGTGCTGTCGTGCATGAACGGTCCTTCGTGAAGGGTGGGCAAGGGGGCACGGGGTGCCGTCACACGTGGTGACGGCACCCCGCGGTACAGACAGGACGACAGGACGCGGCGGTCAGCAGCCGTCGAGGTAGGCGTCGTGGATCCAGACGCCGGTGCGCCCGCCCACCAGGTCGCCCATGACCCACTCGCCCTTGCGGTCGCGGTAGTTCAGCTGCTGCCCCTTGTTCACCTGGCCGAGGACCGGGTACTGGGTGCCGGGGCCGCCGCGGAAGTTGACCCCGTTGTCGTTGACGGTGCAGACGATGATCTGCTGCTGCGCGGCAGCGGACGGCACGGCCGCCGGCACGGCCTGCGCGCCCTGTGCGAGGGGGCCGGCGGTCAGGGCGAGCGTGCTGATCAGGAAGGCCGCGGCCAGTGTGCGCTTGTTCATGGGATTCCTCGTTTCCGTGCGTTGTCCGGTCCTCGGTGCGGGACCTGATGCACCGTTTGTAGCCGCTAATCTGTTGTTCAAGTCGGGTCGGCCGACGCTGAACAAACGGATGCCGAACAATCGGCGGTCCTCGGGGGGAAAGGATGAGCGCGTGCCACGGGGGGAAAGTCCTCTGGACCCGGACGGCGGTCCTCTGTTCGAATTCGCCGCGCGTTTGCGGAAACTGCGGGAGCAGGCCGGCCGTCCCACCTACCGGGATCTCGCGCGCGACACCCACTACGGGATCGCGACGCTGTCCTCGGCCGCGGCGGGGCGTCAACTTCCCAGCCTGGCCGTCACCCTCGCCTACGTCCGTGCCTGCGGCGGTGACGAGCGGGAATGGCGGCTGATCTGGCGCCGTACGGCCGACGCGTGCGCGGGCACGAACCCGCCGGCCGAGGCCGGCGCGGAAAACCGGAAAGGGAACGGCGCCAAGCCTCCCTATGCCGGTCTGTTTCCGTTCGGGGAGGCCGATGCCGGGTTTTTCTTCGGCCGCGAGAAACTCACCGCCACCCTTGTCGAACATTTGAAGGGCAACCGGCTTCTCGTGTTGTTCGGGGCATCGGGATCCGGTAAGTCGTCGGTGCTGCGCGCGGGAGTGCTCCCCGCCTTTCCCGACGACGCCTCACTGGTCTTCACTCCCGGCCCGCACCCGCTGGAGGAATGCGCCGTACGACTGGCGGCCCGGGCCGGCACCGCTCCCGGCCCGGTGCGCGCCGGACTCGCCGCCGGGCCGCACGCCTTCCACCGGGTGGTGCGGCAGATCCTCGCCCGGCAGCAGGAGGCGGGCTCCGCGGCGGACGAGCTGCTCATCGTCGTAGACCAGTTCGAAGAGGTGTTCACCGTCTGTCACGACACGGACGAACGGGAGCGGTTCGTCGCCGCGCTGGTGCACGCGACACAGGTCCCTGACAGCCGCACCCGGGTCGCCATCGCCGTGCGGTCCGACTTCTACACGCACTGCACGCGGCTGGCCGGCCTCGTCGACGCCCTGCCCCGTGCCCACCATCCCGTCGGCCCGATGACCGCCGAGGAACTGAGGGCGGCGATCGTCCAGCCCGCCGTCCGCTCCCGGCTCACCGTCGAAAGTGCCCTGCTGACGACCCTCACGGCCGACGCCCACGGCCGGCCCGGGGCACTGCCGCTGCTGTCGCACGCCCTGCTGGAAACCTGGAAGCGCCGGCGGGGCAACGCGCTCACGCTGGCCGGCTACCGCGCGGCGGGCGGCATCGAGGGCGCCCTCACCCAGACCGCCGAGGAGTTCTACGGCGCACTGAACGACGTACGGCAGACGGCCGCGCGGCGGCTGTTCCTGCGGCTTGTCGCGCTGGGCGAGGGCACCGAGGACACCAAGCGCCGGGTGCCGCGGCAGGAACTCGACAGCGGTCCGGACACCGAGTTCGTCCTCGAACAGGCGACCAGGGGCCGGCTGCTGACCGCCGACACCGACCACGTGGAGATCGCCCACGAGGCGCTGATCCGCTGCTGGCCCCGGCTCGGCGGCTGGCTGGAGGAGGACCGCGGCCAGGAGCGTCTGCGACGCGCGCTCACCGAGGCCACCACCCTCTGGGAGTCCCTGGACCACGACCCCGACACCCTGTACCGCGGCGTACGCCTCGCTGCCGCGAGGGACCTTCCCGGGCAGACGCTGACCGCCCGGGAACGGGCCTTCCTCGAGGCCGGCGAGTCGGCGGCGCAACAGGCGCAACAGCGCGACCGCCGCCGGCTGCGCCGCCTGCGCCGGCTGGTCGGGGCGCTGGCCGTCCTGCTCGTGTGTGCCGTGGCCGCCGCCGGTTTCGCGGTACGGGCCGAGCGCGCCGTCGCCCAGCAGCGCAACGAGGCCGTGGCCCTGCGGGCCGGCGAGGAGGCCGTACGCCTCAGCCCGCACGATCCGTCACTGGCCGTCCAGATCGCGCGGCCGCCTACCGCCAGACCCAGCACAAACGTACCCGGGACGCCCTGCTCAGCACCCTGTCCGTCACGTCGATGGAGCCCGCACCGGCCGGCCCCGCACCTGCCGGCCCCGGGCCGACCGGGTCCACCCCGGCCGGCCACACCCCGGTCCCGGACACCCCTACCGGGCAGACACCGGCCGTGACCGCCGACGGCCGCCTGCTGGCCATGGCCGACGGCTCGCGCGTCGTCCTGTGGGACATGGCGGATCCACGGCGGCCCCGCCGGCTCGGCAGCACCGACCTCGGCGGAGTCGGCGTGGGCCCGATCCAGTTCACTCCGGACGGCGACACACTGCTCGGCGCGGGCGGCGACCGCGCACTCCGGTCGTGGGACGTGTCCGACCCGCACCACCCCAGGCTGCTGTCGAAGCCGCCCACACGGCACACCGACGCCGTCTACTCCATCGCCGTGCGCCACGACGGACGCGTCGCCGCCACCAGCAGCTACGACGACACCATCCGCCTGTGGGACCTCGCCGACCCGGCCCGCCCCCGCGTGCTCGACGTGCTCACAGGACACAACGGCAATGTCAAACCCGTGGAGTTCAGCCCCGATGGCAGAACTCTGGCCTCCGGCTCCGACGACCGCCGCATCCGCCTCTGGGACGTGACCGACCCGCGCCACGCCGCCCCCGTCGCCGTCCTCGAGGGACACCTGCACTTCATCGACGCCCTCGCCTACAGTCCGGACGGCCGCACCCTGCTGAGCGGGAGCGACGACCACACGGCGAAACTGTGGGACATCAGCGCGCTTCCCCGGCCCCGCGAGCTGGGTGAGCTGGCCAGGCACGCCGACATCGTCACCGGCGTGGCCTTCGCCGCCCATGGACGCACGGCGGCGACCGTCGGCATCGACGGCGTGGTGAACATCTGGGACGTGACCGACCGCACCCGCCCCGCCCCCCTGGCCCACCTCACCAATCCCCGCGGGACGGTCAAGGAGGTGCGCCACCTCACCTCGGACGGCACGTTCCTCACCGTGACCGCCCACTACAGCGTCCAGATCTGGTACACCGACCTGGACCGGGTGCTCGCCGACGCCTGCGACCGCGTCCACCGCAGCATCAGCCGCACCCAGTGGACCCGGCACTTCCCCCGTCTCGACTACACCCCGCCCTGCCCGCGCCGCGCATGACCCGGACCGCGCCGGGCCGAGGCCGCGCGCGGCGCGGGCTTCACCGCCGCCTCCTGCCGGTGCTTCGCACGGGCTGGTAGTGGCAGGTGGCGGATTCGAGCAAACCCTCGCCGTGCGCGGCGCCGTGCAACCCCGCACGTACCGCGCCGGCCTCCGCTTTCCGCAGGTTTCCGGTGACCACCGCGATGGGCCCGGTGGTCTGGACGGCCTCAGGGACGGCGCCGTGACGGCCGAGCAGAGCGAGCACGGCGGGCAGATCGTCCGCCGGCGTCTCGAGCACGAACCGGTCGACGGGCTCGCAGACCGTCGTGCCGCACCGGCGGACGGCTTCGCGGACGACCAGGTCGGTCGTGCGCCGCACCTCGGCGGCGCGTGGGCCCGCCGAAGGGTAGCCGCTGTCGGTGACCCTGACGCGCAGGTCGGTCACCCGCCATCCGTGCGGACCGACCGCCAAGGGCTCGTGCAGGTACTCCAGGAGCGCCGCCCGGTATCCGCCGACGTTGCCGTACACATGCAGCGGGATCGTGGCCCGGTCCGCGGCGACGACGAGTTCCACGCCCGCGCCGGGCGCGGTCGGTTCGACCGTCACCGCGAGCGTGTAGCCGTACAGATGGCCGGGTTCGCCCAGGCGCAGCGCGGCGCGGCGCTCCCGGTGCCCGACGGTCGTTCCACGCAGACCACCCCGGTGTCGCGGAAGTCGACGGCGAGGCCGTAGTCGGCCGCCAGCGTGTCGGCCAGGACCTCCTGCTGCACCTCGCCGTAGACGCGGATCCGGGCGGCACCGTGCTCGGGCCGCAGGGCGATCACCGGATCGCTGTCGGCGAGTTCGCGCAGCGCCCGGTGCACCTCGTCCTGCCGGGCGGGAGCCCGGGCCACCACCCTGGTCTCGAAGCCCGGTTCCGGCAGCGCGGCGGCCGTCGCGGTGCCGGCTGGGCGGCGGCCGAGCCAGTCTCCGATCCGGGCGCCGTCGAGGCCCCGGACGCGGGCGATCTGGCCGGCCGTGGCACGAGGACGCTGGACGGCGCCGCCGGGTTTCGAAGACCTCCACGGCCGTCACGGTCGCCGACCGGCCACCGTCCAGCGACACTCGGTCGCGGACGCCGAGCGTTCCGGCACGCATCCGCACCGTGCAGACCCGCTGCCCTCCCGGTGACCGTTCGACCTTGAAGACCTGCGCCGCCGCCGGTGCCTGATCGTCGCCCGGTGCCACGGGCAGCAGTTCGGTGACGGCGCCGATCAGCGCCCGGACGTCGGCACCGGTCCTGGCCGACCCGAACAGCACCGGATGCGCCTCACCGGCACGCGTGAGACGTCCCAGGGCCGCACGCAGCCGCGACGGCCCGACCGGGCGAGCCCCGTCCCGCGCGAGCCAGTGGCTGAGCAACTCCTCGTCGTGGTCGGCGAGCAGCCCCGTCAGCCGCTCGGCCTCGACCGGGTCCTCCCACCCGCACGGCACGGCCTCGGCCGCGGCCGTGCCGGGGCCGAGTACGTGACCAAGCGGTACGAGAGCCGTACTCAGGCGGCTGCGCATCCTCGCGAGAACCGTCCCGGGAGCGGCGCCGGCCCGGTCGATCTTGTTGACGAAGAAGACCACGGGAATGCCCAGGCGGCGCAGCGCCCGGTACAGCACGATGGTCTGCGCCTGTACGCCCTCCACGGCGGACAGCACCAGGACCGCGCCGTCGAGGACCGTCAGGGACCGGTCGACCTCGGCGATGAATCGGGATGGCCCGGGGTGTCGACGAGGTTGACGGCGACGTCATCGATCTCGAACGCCGCGACGGCGGCGCGGGTGGTGATCCTCCGTCGCCGTTCCAGGGCCAGGGTGTCGGTCCGGGTCGTGCCGTCGTCCACCCGGCCGACCCGGTCAATGGCCCCGCCGACGTGCAGCAGTGCTTCGGTCAGACTGGTCTCCGGGCCGGCGGTCATGTCGCCTCCCGGGCCCCGTCCGCCCGCGACAGCAGTCCGTCGACGAGGTCCACCAGACCTTCGCGGTGGGTGTCCCGGGTGGTGATCTCGTCCCAGCGGTCGGCGAGCGAGGCGAGCCGGGGGAACTCCTCCGGCGTCAGGGCGGCGAAGACCGAGGATGTCGTGCAGTGCCTGGCCGGCCGCGATCAGCCGCTCACGCGGATCGGCGGGCAGCGCGGGGCGCGGGAAGCGCTGGGCGTGCCGTTCGAGCAGCAGGAGCAGCAACTCGTCCTTGTCGCGCACGTAGTGGTACAGCGCCATCGCCGTGCTGGACAGTTCCTGCGCCAGTCGGCGCATCGACAGCTTCTCGGGTCCTTCCTCGTCCAGGAGGCGCTGGGCCGCCGTGAGGATGGCCTCCTGGGACAGCCGGGGCGGACGGCCGGTGCGGCGGGCCTGAGACGACGTCATCCTGTGTCCTTCTGTTGCTCGTGCCGGGTACGGAACGGCCGCCGGGCCGCCGAGGCGGTCGCCCGCGTCGCGGGCGGGCCCTGGAGGCGTCGTGCTTCGGGGCCGAGGGCCGGGGCGTGCGACGGGAAACGAGCCGGGGACGGTGCCCGTGTGGCCGTCGGGAGGCGACCGCGCTGCCGGGGACGGGGCGTCCCTGAGGAACTCAGTGGCTCAAGCGGCGGCCCAGTCCCGCAGTTGCCGGGCGATCCGGGCGACGCCGAGCGTCCCGCGGGCCGCGTCGCGTACCAGCGCGACCGCTGCCTTGGGCGGGTAGTCGAGGGCGTGCGCGTTGAGGGCCAGATAGGCCTCGGTCGTGTGCCAGGCGAAGGGCTCGTTCGAGTGCTCCAGGCACGGCAGCCTCGCCAGGGTGTGCAGCAGGGCGGCGGCCTTGAGGTACGGCGATCCGTAGATGTCCCGCTCCATCGCCCGGGCGTTGACCCGGGCGACGGCCGCGTACAGCGGTCCGTAGTCGTCGACCTGCGGATCGCCGTCGAGCAGCTCGGCGGCGTGCAGCAGAAACGTGACGTCGAGGGGGTGCGGAGGTTCCTGCTCGCTCACGCGGCGTGGTCCCGCCCCTGCTGAGCCAGCTCCCGCAGCGCCTCCTGCTCGCTCGCCCGCTGCTCCGGGCCGGCGTCGACGGTGCTCGGCTCGGCCGCGAAAGCCGCCCCGCTGCGGGCCATGGACGCCTTGAAGCCCTCCAGGAACCGCTGTTCCACCGCGGTCGCCCGGTCGTAGGCGGCCGAGAGGATGTACTCCTGCATGCTGACCCCGGCCTGCTTGGCGGCCGCCGCGATGGCCGCCCGCTGCGCGGGGTCGGGGAAGCGTAGGTTCATCGCTTTGGGATCCGGCATGGTACCCACGGTACCAGCAGTACCACCCGGGCGGCAGTGCGGGGCGCCCCGCAGGCCGGAGCGCCGATCGCGGCGCACAGCCGCCCGGCGTGCCTCAGCCGGTCAGGCCGGCGCTGGTCAGCCAGATGTGCGCGCAGGTCGCGGACGCCTCTTGCAGCTTCTCGCGGGATTCCTGCGAAGCGTGGTAGAAGGTCCGCTCGATCATCCAGCACAGGGCGCGTGCCATCGCCGAGGCCTGATCCGGCCGGGTGCCGGCCGCAACGCCGGCCCGTTCCAGGACGGCCGTGATGGCCGCGATGAACAAGTCGGCCGTGTGGCTCCACAGCCGGCCGATCTCCGGCACGGTCAACGACAGATCGATGGCCGTGCGCATGACCAGACCGTGCTCGTTCCACAGCTCGACCGTGCGGTGCATGGCCGCTGCGACGGCCTGACGCGGCTCCTCGGCCCGCGCGGTGGCCAGGGACCGTTCCCACAGATGCTCGACGGTCCGGGCCACGAGCGCCGTGACCACCTCCTGCTTGGAGCCGAAGTAGAAGTACAGGGCGCCGCGGGTGATGCCGGCGCCCTCGGCGATGTCGCCGACGGTCATGGCGTCGTAGCCCTTCTGCGCCAGCAGGGCCTCGCAGGTGTCCAGGATGGCCCGCTCCCGGACATCGCCCTTGCGTTCGGTGGGACGTCGGCCCCGCGCGGGGGGTCGGCCGGGCATCAGAGCTGTGCGCCTTCGGCGAAGTCGGTGGTGCGGGAGAGGTTTTCCCAGGTGCGGATGTCCTCGTCCACGGACGCCCGCGCGGCGGTGACCAGGCGCAGCGCGTCCGAACCCAGGACGAGATGGGCCGGCGGCCGCTCGACGGATGCGATGTGTACGACGGCGTCCCCCGCCTTGGCCGGGTTGCCCAGCTGGTTCCCGCTGGCCTGCTGCCGTGCCTCCCGGATGGGGCGGAACAGTTCGTCGTAGTCCTCGATGGTGCGCGCGGCGCGGGTCATGGAGCGGCCGGCCCAGTCGGTGCGGAAGGAGCCGGGCTCGATCGCCGTCACATGGATCCCGAACTGCGCGACCTCCTTGCCCAGTGCCTCGAGGATGCCTTCCAGGGCGAACTTGCTGCCGCAGTACGCGGACATGCCGGGCACGGCCATGAGCCCGCCCATGGAGGTGACGGCCATCAGGTGCCCGCGGCGACGCCGGCGCATGCCGGGCAGTGCCGCCCGCAGGGTGGCCGCCGCTCCGAAGACGTTGACCTCGAACTGCCGCCGCAGCTCGGTGAGCGGTGTCTCCTCGAAGGTGCCCTCCAGGCCGTAGCCGGCGTTGGCGACCACGACGTCCAGCGGACCGACGCTCCGCTCCGCCTCCGCGACCACGGCTGAGACGGCGTCGTCGTCGGTCACGTCCAGGAGGCGGCCGTGCGCGCGGTCGGGTGCGAGCTCTTCGAAGGCGCGCAGGTCCTTCTCCGCGCGGACGGTGCCGACGACGGTGTGCCCGGCGGCCAGGGCGGCCTGGGCGAAGGCCCGGCCGAGGCCCGTGCTGACGCCGGTGATGAGCCAGTTCCGCTGCTGCATGGGTGCTCCAGGAAGGTCCGGTGGAAGGAAGCTGGTCAGCCCCCTCGGATAAAACTCTACACCTCGTCGATTTTTATCGTTGCCCTGTAGATTCTGCTGGGCCGGTCTTCCGCCCGCATGCCGAAGGGCCCGCAGCGGCGCCGGACCGGCTGGCTACACTCACCACGGGGCGCTCATGGCAGCGGCCCGCGCCGTGCGCGGCGTCAGCGAGCCGCCGGCCGACGCGGACCGGCCCCTCCGGCCGGCGAAGCAACGGGAGGGGAAACACATGAGCTCCGAAAGGCCGCAGCGGCCGGAGAAGCCGGGTGCGCCTGTCGGACGACGGGTCTTCCTCGGCACGCTCGGCGCCGGTGCGCTCGGCGTCCTCGCCGCCCCCGCGTTGCAGCGTGGTTTCGAGTCGTTCCTCGGCGGTGCCGCCGAGCGGGACCCGACCGGACTGACCGGCCTGCTGCCGAACGGTGGCGGATTCCGCTACTACTCGGTGACCTCGTCCGTACCGGCCAAGGACGCCGACACCTACCGGCTCGGCGTCGACGGCCTGGTCGACCGCCCGGCGACGTACACCCTGGCCGATCTGGAGGCGATGCCCCAGACCCGTATGGTGCGCGACGTCCAGTGCGTGACCGGCTGGCGGGTGCCGGGGACCCCGTTCCAAGGGGTGCGGCTGTCCCGGCTGCTGGACGCCGCGGGAGTGCGCGCCTCCGCCGGCGCGGTGCGCTTCACCTGCTTCGACGGCGCCTACTCGGAGAGCCTCACGCTGGAGCAGGCGCGCCGCCCGGACGTCCTGGTCGCCCTGCGCATGCAGGACCAGGACATCGGGCACTCCCACGGCGGTCCGGTCCGCCTCTACGTGGCGCCCATGTACTTCTACAAGTCCGCCAAGTGGCTCTCCGGCATCACCGTCACCGAGCACGTGCGACCGGGGTATTGGGAAGAGCGGGGCTACGACATCGACGCCTGGGTGGGCCGTTCGAACGGGCGGGACGATGAGCCCACGACCTGAGTCCGCGCCGGCCGCCGGGCGGCTGCCGCGGTTCAGCCGGGCCGAGCGCTGGGCCCACCGCGCGACGGCCGTGCTGATGGGCGTTTGTGTCCTGACCGCGGCCTGCCTGTACCTGCCGCTGTTCGCCGAACTGGTCGGCCGCCGCGCCCTGGTGGTCACCGTGCACGAGTGGTCGGGCGTCGCCCTCCCGGTCCCGGTGCTGATCGGCCTCGGCTCCCGGGCCCTGCGCGCGGACCTGGGCCTGCTGAACCGCTTCGGTCCGCACGACAGCCGGTGGCTGCGTGCCGTCCTGCGGCGGGACAAGCGGCCCGGGGCCCGCCCCGCGCACAAGTTCAACGCCGGACAGAAGCTCTTCGCGTCCTGGACGGCCGGTGCCACGCTCGTCATGCTCGGCACCGGTCTGATGATGTGGTTCACCCACCTCACCCCACTCATGTGGCGCACCTCGGCCACGTTCGTCCACGACTGGCTGGCCCTCACCCTCGGCATCGTCCTGGCCGGTCACATCGGCATGGCCCTGGGAGATCCGGAGGCGCGCCGGGGCATGCGCACCGGTTCGGTCGGCGAGGAATGGGCGAACCGGGAGCATTCGCTCTGGACCGGCGGCCCCGACGCCTGAGGTAGAACGTTCGGTCTTGACATCCCCCTGCCGCATTGCCATTCTGGCGATACAGAACGTTCAGTCTCGCGGAACGGATGCCCGGTTGGCGCCTTCTGTCCGGCCGTCGGACACGCCATCCCGTCGTGGCACCCACGGGCAGGGCAACACCGCACCCACGTCAGGTACTTCGCGCCGACGCGGTCTGCCTCCCGCTCCGCGCATCCACCGAAAGGAACACCGTGAGCACCCTTACCGCGCCGTCCCGCAGCGCCGGGACGGCCGCTGCCCTGCGGCGGTTGTACTTCGTCCGGTTCGCGTTCGCCATCGTCTGGGCCCTCGTGACGCTGCCGATGGCCTCGAAACTGAGCCCGGTCGTGGTCGTGCTGCTCGTGCTGTATCCGCTGTTCGATGTCGGCGCGGCCCTCGTCGACGCGAAAGCCTCGCGCCGCACCGGATCACCCGCGTTGCTCTACGTGAACATGGCGGTGAGCCTCGCCACGGCCCTCGGAGTGGGCGTCGCCGGCGCGTCCGGCATACCGGCGGTACTGCGCGTGTGGGGCGCCTGGGCGGTCGTGGCCGGGCTGGTCCAGCTGATCGTGGCCGTCCCGCGCCGGAAGATGGGCGGCCAGTGGCCGATGATCCTCAGCGGCGGCATCTCGACGCTGGCCGGGGCGTCCATCTTCACGTCGGCCGGCGCGGACGACCCGACCCTCTCCAGCGCGATCGGCTACGCCGTCCCGGGCGCCGTCTTCTTCCTCGTCTCGGCCCTGCGCCTGGGCCGCGCCGCCAGGCAGGACTGACGGAATCGGGCGACGCCGCCGCCCGGTCGGCGCCGGAAGCCGAATGCCGAACCCGATCGGCTCGGTTCGTGGAGGCGTCGCCAACCTCGGTTCACCTGGGACGAGTTCAGACCGCCCGGTCCGCGACGGGAGGCACCGGCGTTTCTCCGACGTGCACACGAAGGAGCCCTTCGACGCCCCGCAGGAAGGTCTCGCAGATCAACTCGGGGTCGAAGAGGCAGCCGGCCGCCATGGCGCCGTCCCTGAGCATGACCAGGTGCCGGGCGGCCGGGTCGGCGGGGGCGTCGGTGGCCTGTGCCAGCAGGTCCGTGACGGTGTTCAGGAACCACTCGCGGTGGGCCAGCACGGCTTGGTGGACCGGGTGGGCCGGATCGGGGTATTCGGCCGCCGCGTTCAGGAAGGCGCAGCCGCGGAAACCGGGTGACCGGATGCCGTCGGCGATGGACCTGGCGACCGCCCGCACCTTGTCGACGGCCGACCGGCTGCCCGTCTGCGCGGCGTCGGCCTGGCCCCGCATCATCCGGTCGGCTTGGTCGAGATAGGCGAGAACGAGGTCTTCCTTGCCCACGAAGTGCCGGTACAGCGTGGCCCGGGTCACCTTCGCCTCCGCGGTGATCCGGTCGATGCCGACCGAGTGGATGCCCTCCGCGTAGAAGATCCTGGTTGCCGTGTTGAGCAGCCGCTCCCGGGCCTCGGAGGTGGTGCCGCTCGCTGGACGCGTACTCATCCCGCCAGAATACACAGACGTGAGGTAGAACGTTCGCTCTCGGCCGTGGGCGGGGCCGGGCTCCTGCCGCCGGGTTCAGATCTGCTGGTCGTCGCGGTGCCGGCCGAGGCCCCGGCCGTAGCGTTCGGAGATGCCCGGCATCAGGCTCCCGCCGTCCGCCGGACGGTCCAGACCGAAGACATGGCCGGGGAAGTCCAGGTCCTTCTGCACCGCCCAGATCGCGTCGTGATCGTCCGGCGGAAGGACGCGTACCGGGTCACCGACGGCGACCCAGCCGATCGGCACCATCGAGTCGGCGGGCAGCACGGTGCGCAGATGCACGACGCCGTTGATCCGCACCTCGGAGCGGATCCCGATCCGCGCTCCGTTGAAGACGCGGCTGCCGGTGGCCAGGAAGACCTCGTCCTCGACCCGGCAGCCGGTCAGGCAGGAGGTGGGGCCGACCAGGACCTGCCGTCCCACAGTCAGCGGATCCCGCCGGGTGCCACGCAGGACGGCGTTCTCCATCACGATGCTGCCCTCGCCCAGCTCCACCGGCCCGCCCTCGGCGGTCAGCACCGCACCGAACAGCACCCGGCACCCGGCCCCCACCCGGACGTCCCCGCACAGCGTGGCGGTCGGAGCGACGTAGGCCGTGGGATGGACCGTCGGCGAACAACCCTCGTGAGCGATCAGCATGGCCGCGATCATGCCGCGTCCCGGGACGCCGGCGTACACCGGGTCCGGGCGGCGGCCGGCCGCAATCGAAGAGTTGCCGCAATCGAAGAGATGTCGTACGGCGCACCGGACGGGTGAATCTGCCGGTCCGCGCGGGACACCGACCCGGCCGCCCAAAGCCCCCGGTAGCGGGCGAAACGATTCGCTGTCCGGACAAGTCCGGTTGACCGCCTACCCGGTGCCCGCCATCCTGAACGCCGGGCCGGGGGAGCCGCCCGGACGCCCGCGCCAGGCCCCTCGCACCCGTGCCGGTGCACCACCCACCGAGAGGGGCCGCTCCTTGGCAGGCAGCAAGCCCGAACTGAGCGCGCTCAGGGCGACCAAGTACACCTCGTCCAAACGCACCGCCGGACACCTGGAACGCCTGCGCCGCCTCGGCTACCACACCGGCCTGCGCGCCCTCGACGTATGGGACACCGTGCGCGGCAGGGAGCACCCGCTGCTGCCGCCCCGCCGCCACCGCCGCTTCGTCGGCAACGGCGACTTCCTGGAGGTGGGCCGCCGGATCACCGCGTACATGCGGGACGAACTCGGCCTCGGCCCCGGCCACGACGTGCTCGACGCCGGCTGCGGTCCGGGCCGGATCGCGGTGCCGCTCACCGACGTCCTCACCGAGGGCTCCTACCTCGGCTTCGACATCGTGCCGCACGCCATCGAGTGGTGCGCGCGCACCATCACCCCCCGCCACCCCCGCTTCCGCTTCGCGCACGTCGACATCCGCCAGGAGATCTACAACCCGGACGGCACACTGGACGCGGCCGGCTTCCGGTTCCCCGCCGAGGACGCGGCCTACGACATCGCCGCGCTCGTCGGACTGATCAGCCACCTGCGCCCGGCCGAGACGGAGAACTACCTGGCCCAGTGCGCCCGGGTACTGCGGCCGGGCGGGCTGTGCTTCGCCACCGCCTACCTCCTCACCGACCGGGCCGCCGCGAACATGGCGCGCGGCACGACCGCGTTCACCTTCCCGCACGACCGCGGCGACCACCACGTGCACTCCGAGGAGGAACCCACGTACGCCATCGCCTACCGCCCCGACCACCTGCTGGCGATGGCGTCCCGGCACGGGCTGCGCCTGCGCCGCGAACCCCGGCCGGGGACCTGGGGGACCTCCCCGAGCCGTCCGGCCTCGATGGACCTGCTCGTCCTCGAACGCGACTGACGGGCAACACCCCCGATCACCGACCACAAGGCAAGGATTCCCGTCCCGCCCATGACCGACATCACCAGCCCCGCATCCACCCCCGTCGACGGCACCCCCGGCGTCATCGTCGTCTCCGGCATCTCCGCCGCCGGCAAGTCCACCGTCGCCCAGGCCCTCGCCGAGCGCCTGCCCCGCTCGGCCCACGTGCGCGGCGACACCTTCCGCCGCATGGTCGTCAACGGCCAGGCGCACATGACCGCCGACGCTCCGCCGGAGGCCGTCGCCCAGTTGCGGCTGCGCTACCGCCTGGCCGCCACCGCCGCGGACGCCTACGTCGAGGCCGGGTTCACGGCCGTCGTCCAGGACCTCTTCCTCGGCGAATACCTGGCCGACCTGCCCCGGCTGATCCGCAGCCGCCCGCTCGCCGTGGTCATGCTGGCACCCGACCCGGAGGTCGTGGCCCGGCGCGAGGCGCAGCGCGCCAAGTCCGGTTACGGACCCGACTGGCAGCCCGCCGCCATGGACAAGGTGCTGCGGGACAGCACCCCCCGCATCGGGCTGTGGCTCGACACCTCCGAGCAGACGGTCGAGGAGACCGTCGACGAGATCCTCAAGCGCGCCTGGACCGAGGGCGCCGTCACCTGACCGCGCCCCGCGCGACTCCCCTCCGGGGCCCGGCCGGTCCGGGCCCCGGCCACCCGGCGCGCCCCGCGCCGAGGAAGGACCACGTGTGCACACCCGGCACATCGGCGGCCCGCACGGCACCCCGGTGGGTGCCGTCGGCCTCGGCTGCATGGGCATGTCCTACGCCTACGACCCCGCCGGCCGCGACGACGCCACCTCGACCGCCGTCCTGCACCGCGCCCTCGACCTCGGCGCGAACCTCCTGGACACCGCCGACGTCTACGGCCCCCACACCAACGAGGAACTCGTCGGCCGGGCGCTCACCGGCCGCCGCGACCGGGCCTTCCTCGCCACCAAGGCCGGCTTCGTCGCCGGGGGGAGCCGGCTGCGCCGCGACGGCCGGCCCGCGCACATCCGCGCCGCCGTCGACGCCAGCCTGCGCCGGCTGCGCACCGACCACGTCGACCTCTACCAGTTGCACCGGGTCGACCCCGAGGTCCCGCTGGAGGAGACATGGGGCGCGATGGCGGAGACCGTACGGGCCGGCAAGGCCCGCCACCTGGGCCTGTCGGACGTGAGCGTCGAACAGGTGCGCCGCGCCGCGCGCGTCCACCCCGTCGCCGCCGTGCAGGCCGAACTGTCGCTGTGGACCCGTGACACCACCGCCGAACTGCTGCCCTTCACCGAGCGGGAGGGCATCGCCCTCATCGCCTACGCGCCGCTCGGCCGCGGCTTCCTCGCCGGCCGCTTCACCGCCGCCGCCGACGTGCCCGACGGCGACTACCGCCGCCACAACCCGCGCTTCACGGACGGTAGCTTCGCGGCCAACCTCCGCCTCCTGGACGCCGTGCGCGCCGTCGCCCGGCGCCGCGGCCGCACCCCCGCGCAGACCGCGCTGGCCTGGGTGCTCGCCCGCGGCCCGCACGTCATCCCCATCCCCGGCACCAAGAACCCCGGGTACCTGCACGACAACGTGGCCGCCGCCGACGTACGGCTGCACGACGACGACCTCGCCCTGCTGGACGCCCTGCCGGCCGCCACCGGGGCCCGCCAGTGACGCGGCCCGCTCCGGCTGGTACGGCCCGCCCGGAAGGAACCGCGCCCGTGTCCGCAACCGACCGGTCGACCCTGCGCCGCGGCCTCGGGGTGCTCGCCGTCGCCGTCCGCGAGGAACCCTGGATCTTCGCCGCCGCCCTGGCCGCCAGCGCCCTGTACGGCGTCGCGCCGGTCGCCACCTCCTGGACGCTGGGCCGCATCACCGAGGACGTCGTCCTGCCCGCCTTCCGGGACGGCCGGACCAGCGCCGCCGCCCTGGCCGGCGCCGGGCTCGCCGTCTTCGGCGTGGCGATGCTGCGGGTCGTTGGGGTCATCGGACGCCGGGTCGGCGCGGGCATCATGCAGTTCCGGCTCCAGGCCGCCTACCGCCGCAAGGTCGCCCGGCGCTATCTGCGGCTCCCGCTGTCCTGGCACCAGCGGCACCCGGCCGGCCAGCTGCTGTCCAACGTCGGCGCCGACGTGGAGGCGGCCTGGGCGCCCATCGTGCCGCTGCCCAGCGCCATCGGCGTGGCCGTCATGCTCGTCGCCGCCATGGTGTCCATGTTCGCCGTCGACCCGGTGCTGGCGGCGGTGGCGCTGCTGGTCTTCCCCGCCATCGGCCTGCTCAACGTCGTCCACCAGCGCCGGCTGACCCCGCTCGCCCAGCGCGCCCAGGCGCTGCGGGCCGAGACCAGCGACATCGCCCACGAGAGCTTCGACGGCGCCCTGGTCGTCAAGACCCTCGGCCTGGAGGAGCACGAGACGGCCCGGATGAACGAGGCCGCGGGCCGGCTCCGGGACGCCAACGTGGCGGTCGGCCGCACCCGGGGACGCTTCGACCCGCTGCTCGACGCCCTGCCGAGCCTGGGCATCCTCGGCGTCCTGGCCGTCGGCACCGGCCGGCTCGCCGCGGGCGCCATCGACGTCGGCGAACTCGTGCAGGTCGCCTACCTGTTCACGATGATCGCCTTCCCGGTACGCGCCTTCGGCTGGGTGCTGGCCGAACTGCCCCGCAGCGCCGTCGGCTGGGCCCGGGTGCGCCACGTCCTGGACGCCGGGGGCGACCTGCCCACCGGGCGGCTGCGACTCAACGACGCCGGCCCGATCAGCCTCGACACCCGGGGCGTCAGCTACGGCTACGACGACAGCCTCGTCCTGCACGACGTCACCCTCAGCGTGGGCTCCGGCCGGACCGTCGCCGTCGTCGGCCCCACCGGCTCCGGCAAGTCGACCCTGGCCACCCTCATGGTGCGGCTCGTCGACCCGGTGCGCGGCGACGTGCTCATGGACGGCCTCGACGCCCGCGAGATGCGCTCCGGCGAGGTCTCCTCGGCGGTGGCGTTCGTCCCGCAGGAGACCCTGCTGTTCGACGACACCGTGCGCGGCAACATCCTGCTGGGCCTGGAACTGCCCGACGAGCGGGTGTGGGAGGCGCTGGAGGCCGTCCAGGCCGCCGAGGTGGTCCGGGCGCTGCCCGAGGGCCTGGACACCCGCGTCGGCGAGCGCGGCGCCACCCTCTCCGGCGGGCAGCGCCAGCGGATCGCGCTGGCCCGCGCCCTGGTGCGCCGCCCCCGGCTGCTGGTCCTGGACGACGCCACGTCGAGCATCGACCCGCAGGTGGAGGCCCGCATCCTGAGCCGGCTCCGCGCGGCCCGGGTGCCCTCCACACTGGTCGTCGTCGCCTACCGCCGGGCGACCATCGCCCTGGCCGACCACGTCGTGTACGTGGACCGCGGCCGGGTCCGCGACAGCGGCACCGACGCCGAACTGCGCGCCCGCTGCGCCGGCTACCGCGACCTGGTCACCGCCTACGAGCACGAGCAGAACGGCCAGGACGGCCGGGAGCCGCGGCCGGATCCGCACGACACCGACGGGAGGACCGCGTGAACAGCCGTACCAGCAGCCGTATCACCGGCGAGGGACGGGGCGCCTGGGGGACGTTCCGGCGGGCCCTGGAGGTGTCGCCGGGACTGCGCGAAGGACTGCTGGGCGTGCTGCTGCTCGCGCTCCTCGCCGCCGGCGGCCGGGTCGTCGTGCCTATCGCCGTGCAGCTCACCCTCGACGACGGCATCCGCGCCGAACAGGGCCCGCGCACCGGCTTCGTGCTGGCCACCGTCGGCGTGTGCGCCGCCGCCGTCCTCGTCACCGCCCATGTCACCTACCGCATGAACCACCGGCTCTACCGCAGCGTCGAAGGCGGCCTGGCCACCCTGCGGGTCAAGGTGTTCCGCCGCGTGCACGACCTGTCGGCACCCGCGCTCACCTCCGAACGCCGGGGCGACCTGGTGGCCCGGGTCACCGCCGACATCGACCAGTTCAGCACCTTCCTCCAGTTCGGCGGCATGTTCCTGGTGAGCCTGTGCCAGCTGCTGGTCGGCAGCGCCGTGATGTTCGCCTACTCCTGGCAGCTCGCCCTCATGGTCTGGGCGGTGTTCACCCCGCTCGCCCTGGTCCTGCCCGCGCTCCAGCGCCGGCTCTCCGCGGCGTACGGCCGGGTCCGGGCCCGGGGCGGCGACATGCTCGCCGCCACCGGGGAGGCCGTCGTCGGCGCCGCCGTCATCCACGCCTACGACGCGGGCGACCTGATCGGCCGGCGGATCGACACCGCCGTCGAGGAGCACCGGCGGGCGCAGAGCCGCGCCCAGCGGCTGGTGGCCCTAACCCTCTCCAGCGGCGAGGTCGCCGCCGCGCTGGCCATCGGCGGCGTGGTGAGCCTCGGTGTGCTGCTGGGCGTCGGCGGCCGGATGAGCGCCGGCGAACTGGTGGCGTTCCTGTTCCTGGTCACCCTGTTCATCGGACCGGCACAGATGAGCACCGAGGTGCTGAACGAACTCCAGAACGCCCTGGCCGGCTGGCGGCGCGCCCTGGCCGTGGTCGACACCCCCGTCGACGTGCCCGACCCCGCGGCGGCGGGCCGCCCGCCCGCGCCGGGACCGGTGGAGATCCGGTTCGAGGACGTCGCCTACGGCTATCCGGGCGGCCCCCCGGTCCTGCACGACGTGACGGTGCGCATCGCCCCGCGCACCCGGGTCGCCGTCGTCGGGGAGACCGGCTCCGGCAAGTCGACGTTCGTGAAGCTGCTGATCAGGCTGGACGACCCGACCGCGGGCCGGATCACGCTCGGCGGGGTACCGCTGCCCGAGGTGCCGTTCGCCGCGCTGCGCGGCCGGGTCGTCATGGTGCCGCAGGACGGCTTCCTGTTCGACACCACGGTCGGTGAGAACATCGCCCGCGGCCGGCCGGACACCACCCCCGAGGACGTGTGGCGGGCTCTGCGCGACCTCGGCCTCGAGGGCTGGTCGGCCGGGCTGCCGAAGGGCCTCGACACCCCGGTGGGACAGCGCGGCGAGGCGCTGTCGGCTGGGGAGCGGCAGCTCGTGGCGCTGGCCCGGGCCTACCTCGCCGACCCCGACCTGCTCGTCCTCGACGAGGCCACGTCCGCCGTCGACCCGGCCACCGAACAGCGGCTCCAGCGCGCCCTGGAGCAGGCGACCCGGGGCCGTACGGCGGTGTCGGTGGCCCACCGGCTGTCCACCGCCGAGGCCGCGGACCACGTCCTGGTCTTCGACGGCGGCCGCATCGTCCAGCAGGGCAGCCACGCCGAACTCGTCGCCCGGCCCGGCCGGTACGCGGACCTGCACGCGGCGTGGATGTCGGCGACCGGGGCGCCGGAGGGGTGAGAGGCCCCGCACGGATGGTCAGTCCACGCCGTGCATCAGCCGCCGCAGCCGCCCCCGGGCCAGGGCGAGGGCGGCCGAGACGAGCAGGGCCGCCGCGCCGAGGACGGCGAAGTACCGGCCCGGCGGCCACACCGCGGCGAGCCGGACCACCTGGGCACTGAGCGCGCTGCCCAGCGCCACGGACAGGAACCACAGGCTCATCACCCGGTGGGCCAGCCGGACCGGCGCCAGCCGCGTGGTCACACTCAGCCCCGTCGGGCTCAGCAGCATCTCCGCCACGATCTGTACCAGGAACGCCACCACCAGCCAGAGCGGAGTGACCCGCCCGGCCCCGGCCGACCAGCCCGCGCCCGCCATGACCAGCGAGGCCGCCCCCAGCCCGCCGAGGGCCAGCGCGAACTTCGCCGGGGTGCCCGGCTGGCGCCCGCCCAGCCGCAGCCACAGCGCCGCGCACCCGCCGGCCAGCAGGACGCTGTACAGCGGGCCGAGGGACTGGAACCAACTCGTCGGCACCTGACGGCCGGCCAGCGTCCGGTCCACGTGGTCGCGGGCGAACAGGCTGATCAGGGAACCTCCCTGCTCGGCGACGGTCCAGAACACGGTGGCGGCGAGGAACAGCCACACGTAGGCCGTCAGCCGGCCGCGTTCCACCGGGTCCGGGCCCGCCGAGCGGAACAGCACCGCGAAACAGACCAGCGCGACGACGGCGGTGAGCGCCGTGACGGCCTGCACTACCGCCTCGGTGGGGGAGTGGCCGCAGCACCGCGCCACGCCGTATCCGGCCGCCAGGAACACCACCGCCGCGCCCCCGGCACCCACCGCCCGGTACGTGGCGGCCGGTGACACCGGGCGGGCCCGCCGCCGCACGGGCAGCCGGTCCCGGCCGCGCACGCACACCAGCAGGCCCACCAGCATGCCGGCCGCGGCGGCGCCGAACCCGGCGTGCCACGCCACGCGTTCACCGAGGTATCCGGTGACCAGCGGAGCGGCGAACGCGCCCAGGCTGATGCCCAGGTAGAACACGGAGAACCCGGCGTCCCGGCGGGCCGCGGCCCCAGCCGTGTCGCCGCCCTCGGCGTCGTAGAGCCGGCCCACCAGGGTGGAGACGCCCGGCTTGAGCAGGCCGGTGCCGGCGGCGACCAGGAGCAGACCGGTGTACGTGGTGCCCGCGCCGGCCGGTACGGCGAGGACGCAGTGCCCGGCGGTGATGACCACGCCGCCCCGCACGATCGCCCGGTAGGAGCCCCACAGCCGGTCGGCGATCCAGCCGCCGGGCAGCGCCAGCAGGTTGACCAGGGCGCCGTACACGCCGAAGACGGCCGCGGCGGTGTGCGGAGCCAGGCCGAGGCCGCCGTCCGTGACGGGGGCGGCGAGGTACAGCACGAGGATCGCCCGCATGCCGTAGAAGCTGAACCGCTCCCAGGTCTCGACGCCGCACAGCGTGAGCAGGCCGCGCGGGCGGCGGGTGCCGTCCGCGCCGCTCCGGCGCACCGGTCCGTCCGGCTCCGTCATCCCGCCCCGCCCCCCGTTCAGTTGCTCAGGCCCTCATGGGCGGGCGGGCTTCTCGTCGAGGACGAGGTCCGGGATGCCGTCGGTGACCGGGTAGGTACGGCCGCAGTCCTCCTGACGGCAGGTCAGCCGGGTGCCGGCCGGGTCGGCGGTGAGCGGCGCGGTGCAGGCCGGGCAGGCGAGGATGTCCAGCAGACGGCGGTCGAGGGGCATGGTCGCTCCAGAGGCGGTGGTGGCGGGCGGGCGGTGTCCGTGCGCCGCGTGCAGCAGCGCGCGGAGTGGGGCGGCGGCCTTGAGGAGCACCTCGCGGTACTCCTCGGCGGGGTCGGAGGCCAGGACGATGGCGCCGCCCGCGCCCACCGTCCAGTGGCCGCCGGAGCGGACGGCGGTGCGGATGACGATGTTCAGGTCGGCGCCCCCGCTCAGCCCCAGGTAGCCGATCGAGCCGGCGTACACCCCGCGCGGCGTGCCCTCCAGGCGGTCGATGATCTCCATCGTGCGCCGCTTGGGCGCTCCGGTCATCGAGCCGCCCGGGAAGCACGCGCGCACGCAGTCCAGGGCGTCGGTGCCGGGCCGCAGCGTGCCGCGGACGGTGGACACCAACTGGTGGACGGTGGCGTAGGTCTCCACCCGCATCAGCCGGGGCACGTGCACGCTGCCGATCTCGCAGACCCGGCCCAGGTCGTTGCGGAGCAGGTCCACGATCATCAGGTTCTCGGCCCGGGTCTTGGGGTCGCGGCCGAGCCTGTCCCGCAGCCGGGCGTCCTCGGCGGGGTCCGCACCACGTGGCGCGGTGCCCTTGATGGGCCTGCTCTCCACCCGGCGGTCCGCACCGATCCGCAGGAAGCGCTCGGGCGAGGAGCACACCACCTCGGTGTCGCCGAACCGCAGGAAGGCCGCGTACGGCGCCGGGCTGAGGCGGCGCAGGACGGTGTGCGCCAGCAGACCGTCGGCGGCCACCGGCACCCGGACGGTGTCGGTCAGGCAGATCTCGTAGCTCTCGCCCGCCCGCAACTCCTCCTGGCAGTGCCGGATGTCGGCCAGGTAGCGGGCCTCGCCCCGGGACGGCCGGTACGGGAGCGGGGCACCGGGCGGCGGCAGCGGGCGGGGACGGGCCGGGGGCAGCGCGGTCAGGCGTTCGGCCGTGCGGCGCAGCCATGTGCCGGCGCGCAGCGCGTCCGCCGGGTTCTCGCGGGCCAGACACAGCAGGTAGGTCGTGGCCCGCTCGTGGTCCACGGCGACGAGCCGGTCGGCGAACACCCACACGGCGTCGTCCCCGGCGGAGCGGCGGACCGGCTGCGCCGCCCCGCAGTCGGCGCGCAGTTCGTAGCCGAACCAGCCGACCCAGCCGCAGGTGAAGTCGAAGGGCAGGGCGGGCGGTTCGATCCGGCGCCGGGCCAGCCGGGCCCGCAGGTGGTCGAAGACGGTGCCGGGCACGGTGGTCACCCCGTCCGCGTCCGTCACCTCCACGCGGCCCGAGCCGGCCCGGTAGCGGACGGTCTCGGCGAGCGGGCCGGCGGCGTCGCCCAGGAAGGAGAAGCGGGCGAGCCCCGGCTCCACCCGGGAGCTGTCCAGCCAGAAGGCGTGCGGTGAGCGCGCGTACAGCGCGCGGAACACCTCCTCGGTGTCCGGGGCCAACGGCAGTACGCGTACGTGCAGGCGGTGACGGACCCGCGCGGCGGCGGACGCCGGACGCGGGGCGGGGAGCGCGGGGGGCACCGGGCCGGGCGTCCCGCGGGACCGGGACGGGCCGGACGCCAGCCGGGCGAAGTTCGCGATCAGCCGCTCGCCGTGTTCCGTGGCCACCGACTCCGGGTGGAACTGCACGCCCCACCGGGGCAGCGACCGGTGGCGCACCGCCATCAGGACGCCGTCCTCCGCCCACGCCGTGGCCGCCAGCTCCGCCGGGAGCGGCTCGGCGACCGCCAGCGAGTGGTAGCGCACCCCGGTGAAGTCCTGCGGCAGCCCGGCGAACAGGCCGTCGCCGCGGTGCCGGATCGGGCTCAGGTGGCCGTGGCGCGGCACGGGGGCCCGGCCGACCCGCGCGCCGGCCGCCAGACAGATCGCCTGATGGCCCAGGCAGACCCCGAGCACCGGCAGCGGCCAGCGGGCCAGCAGCCCGGCCGTGAAGCCCAGATCCCGGGCCCGCCCCGGGTGCCCGGGACCCGGGGAGACCACCAGGGCGTCGAACCCGTCCGGGTCCAGCCGCCGCAGGGCCGCCGCGTCGCAGGGCAGCACCAGCGGTTCGGCGCCCGTGGTGCGGGCGATCAGCTGGAACAGGTTGTGGGTGTAGGAGTCGTGGTGGTCCACGAGCAGGATGCGCATGAGAGCTCCGTAAGCTGTCGGCGGGCGGGGCGGTCGCTCAGTGACCCATCGCGAGCCCTCCGTCGACGGGGACGACGGCACCGGTGAGGTAGCCGGCGGTCTCGGAGGCGAGGAACGCCACGACGGCGGCGATCTCCTGCGGGCGGCCCGCCCGGCCCAGCGGCGTCGCGGCCAGGATCGCGGCGCGGCGGTGCGCCGGCAGGTCCGAGGTGAGCGCCGTGTCGACGAACCCGGGCAGCACCACATTGCACGTCACCCCGCCCGGACCCAGTTCCCGCGCCGCGCTGCGGGCCAGACCGGTCAGCCCGGCCTTGGCCGCCGCGTACGCGCTCTGACCCGCGGTGCCGAGCACGGCCGCCACCGACGACACCAGCACCAGCCGGCCCCACCCGGCGCCGGTCATCGCCGGTGCCGCGCGGCGCACGATCCGCCAGGTCCCGGTGAGATTGACGTCGGCCACCCGCTGGAAGGACGCCGCGTCGGCGCGCACCAGCAGCCCGTCGCGGCGCATGCCCTGGGCGGCGACGACGATCTGCACCGGTCCGTGCCGGGCCGCCGCGCCGGCGAACGCCGCGTCCACCTGGTCCCCGTCGGTGACGTCGCAGCGCACCGCCCACAGCCCGGCGGGCCCCGGCCCGGGCACGCCCCGGGCGGCGACGGCCACCCGGTGTCCCCGGGCCGCGAGCGCCTGAGCGGTGGCCAGGCCGATGCCCCGGGTCCCGCCGAACACCAGGGCGGACCGGCCCGTCGTACCTCCCCCGTCGGTCATGGCAGCGGCACCGCCCGGTGCAGGGGCTCCATGAAGTTGAGCGCCACCGGACGCAGTTCGGCGTGCAGGGCGGCGTACCGGGCGAGGACCTGACCGGGCCCGGCGTCCAGGACGGTGCCGACGCCCGCGGCGGCCAGCACGCGCATGCCGTCGTTCCAGCGCACCGGCGCGCACAGCTGGCCCAGCAGGTCCGCCCGTACCTCGCCGGCGTCCAGGGTGGTGCGCCCGGTGGTGTTGAGCAGCAGGGGCACGGCCGGCGGGCTCAGCCGCACCGCGGTCAGCGCGGGACGCAGGGCCTGTCGCACGGGTTCCATCAGCGGCGAGTGCGACGCGACGCCCGCCGGCAGCTCCCGCACCCGGACGTCCCCGGCGGCCAGGGCCCGCCGGGCGACCGCGCGCACGGCCGCCGCGTCACCGGAGATCACGGTCTGGAGCGGGCCGTTGAAGCAGGCTGGCACCACCGTGCCGTGCTCCGCGGGACAGTCGGCGCACCACTCGGCGACCCGCCCCGGCGGTATGCCGCCCAGGGCCACCATCAGGGCGGGCCGCTGCCGGGTCCGGGCACTCATCAGCCGGGCCCGCCGGGCCACCAGCCGCAGGGCGTCGTCGAAGTCCAGGCAGCCCGCCTCGACCAGCGCGGCGAAGTGTCCGAGGCTGTGGCCGGCCACCACGGCCGGCGGCGCCCACCGGCCGCCCAGGTGCCGGCGCAGCGCGGTGGCCGCCGCCAGCCCGGTGGCCACGATCGCCGGGTGGGAGACCTCCGCCGTGCCCAGTTCGGCCGGGGTGCCCGCCCGGCACAGCTGTACGAGGTCGAGGCCGGTGGCCCGCGCGGCCCGCTCCAGGACGTCCACCGCACAGGGGAACGCGGCGCACAGCCGCTCGGCCATCCGGGGCAGTTGGGAACCGGCGCCGGGCAGGAGCAGGGCGTACCGGCCGCGGGCGACGGCGTCGTGCACGGGGGCCGTCATACGGCCCCGCCTTCCTGCGCGCGTCCCGTGGGTCCGCGGTCGTGGCAGCGGTCCTCGCCGGCCTCCTGCCACAGCCGGGCGGTGTGCACCTTGCCGGTCCCGGTGCGCGGCAGCGCCGCCCGCAGATGGAAGCGGGTGGGGACCTTGTACGCCGACAGGACGCGCGCCACCTGCCGGCGCACGGCGATCTCGGTGACGCCGGCGTCGGCGGCGACGAAGGCCGCGAACCGGTCGCCGGGCCCGCCGGCGTCCTCGGGCGGCGCGGCCACCCAGCACTCACGGACCCCGGGCACCGCCAGCACCGCCCGCTCGACCTCCCGCGGGTCGACCTTGCGGCCGGCCACCGAGATGCGCCGCGTGACACGGCCGGTCACGGTCAGCTGCCCGGGGGCGGGCAGCCGGCCGGTGTCGCCGGTACGGAACCAGCCGTCGTGGTGGGAGGCGGCCGACAGGCCGGGCAGCCCTCGGTAGACGACGGGCATGGCGCCCTCCTGACGCAGATGGAGTTCGCCGAGGTCGTCCGGGCCGGGCGCGGTGAGCCATCCGCCGTCCGGGGCGCGCAGGCGGGCGGTGACGCCGGGCAGCAGGCGCAGCGGGCCGCCGGGGGCGTCGGCCGCGTACCCGATCTGCCCGAACTCCGTCGACCCGTACTGGTCCCGCGGCGCCACCCCGGTGGCGTCCCGCCAGGCGTCCGCCGTCGCGGCGGACAGCGGCTCCCCGGCGCTGACGCACAGCCGCAGCGCGTTCGGCGCGAGCGGCACGTCGCTCGCCAGCACCGCCCGGTAGAGGAACGGGACGCTCTGGACGACCGTGATGCCGCCGTCCCGGATCAGCCGGCCCAGCGTCGCGGGCGCGGCCGGGTGCGGGGCGAGGTGCAGGGCGGCGCCGGTCAGCAGGGCCGGCAGGACGGCGACCCCGAGGGCGTAGGCGTGGTGCAGCGGGGTGGTGCACAGGATGCGGTCCGCGCCGCGGTACCCGGCGAGTGCGACGAAGGCGGCGGCGTTCGCGACCGTCACCCGCCAGTCCTTGCGGACGACCTTGGGCAGCCCGCCGGTCCCCGACGTGACGAGATCCAGGTACGCGGCCGGCGGCCCGGTGCCGGCGGCTTCGGCCGTCCCGCTGTCGGGTCCGGGAGTGCGCCAGCCGGTCAGTCCGGCCCGCGCGGCCACCCGGGCCCGTTCGTCGGCGGTGGCCCGGGCGTCGTACAGGACCACCTCCCGTCCCTCGGCGGTCGCCGCCAGCAGGGCGACGAGCGTGCCGGGGTCGTTGCGGGCGAGCAGACCGAGCCGGGCGCCGGGGGCCGGGCCGTCCCGGCGCAGCCGGGCCCTCGCCCGGCCCACCGAAGCGGCCAGTTCGGCCCAGGTGAGGGTGGTGTCCCGGTGCCGTACGGCGGGCCGGTGCGCGGCGCCGGCGGCACGGGCCGCGAGCAGGTCGGGGACGGTCCCGGGATCCGGGTACGCGGTCGCGGTCATCCGGTGCCTCCCGGGCGCAGCAGCAGACGGGAGCCGCCGCCGGTCAGCTCCAGGGGGGCGCCGGCGCCACGGCGGTGCCAGTCGGTCAGGGCGGTCAACGCCTCGCCGGGATCGCCCCGTTCCGCGCCCCCGCCGTCCGTCTCCTCCCGGACGGCGGGGTGGGCGCCGCCGGGGCGCCAGCCGGTGACCTCGCCCCGGCCGCCGGTGCCGGCCAGCACCACGGCGGCCGTGCGCAGCGGGACCGGGCCGGTGGCGGCCGGGTCCGCGGGCGGCGGCCAGTGCGCGGCGGCGACCAGGACCTGTCCGCAGCGGCCCGCCGCGATCAGCGCGGCGGCGTACCCCAGCGCGTCGACGCCGCCGGCCGGACCGGTCAGGGTGACCGCGGTGCCCGCCAGGCCGAGCCCGATGCAGAGCAGTCCGGTCAGCGAGTGCGCCGAGTAGTGCAGGAAGCACTCCGGGGCCAGCCAGCGCGGGCCGTGCCGGTCCAGTACCTCGGCGATGTACGCGGAAGTGGCGGCCGTGGCGTGGTGGAAGGCGGTGACACAGCCCAGCGGACCGGCGTCCCCGGTCCCCGCCGCGGCCAGCGCCTCGCGCGCGGTGGCGAGGAGTCCGGGGCCCAGTGTGTCGCGCACGGCGAGCGGCATCCGGGGCACGCCGGCGGCGGTCCGGGGCACCGCGGGCAGTTCCCGGGCGGTCTCGCGTACGGCGGTCGCGGCGATCCGCGCGGTCCTCGGTGCCGACGGGGTGACAGGTGTCGCGAGGTCAGGCCGCACGGTCGAACACCACCGCCACGTTGCTGCCGCCCAGGCCGCAGGAGAGGGTGAGCGCGGTCCCCGGCGGTCGCGGCGGGGGAGCGTCGCCCAGGTTGAGGTGGTCCCAGCGCGGATCGCGGTCGGCCAGGCCGAGGGTGGGCAGCACCTGGCCGCGCAGCAGGGTCAGCACGGTCACGATCGCCTCCACGGTGCCCGCCGCGCCCTGGCAGTGGCCGAGCGCCGCCTTGCTGCTGACCACGGGGACATGGGGCAGCCGGGCGCCCAGCACCGCGTGCAGGGCGCCGAGTTCGGCCACGTCGCCGTGGCGGGTGCCGGCGGCGTGCGCGTTGACGTACCCGATCCGCTCCGGTGCGGTGCCGGCGTCCGCCAGCGCCTGCCGCACCGCCGAGGCGATTCCCGCGACGTCCGGCCGGGCGGCCTGGCTCGCCGCGTTGCTGCCGCCCCAGCCGCGCAGCCGCGCCAGTGGCGCGTCCGCGCCGCGCTCCAGGACGAGGGCGGCGGCGCACTCCGAGATCCGGATGCCCGAGCGGCGCGCGGCGAACGGGCGGCAGCCGCCGGGGCTGAGCGTGCGCAGCGAGGCCAGGCCGTGGAACGCCGTCTCCGTGACGGTGTCGGCGCCGCACACCAGCGCCCGGTCGGCGACCCCGGCGCGCAGCAGATCCGCGCCGACCCCGAGCGCGGTGGCGCCCGCCGCGCTGGCGTTGCCGACCTGCACCACCGGCCAGTCGGGGCCGGGCGGCGCGTACGGCGTCCAGGACGCCCCCGCCGGCCCGCGCCCCTCGTGCCAGGCACGCCACGCGGCCCCGGACGGGAAGCCGCCGCTGTCGGTGGTGCCCAGCACCAGCACGGTACGAGTGCCGTCGCCCCCGCCGCCGCCGCGGGTCTCGGCGTCGGCCACGGCGTCCGCGACCGAGCGGTGCACCAGGTACGGCAGCCGCTGCGGATGTCCGGGCGGCGGCGCGCCGGGACCCGTCGCCTCCTCGGGCACCAGCCCGATCCGGTGGGCGCCGGTGCGCGAGGCGTCGAAGTGCGTCACGGCCCGGAAGGCCACCTCCGCGCCCGCGCAGGCCCGCCACAGCGCGTCGACGCCGGCGCCGCCGGGCGAGAGCACGCCGAGCCCGGTGACCGCGACCGGGGCCGTCGCGGTCACCGGGTCCCGCCGCGCGGGCGGCCGTGCGCGGACAGGTGCCGGACCAGGGCGCCCACCGAGTCCGCCAGGTCCCACAGCTCGCCGTCCGCGATCCGCTCGACGCCGCACTCCCGTTCCAGCGCGGCCAGGACCGCCACGATGTCCAGCGAGTCGACGCCGAGGTCCGCGAACGGTTCCTCCCGGCCGATGCCGTGCGCCGTCCCGGGCCCGATCCGCTCGGCCAGCCGGGCCCGGACCAGGTGCTCCAGCGCGGCGGACCGTGCCACCGCGCCGTCCTCGGTGCGTTCCATGACCTCTCCCCTCGTGGGTGCCCCGGTGCACGCGGGCGTGGTGGTGCCCGCCCGCGCGCGCGGGCGGGCGGGTGGTTCATCGCCGGGCGGTTCATCGGTGGTGGCCCGGTCCGGCCGGCGCTGGGGCTGCGGTCCGGCAGCCGTGGCCAGCTCCGTGCGGCGGTGGACCTGGACGGCGGTGCGCCGCCAGGTCGTGACGGCCGCGACGCAGTGCGGGGCGCGGGCCGGTACGCCGCGCACCCACCAGCCCGCCAGGTCACCGGGTCCGGCCACGGTGACCCGGCCCAGCGCGTCGCACCGCGCGCCCATCCGGGCCAGCGCCGGGCCCAGCGCGGTACCGGTGGCCTTCGCGTACGACTCGGCCGCCGTCCAGGCCGCCAGTACGGCGGCGCGCCGCACCGGCACCGGCAGCCGGGCGAGCAGCGGGTGCTGCCCGGGGCCGAACAGCCGGGGCGCCAGCTCCTCCACCCGCGCCGCCCGCCGCGCCGTCTCCACGTCGACACCGAGCGGCCCGGTCCGCTCCCCGACCGCCACCGCGACCAGGACTCCCGTGTGCGCGACCGACAGCGACCAGCGCGGGCCGCCCGCCCCGGCCAGCCGCACCGGACCGTGGTCCGCCGCCCCGCAGCCGGGGCAGCGGGCGACCAGCGGCACGTCCGGCGGGGGCACGCCGAGGCGCACCGCGAGCACCGACCGCAGCAGCCCGCGGGCCACGACGAACCGGTCGGCGGCCGCACGGTCGCGCATCGTGCCGGCCCGCTCCCGTTCACCGGGGCCCAACAGCCCGGCGCAGTGGCGGACCGCCCCGCTCGTCACCAGCGCCTGGTGCAGGTCGGCGGTCACGGCAGCGCGCTCTCGTCGAGCCGCTCCAGGATCTCCCCGGCCGTCTCCCGCGCCCGCTGACCGCTCGTGTCCAGCCACAGGCCGAGGCGGGCGGTGTCCCGGCGGAACACCGCGTCCAGCTCGGCGGCGCCCCAGCCCGTCCCGTCGTACGCCTGCCGGGCGCGCTCCGCGTCCCGCCGCAGCACCGTCTCCGGCGACGGGGCGAGGACCACGACATGGCAGGGCCGGACCCCGTCCAGCAGCCGGACGAACTCGGCCAGGTGCGCGCCCAGCAGATTGTCCTCGGCGACCACGGTGAAGCCCGCGGCGTGGTACGAGCGGGCCAGCGCCGCCAGGTGCCGCAGCCGCAGTCCGTACTGGCGCAGCGCCTGCGGTGACGGGTCCGGCGTCATCTCGGCGCGGCCGGTGACCACCATGCGGCGCAGCACGTCCCCCTCGATCAGGACCGCGGGATCGAACCGGCGGGCCAGCAGCGCCCCCACGGTGGACTTGCCGCTGCCGGGCACGCCGGTCACCACCAGTACCCGGGACCCGGCGGTCACCGGGCGGCACCCGCCGCGGCCGGCGCGGCACCGGCGCGGTCGCCACCGTGGTGGACGTGCCAGTCCAGCGGCGGTTCGCGCCGGGTCAGCAACTCCACCAGCAGCCGGTTGCCGACCGGCTCGACCTTCTGGAAGACCCGCTTGACCGCCTCGGTGCCGGCCGGCCCGAGGGAGTCGGGCAGATACCGTTTGAGCTGCTCGAACAGCAGCCACTGCCGGCCCTTGCGGTTCTTGGCCACCCGCTCCACGTACTCGGGCCGGATGCCGTACTTGGCGGCGAAGTGCCGCAGGGTGCGCGCCGTCCACGCGTCGCTCCAGCGCAGCATGAAGTACGGCAGGTCGTCGCGGGCGAAGGGCGGCGGCATCCGGTACGTGATCACCGACGCCGGTTCGAACCACACGGTGCCGCCCGCGTCCAGCACCCGCTGGCTGAAGTCGAGGTGCTCCCGGGTGGTCAGCAGCCCCTCGTCCATGCCGCCGACCCGGTCGATGACCGACCGGCGCACCAGCGCGCAGTGGAACTCGATGATGTCGCACCGCCCCCGGCGCAGCTCCTCCTCGGGCACCTCGGAGAGGTGCTTCGTGTAGTACCGCTGGGTCTGGGTGAAGTCCCGGGTGCCCCACACCCCGGAGAACTCCATGTCCCCGCCCGCCATGTGCACCGTCTGCTCGTCGAGCGGACCGTGCAGATAGAGCGGACCGACCATCGCGGCCGCTTCCTCGTCGGCGCAGGCGACCAGCGGCCCGAGCCAGCCCGGCGTGTACTCCACGTCGTTGTCGAGGAAGACGACGTACTCGCCGCGCGCGTAGCGCAGTCCGATGTTGCGGGCGCAGTTCGGCGAGACGTACTTGTTGACGCGGACCGCGGTGAAGCCGTGCACGTCGCTCAGCGCGCGCAGCCGCGCCCACCGGTCTCTGGGCGAGTTCACGTCGACGTACACCACGTGACACGGCACGTCGGTGCGGGCGTAGAAGCTGTCGAGGGACTCCTCGGCCCAGGAGAAGCGCTCGCGGCTGGTGATGACGGCGGTGACGCGGGGCGGGCTGTCCATGGAGGTCTCCGTCTGGTCAGGCGGGGCGGGCGGTGAGCAGGGCGTAGTGGCCGTAGCCGGGAGTGACCGAGCAGTCGGTGAACCCGGCCGCGCCGAGCAGCGCGGCCAGTTCGGGCAGGGTGCGCAGCCGGCCGCCGGTCATCACCGCGAGGGCCAGCGAGTAGCCGGTGACGGCCGGCGAGCGGCGGGCCGCGTCGTCGGGCAGCACCTGGTGCACCAGGAGCCGGCCGCCGGGAGCGAGGGCGGCGCGGGCGCGGTCCAGCAGGACGCGGCAGCGCGCGTCGTCCCAGTCGCTCAGCACGTCCGCGAAGAGCACCCGGTCCTGGCCGCCCGGCCACGGCTGCGCGAACATGTCGCCGGGCCGCAGCCGGACCCGCCCGGCCAGCCCCGCCCGCGCGAGCAGCCGGTCCGCTTCCCGGGCGACCACCGGCAGGTCCAGGACGGTCGCCCGCAGGAGCGGATGGCGTCGGGCCAGGGCCACGGCGAAGGTGCCGACCCCGCCGCCGGGTTCCAGGAGCGTGGTGCAGCCCGTCAGGTCCAGCCGCTCGGCCAGGGCCGCGGCGGGTGCGGTGGAGTGCGCGTGCATGGCCCGGGCGAACCGCTCGCCGTGCCGGGGCGAGCGCTCGTGGGTCTCCCAGATCGCCCGGCCCCGGTAGCCCTGGGGGACGCCGGTGGCGACCAGGTCCCGCACGGCCGCGCAGCGGTCGTCCCAGCCGAGGGTGAGCATCGGCCCCCAGTAGTCGTCCGCGTCGGGGAGCAGGAAGACCCGGGTCTCCTCGGTCGGGTGGTACCGGCCGCCGTGCACGGCCAGGTGACCGAGGGCGGCGAGGTGTTCGAGCAGCACCGAGGTGCCGGCCCGGTTCCACCCCCGGGGCCCGGCGAGCCCGGCCGGATCGCTCGGGGCGGCGGCGAGCGCGGCGAACACCCCGAGGCGGTCGGCGGCGGCCACCGCGGGCAGCCGGTACTGGGACATGAACACGTCCATGAGCAGCCGGTCGTCGGGGCCCGCCCAGGGGGCCGGTGCGGTCACCGGGCCTGAGCCGCGCCCGCGGCCAGGACATCCAGCAACTCGCCGACCGTGCGGTAGCGCTGCGGGTCGATGTCGTCGTTGTCGAACGTCACCTCGTGCCGCTGCTCGAAGTGGGTGAAGACGTAGGCGAGGGTGATGGAGTCCAGCCCGAGGCGGCTCATGGGGTCGCCCTCGGCGAGGCCGTGCGCCACCTCGGGCGGGGTCTCGCACTGTTCGACCAGCACCGTCCGCATCTCGTCGAGGACGGCCGCCCGGTCGGTGGACGCCGGGCCGTCGGTGGGGTTCGCGGTCATCGTGACCTCTTCTCTCTCCTGGGATACGGCTGGGATACAGCGCTTGGGATGTCAGGCGAAGGACAGGTCGGGCAGCGGCCGGCCCTGCCCGAAACACCACTCGGCCTCGCCGCGCAGGCGCCGCACCAGCCGGCTGCCGTCACCACGGGCACGGGGCGGCGCCGACCCGGTGTGCCGGGCCGCCGCCCGCAGCAGCTCCGCCAGGGCGTCGGCGAGGACGGCGAGTTCCTCGTGGGCCATGGCGTAGACGCCCTCGGAGCGGAACCGGTGCAGGCCGAGCAGCAGCAGGCCGAGCTTCTGCGCGCGGGCCGCCGCCGCCAGCGCCGCCCGCGAGACGTCGGCGGTGCGCGGGTCGCCGGACCCGGCCAGCGCGTGCCCCAGCAGGAAGAGCTGCGGCTGCACGTCCCCGAGCACCCACACGTCCATCCCCTTGGCCAGCAGCAGCGGCAGCCGGGCCCCGGACCACACCGTGCCGTGGAACGCGCGCAGTTCGGCGACGTCCTCGGCGAGCGGCACCAGCGACGGCGGCAGCGCCGCGGCGGCCACCTCGTGCGGGCGGCGGGTGTCCGGCGGCGCGGTCCGGGCCGCCACCGCGTACCGGGTGCACGCCGCGCGCAGCCCGTCGGTGACGGGCAGCACCCGGCGGTGGCCGTCCTCGGCGGGCGCGTCGGTGTCCAGCAGATGCAGCCCCCGCGCGTCCAGCCGGTGGGCCAGCACCATGTGGTGGTGGTAGTGCTCGGCGCCCTCGTGGTCGTCGCCCGGCCAGTGGTGGCCGTCCGGCATGAGGATCACCGGCGTGCCGCCGCCGACCAGCGCGGCGACGTCCGGCCAGTGCCGCCCGCCGGTGCCGATGCCGGTCAGCCGCCAGCGCACCGTGCAGGCCGGGAATTCGCTCAGCGGCCCGTACCAGGTGCCGCGCCGCACCAGGTCCAGCGGCACGGTCAGACCGCGCGCCACCGCGCCCGCGGTGTACCCGTGGTGGAGCAGCACCGCCTCCACCGACCGCAGGAAGCACCCCAGCCCGTCCAGGCCGATGTTCTTCCAGCCCAGCGCGGCGGCCGGGTCGAAACGGTAGGACGGCGCGTTCTCGGCGGCGGCCGCGCCGCTCACGCGGTCCGCCGGGTGTTGCGCAGCACCGTGGCCACGATGGTCAGCGTCGGGTTGTGCCCGCCCGAGGTGGGGAACAGGCTCCCGTCGGCGACGAACACGTTGTCCATGGCGTGCATCCGGCCCACCCCGTCGGTGACCCCGGCGGCCGGGTCGTGGCTCATCCGCAGACCGCCCAGGGTATGGAAGTTGCCGGGCACGGTGCCCGGTTCCCGCGGGAAGAGCCGCGACCGGGTCTCCGGTACGGCGGCGACCGCGTCGGCCCCGGCCGCCCGCAGCAGGGCGGCCAGCCGCGGCAGACAGAACCGCTGCGCCGTCAGTTCGTGCCGGTGCGGCGCCCACGAGATCCGGGGCACCGGCACCCCCAGCCAGTCCCGCACCGCCGGGTCGAGCGTGACGCGGTTGTCCCGCTGGGAGATGTCCTCCCCGTGCATCTGCACCCCGAGCAGCCGGTCCCGCAGCGGGCTCTGCCGCATCAGCCGGGCGAACGCCGGGCCGTACGGCGAGCCCGCCGCCAGCAGCGGCAACAGCCGCCGGTAGACATGCCCCTCCCGCACCCGCCCCGGCTGCCCGCCGCCCAGCTCCACCACACCGCCGCGCAGATACGGCAGTCCCGCCGCGCGGGCCGCCGCCCGGGCGCCCGGCTGGTCCGGGTCGGCGAAGTCGTCCAGCGCGTGGGTGACGTTCCGGCCGCGCGCACCGCGCACCCGCTCACCGAGGAACAGTCCGTACGCGACCGAGTACCAGTGGAACATCAGGTGGCGGCCCAGCAGCCCGGACCGGTCCGGCAGTTCGGACAGTGCCGCCAGCCGGCAGCTCTCCACCGCCGAGCCCGCCAGCACCACCCGGTCGGCGGGCAGCTCGCTCCGCCGGCCCTCGGCGTCCGCGTACACCACACCCCGGGCCCGCCGCCCGGTGTGCCGTACCGCCACGGCCGTGCACAGCGAACGGACCTCCGCGCCGGCCAGCACCGCGCGCCGCAACGCCGTCAGGGCGCTGCCCCGGGCGCCGCCCGGACAGCCGTAACCGCAGCAGGTACCGCAGTCGGTGCACACCGGACGGCCGTCGTAGGGACGGGAGTTGGCGGCCATCGGCATGGGGTACGGGGCGAGGCCCAGGCTCCGGGCGGCGGCGGCCACCCGCACCGACGAGGTCTGGTCCGGCCCCGGCGGCATCGGGAAGTCCCGGGTGCGCGGGGCGCGGCGCAGGGTCAGCGCGGGCAGGGCGGCCCGGTCGCCCTGCACCCCGAGGAGCGCCTCGGCCTCGTCGTAGAAGGGGGCGAGCTCCGCGTAGTCGAACGGCCAGTCCACCACGTCCGCGTCCGGCAGCGGCCCCAGCGTGCTGCGCTTGGCGAAGTCGAGGTCCCACAGCCGGGGCGTCTTGGCGTCCCAGTGCACCGAGCCGCCGCCGACGGCCGCCGGCAGCGCGTTGACGAACCCGGTGACGGGTCGCCCGGGCAGCGCCCGGTCCGCGTAGACCCGGGGCTCCGCGAGCGGGTCGGGGTACTCGAAGCCGCGCACCGGGCCCTTGATCTCGTCCGGCGAGAACACATGGCGGGGCGCCGCCTCGCGCAGGTCCTCGAAGTGGCTCGGACCGCGCTCCAGCACGGTGACGTCCCAGCCGGCCTCGGCGAGCAGCATCGCCGCCGTCGCCCCGCCCGGCCCGCTGCCCACCACCACCGCGCGCTCAGCCACCGTAGCCGCCCGTGCCGGCCAGCAGCCGGGCCGCCTCGGTGAAGTGCCGGGCGAGTACGGCGACGGGGTCGGCGCCCGGTTCGCCGTACGGCGTGACGGGATCGGGGCGGGGCCGGCCGGTGACCGGGTACGTGGGCAGGGGCAGCACCGTGGGACCCGCCGGGGCGGGCCGGCCGCGGTAGACGGGGTCGCCGTACGTCCCCTCCACGGCGTGGTCGAAGAGCAGATCCCGGAAGTCCGCCGGCGCGGTGCGCAGCGCCCGGTGCCGGTCCGCGAGCGGGGCGCGGGCGAAGTCGCCGCCCGCGAACCGGTCCAGTTCCGGTACGCCCGCGCGGTAGCCGCGGCCCAGCTCCGCCACCCGGCGGCGCCAGCCCGTCCGCTGGGCGGGGGACAGGGGCAGGAAGGAGCCGTCGGGGCGGCCGGAGGCGTAGACGAGCGGCGGGTCGACGGCGAACGCGCCCAGCAGCCGGTCCGCGTACCGCACGGCGTCCGCCTCGTGCGACCCGGGGACGAGCAGCGCCATCGCCGCCCGGACGGTGTCCGCCTCATGGGGCGCGAAGAACAACCACTGCTCCAACTCGTCACTGTATGAGGGGCTTTGCGGGTATTCATGGTCTTCGTCATGTCCGTTCATGTCCGTCCTTCGGCCGAGGAGATCCGCATGACCCAGTCCGCGAGCGATGTGTCCGCCCTCACCCGGCGGCTGCTGGCCACCGGGACGCCCCGCTTCACCGGGGAGCACGGGGTGGAGGTTCACACCCTGGTCTGTGCCGACCACGTCCCGCTGTACCTGTTCGCCGCGAAGTCGCTGGCGCGCTGCTGGCCCGAGGTGACGCCCGTGGTCCACGACGACGGCACGCTCGGGCCGCGTGACACCGCCCGGCTGCGCCGCCATGTGCCGGGCGTCCGGATCATCGGCCGGGCCGAGGCCGACCGGCGGGTGGAGTCGCTGCTCGGTGACTGCCCCACGCTCGCCGCGGTGCGCCGGGGCAACGTCCGCATCCTCCAGCTCGTCGACTACTTCCTGCTCAGCGAGGCGCCGTCGGTCGTCGGCATGGACAGCGACGTGGTGTTCCTGTCCCGTCCGCACGCCCTCGTCGAGTGGGCCCAAACCGCGCCCGGCGAGCGGCCCGACTTCTGCTACTCGCCCGAGTTCGGCTGGGAGCCGCAGGGCGTGCACTGGATCGCCGACCGGCTGCCGGGCACCCCGTACGTGCCGTACATGTGCTGCGGCTTCACCGCCGTCGACACCGCGCGCTTCTTCGACGCGGACTTCCTGGAGCGCACCCTGGCCGCACTGCCCCGCGAGATCGCCTTCGCGCCGCGCTACGTGACCCAGATGGCGTACTCGCTGCTCGGCGGGCGGCTCGGCGGGAAACGCACCCGCGATCTGGGCGAGCCGTACCGCTCCGGCCGGCTCGCCTGGCTGCCCGCCATCGAGGACCGGGTGATCTGCCACTACTTCGCCTCCCACGACCGCGCCACGGCCTACGACAACCTGTCCGAGGAGGGCCCGCTGCTGAGCCGCGCGTTGACCGGCTGAGCGTCGGGGCGTGTCCCGGCCGGCGGGCTGCCGGAGCGCGGTCATACCGGCACCGCCCGGCCGCCCGCGTCCGCCGAGCGGTACGCCGCCTCCACGATCCGCGCGGTGTCGACGATCTCCCGGGCCGGGGCGGCCCACCGGCCGGGGTCGCCCAGCACCCGCCGGAAGTCCTCGTACATGGGCGCGAACCACTCCAGGTGCGTCTGGTCCTTGCTCGGCGACACCAGGGAGCGCCGCCACTGGCCCCGCTCCGTGCGGCCGGTCACCGTCGCGTCGTCCACCCGCACCGACCCGGCCGGGCCGTGCACCGCGTAGTGGTTGGAGCGTTCGCCGCTGGTCCAGCTCAGCTCGATGTCGCAGTGCCCGTCGCCGAAGTCCAGCCGCAGCCGGGCCGCCTCGTCCACCGCCGAGCGCGCCCCGCCGGCCCGGGACACCGTGCACGACACCCGCTCGGGCGCCCTGCCGAACAGCCGCAGCGCCATGTAGACGCAGTGCGTCCCGTGGTCCAGCAGGATGCCGCCGCCCGCCAGTTCGGGGGAGCGGCGCCAGTCGGGCGCGTACCCCGGCACACCGCGCGCGTGCCGGTCGCGCAGGATACGGAAGGTCGCGGACTTCGGCGGCCCGAGCCGCGCGCCGGGATCGGCACCGGGGGCCGTCGCCCCGGCCAGCGCCCGCATCACCGGGGACGTCCCGTAATTGTGGGCGGGGAACAGCAGGCGCCCGCGGGACCGGGCGAGTTCCGTCAGCTCACGTGCCTCGGCCGCCCGCGCGGCCACCGGTTTCTCGCAGATCACGTGCCGGCCCGCGGCGAGTGCGGCGCGGGTGAGGGGCGCGTGGAAGGCCGGGGGAGCGCACACATCGACCACGTCCACCGCCCGGCCTGTCTGCGGCGCCCCGGCCAGCACCTCAGCCAGAGTGGCGGCCACCCGGCCGTCCGGCAGCCGGGCGGCGGCCAGCGACCGGCGGTCGGGCGACGGGTCGACGACGGCCACCACCTCCGCGTCCGGCAGTAGCGCGTAGCCGCCGAGCCGGGCGCCGCCCGCGGTGCCGAACCCGACGACGGCCACCCCGATCGGCACCTCGCGGCCGACCGGGACCGGCGCCGAGGACCGGGAGGCCGGGCTCATGCCCGGCCTCCCGGCGCCACCGGCGGACGGGCGCCGCCGGCCGCGACGAGCGGGCCGTGCACGGCGGGGGAGGCCGCCACGACATGCCCGTCCCGGGGCGTGAACGCCTCGCCGCCCCACCCCGTGACCACCCCGCCCGCCTCCTGGACCAGCAGCGCGCCCGGCACGGTGTCCCACACCCCGACGCCGAACTCCAGATAGCCGTCGTACGACCCCGAGGCGACCCGGCACAGACCGGTGGAGGCGCTGCCCGGCTCCCGGATCTCGAACCCCGCGCCGAGCAGCCGGTCGGCGACGGACCGCTGCCGCTCGCGCACCACCCCGTCCGTACCGAAGCCGGTGCCCGCCAGCGGCCGTCCCGGTGGTGCCCCGGCGACCCGCAGCGGCACCCCGTCGCGGAACGCGCCCGCACCGGCCACCGCCCGGAACTCGGTGCCGTACTCGGGCAGCCGGATCACCGCCAGCCGGGTGCGGCCCGCCACCACCAGGGCCACGGCCACCGCGTAGTCGGGCAGCCCGCGCAGGTAGTTGGTGGTGCCGTCGAGCGGGTCCACGATCCAGGTCGGCCGGTCGCCTTCGGCATCGACCGGGTCGGACTCCTCCGAAATGATCCCGAAGCCGGGCGTACGGTCGCGCAGGACGGCCAGCGCCCGCCGCTCGGCCGCCAGGTCGGCGTCGCTGACCGGTGCGTCGCCCGCCTTGGTGCGTACCTCGCGGCGGGTGCCGCGGCGGCGCATCAGTTCGTCGGCGGCCTCGGACGCGGCGAGCGCGGCGGTCGCGGTGAGCTTGTCGGTCGCGGTGAGCATGTCGGTGTCGGTGTTGATGTCGGGAAGCATGGTCACCGCGCGCCCCCGGTCCCGATCCCGATCAGCGTCTCGCGGATGATGCCCACGGCCGTCTCCGCGACGTCCCGGCCGACGTTGAGCGGCGGGTACAGCCGCAGCGTGTTGCCGCCCAGCATGACCAGCACACCCGCGTGCAGCAGCTCCAGATAGACCCGCTGGACCAGGTCGCGGGGCGCGGGTTCGCGGGTGTGCCGGTCCGCGACCAGCTCGATGCCGAGGGCGAGGCCCAGTCCCCGCACATCGCCCACCAGAGGCGCCAGCTCGGTCAGGTCGGCCAGTTGGCCGAGCATCTCCCGGCCCCGCACGGCGGCGTTGTCGACGAGTCCGTCGTCCGTGATGACACCGGTGGTCGCCGCCACCGCCCGGCAGGCAGCCGGGAACGCTCCGAAGCTGGACGAACTGGCGCTGGGCTCGGAGAACGGCGCCGCCGCCATGGTCCCGGCGCCCGCGACCACCCCCGTCACCGGATACCCGCCGCCCATGCCCTTGCCCACCGCCAGTACATCGGGCCGCACGGCCTCGTGCTGGTGGGCGAAGGCCGCGCCGGTGCGGCCGAAGCCGGTCATCATCTCGTCGGCGATCAGCAACGCGTCGAACTCCCGCGCCACCTCGCCGAGCGCCGTGAGATACCCCGGCGGGGGCACCACGTTCCCGGACCGGCCCTGCACCGGTTCCACCACGATCGCGGCCAGCGCCCCGGTGGAGTTCTCCTTGATCACGTCCCGGGCGTGTGCCACGCAGGCGAACCCGCACGAGGCGGGCCGCAGCCGCAGCGGGCAGCGGTAGCAGTTGGCGTACGGCGCGGAGAAGTATCCCGGCGGGAGCGGGCCGAGGCCCGCGCGGGCGCCGGCGGTCAGTGCCAGCGAGCCCATGGTCTTGCCGTGGAAACCGCCCCAGAAGGACAGGAACTCGTGCTTGCCGGTGACGGACTTCGCCAGCCGCAGCGCCGCCTCCACCGCCTCCGTGCCGCCGCTGTAGAGCTGGATACGGTCCAGCCCCGCGGGCAGGAACCCGCGCAGTGCCCGTGCCATGTCGAGCCGGGCGGGGGAGCCGAAGGCACCCGCGGTGGCCCGGCGCAGCTCCGCGGCGAGCGCCGCGGTGTAGCGCGGCTCGGCGTGGCCGAGGGAGTTCACGCCGCCCGCGCCCTGGAAGTCCAGCACCCGGTTGCCGTCGATGTCCACGAGCTCCGCGCCGTTCGCGTCGGCCACGCACAGCCGGGCCAGCAGCATCACCGCCTGTAGCCCCGGGCCGATCACCTCCTGCTCGGCGGCCCAGTGCGCCTCACTCCCGGTGCGCGGCCGCAGCATGCCCAGACCGTGTCCCGTCCCCGGGGTGCCGGAACCCTCCGCCGCTCCGGCACCCCGCTGTCCGTCGGTCTGCTTCTCCGTGGTCTCGGTCATGTGCCGTCCTCTTTTTTCCGGGGCCGCCGGTCCGCGGGCAGCAGTCCGTCCGCGATCAGCGCCTCGAAGCCGCGCCGGGCCGCGCCGACCGCGCGGTCGATGTCGTCGTCGGTGGTGGCCGCCGCGATGAACCAGTGGTGGTTGGGGTGGAGGAAGACGCCCTCGCGGATCGTCGCCGCGTAGAAGGACCGCTTGGCCCGCTGGTCGGCGTCGCCGTCCCCGAACCGGAAGTCGAGGAACGGCATCGGCGGATGCCCCACGACATCGACGGGCGCGCCGAACTCCGCGGTCAGCGACCGCAGTCCGTCCTGCAACCGCTCGCCCATCCGCCAGATCCGCTTCAGGTGGTCGCCACCGCGCAGCTTGCGCACCGTGGCCAGGGCCGCCGCCATCGCGTCCGCGTTGGCGTAGTAGGTGGAGGAGATGTGCACCCGCTCCAGGGTGCGCAGCACGTCGGCCCGGCCGGTCAGCGCCGAGATGGCGTAGCCGTTCGCGAACGCCTTGCTGAGGGTCACCAGGTCGGCGGTGACGCCGTAGTACTCCTGGGCGCCGCCCAGGGCGAGGCGGAAACCGGAGCGGATCTCGTCGAACACCAGCAGCGTGCCGTGCTCCCGGGTCAGCTCCCGCACGCCCTCCAGGAAGCCGGGCGCGGGCCGCTCGATCATGAACGGCATCATCACCAGACAGGCGATCTGCCCGGGGTGGCGGGCGAAGACCGTCCGCAGCGAGTCGAGGTCGTTGTAGGTGAAGCTGTCCACCAGCGCCCGGCTGACCGCCGGGATGCCGTGGTCCCACTGGGCACACCAGTCGTGCCACCCGTTGTAGCCCCAGCGCACCACCCGGTCCCGGCCGGTGAAGGCCCGGGACAGGCGTACGGCCGCGCCGGTGGCGTCCGAACCGGTCTTGAGCAGCATGCCCATCTCGGCGCCCGGCACGAACTCCAGCAGTTCGGCGATGAGTTCGCTCTGCACGGGTTTCATCAGTCCGACGGCGAAGCCCCGCCGGATCTCGCGCACCACCGCCTCGTCCACGTCCG
The DNA here is from genome assembly GCF_040639815.1 of Streptomyces sp. NPDC023723. Lineage (NCBI taxonomy): Bacteria > Bacillati > Actinomycetota > Actinomycetes > Kitasatosporales > Streptomycetaceae > Streptomyces > Streptomyces sp. NPDC023723. The sequence goes on from NZ_JBFAAP010000016.1 coordinate 119,358, forward strand.
GGTCGGCGTGGCCGAGGACGACCGTGCCGTAGGAGAGGAAGAAGTCCAGGTACTTGTTGCCGTCCACGTCCCAGAAGTGGGCGCCGTGGGCGCGTTCGGCGAAGACCGGGTAGTGGCCCTCGATCATCTGGTCGGCGGCGATGACTTTCTTGCGTTTGGCTGCCAGAGCGTCGATCCGCTCAGCCCTGCGGTCGAGTGCGAAGGAGCGGTCCAGTCCCAACGGTGTGCCTTTCGTCGTGGCGAAACGGCGGTGCGGGGCGGATGGAGATGCGGGTGGGCGGAGGAGGGGGCGTCAGCCGCGGGCGGTGCGGACACACTGCAAAAGAGCGCCCGCGCGGTGCCGTACGCCGGAGAGGTCTCCGCCGTGCAGGGCGTCCCCGACGAGCGGCCGCCCGAGCGCGACGGCGTGCGCGCCCGCGGCGAGATAGTCGGTGAGGTCGTCGGCGGTGACACCGCCGGTCGGGACGAGCGGGATGTCCCCGAACGCCATGGTGAGCGAGGCCAGATAGGCCGGGCCGCCCAGCCGGGCCGGGAAGAGCTTGACCAGCGCGGCACCGAGCCGCCACGCCTCCATCACCTCCGTTGTGGTGAACGCGCCGCACACCACGGGGACGCCCAGCGTCCGGGCCTCGTCGAGGACCTCGGGCAGCACGCCGGGGGTGAGGAGGTAGTGCGCGCCGGCGTCCACGGCGCGCCGCGCGGTCTCCCGGTCCCGTACGGTCCCGGCGCCCACCAGCGCGGCGCCGGTGGCCACGCTGCGGCGGACGGCGTCGAGGGCGCCGGGTGAGGTCAGGGTGATCTCCACGGCCCGGATGCCGGACTTGCCGAGTTCCTCGGTCACGGCCGGCACGCTGGGGGAGTCCGGCTCGGTGAGCATGGCGATGAGCGGTGTGTCCGCCACCTCGGCGGCCAGGTCGGTGCGTTGGTCCCCGGTCATGGTCGTCCCCGCTTCTCCAGGACGACGATCTGACGCCGGGTCCGCCGTACGACCGGCCGGTCGGGATCGGGCAGCGCCCGCAACGTCTCGATGAAGGGCGCCACTTGCCGGTCGAAGACGGTGTCGTCCACGGCCCACAGGTGGAAGAGCATGCGCTGCTCGAGTCCGGAGGCGATCAGCTCGGGACTGTGTTCGTGGGTCGCCGCCTCCAGTTCGCCGACCTCCACGGCGGTGAAGCCCACCGATTCGGCGAGCGGGACGATCCGCTCGGCCCGGTCGTCGGCCTCCGCCGTGCGGGACTGGATCTCCTCCATGATCCGGCTCACCGGATGGTCGTCGAAGAGGATCATGCCGGGCACGACCACGTAGCGTCCGCCCGGCTCCAGTACGCGGTGCACCTCGCGCAGCCCGGCCCGCAGATCACCCACGACATGGGTCACCCAGACGCTGTAGACCTGCGTGAAGGTGCCGTCCGGGAAGGGCAGCGCGGTCAGCGAGGCCGCGGCGACGGTCCGTCCGATCCGCTCGACGGCCTTGGTCAGCATCGAGTGCGACAGGTCGATGCCGACCACCGAGTGTCCGAGATCGGTGAGGGCCAGGGCGACCACGCCGGTGCCCGTGCCCGCGTCGAGGAGCAGCGGCCCTTTCACCGTGCGCTCGGCGATGGCCGGCGCGATCCTCCGGCCGCGCGCTTCGCCGCCCCGCGTCCGGTCGTAGAAATCGGCCGCGGGAGAGAAATTGACAGACGGTTGCACGGTCACCCACTTAATGGTCGTGACTTATGGAAGAAACCCGAAGCGGCAGAAAGACTTGAACGGCAAGTGGAAGCGGTAAGAAGTGGTGAGCGGAAGTGATGAGGGGAGCGGTAAGGGAAGTGGTAAGGGAATGTCACGGGCATCGAAAAGGTGCGGGCCCGGGGTCGAGCCTGTTCGAGGGCTTTCCGGTTTTCAGGGAAGGAGCACGGGGCCTCCGTCGGTGCGGCGGACCACGACGACGGACGCGCGGGGCTGTGCGGAACCGCCGTCCGGCCAGTGCGACGCCGGATGGAGCGGGTCGGCCCCCGGCACCTCACCGGGGTGCTGCACCGAGACCAGTACGAAGTCCTCCCCGATGACCGGACCGCAGCACTCGGCACTCGTGGGCACCGTGAGGAACCGTCGCACCAGCCCGCGCTCGGGACCGCTCAGAGGCACCATGTACAGCCCGTCGTTGCGACCGCCCCGGCCACCGGCGTCGGTGGCGAGCCACAGGTTGCCGTGCCCGTCGAAGGCCAGGTTGTCGGGGCAGGAGACCGCGCTGACCAGGCTCTTGTCGAGGCCCGCGTAGTACGTCCCCGGCTCCTCGGGGTCGCCGCAGACCAGCAGCAGCCGCCAGCCGAACCGCTCGGCGGCGGGGTGGTCGCCGCGTTCGCACAACTCCAGCACATGCCCGTCGCGGTTGGCGGAGCGCGGATTGGCCCTGTCCGGCGCGGGCCGCCCGGACGCGCCGCGCTGGTCGTTGTTGGTCATGGCGGCGTACACCCGCCCGGTGCGGGGGTGCGGCTGCACGTCCTCGGGCCGGTCCATGGGGGTGGCGCCCGCCCGGTCGGCCGCGATCCGGGTGAAGACGTACACCTCCTCGGCGCTCATCCCCGCTACAAAACTCCGGTCGCCGTGCGCGAGCGGGAGCCACCGGCCCGTGCCGTCGAAGGCCTCGTCCGCCCCGGCGAGCCCGCCGTTCTCGCCGGTGCCCTGGTCGGCGCCGTCCGGGGCGAACCGCGCGACGTAGAGCGTGCCGGAGTCCAGCAGCCGCTTGTTGTGCGCGCGGTCGGCGGCGGTGCCGCCCGGGCGCAGCCGGCCGTCCGACACGAACTTGTACAGGTATTCGAAGCGCTCGTCGTCCCCCATGTACGCCACGACCCGGCCGTCCGGGGCCACGGTGATGTTGGCGCCCTCGTGCTTGAAGCGGCCGAGCGCCGTGTGCTTGACCGGCACCGAGTCCGGCTCCAGCGGATCGACCTCGACGATCCAGCCGAACCGGTGCGCTTCATGGGGCTCGCGGGCCAGGTCGAAGCGGCTGTCGTACCGCTCCCAGCCGCGCAGCGACGGGCCTTCGGGGAAGCCGTAGCGCCGCAGTCCCTCCCGGACCCGCGGGTCGGTGGCCCGCTCGGCGTGCGCGAAGGGCATGTGCACGTTCTCCTCGCCGGAGAGAACCGTGCCCCAGGGGGTGGTGCCGCCCGAGCAGTTGGCCATCGTGCCGAGGACCCGGGTGCCGGCGGGGTCGGCGGAGGTGCGCAGCAGCGCCGAGCCGGCGGCGGGTCCGCGCATCTCGAAGGGGGTGAGCAGGGTGATGCGGCGGTTCCACCGCCCGTCCACCACCGTGGTCAGCCGCCCATCCCCGGCCCGCCGCACCAGCGTCACCGACAGGCCGTACGCCATCCAGGCGGTCCGCACGTGGGAGCGCGTCGGCGCTCGCGGGTCCCAGTCGGGGAACATCAGCGGCTCGGTGGCGTACTCGTGGTTGGAGACCATGAGCCACCGGTCGGTGCCGCGCAGCGGGACGAGGGCGCAGTAGTCGTTGTTCACCCCGAACTGGCCGGCCTGAGCGGCCTCGCTCTGGTGGTCGAAGTCAAAGGGCGGGGCGCCCGGCAGCACCGGATCGCCCCAGCTGATGAGCACCTCATGGGTGAAGCCCTCGGGAACGGTCACCCGGTCGCCGGTGTCGGGCGGCACCGGCTCGAACCCCCGCACGGCGGCCTTCTCGGACGGACGCACCGGCGCGGCCGCGGCCGGAACCGCGGCCGCGCCCCCGGTCGAGGACACCAGAGCCAGCGCGCCGCCGCCGAGCAGGGCCCGGCGCGAGAGGGTGTCGCGCAGCAATTCTCCGAAAGAGGTATTTCCCGAGGTGTTCGGTGCGTCCTGGGCACAGGCGTTCCCGCATTTGAAGATGCAGGTGTCCGGAGAGAGCCGGGTTCCCTCACCGCCGGTGAGAAGAGGCAGGTGCCGCAATGACACGCCGAAGGTCCTTCCTGTGGAGCTTCTGTGCAGCCTTTCGCCGTCAGTATGCATGAGGGCCAACTGGGCGACAATCAGGCTTTTGAAGCGTTCCGGCGCGGAATACCGGCGTGCACGGCGCGTGCAATTCACGACGGGCGCGCGAAGGGCGAATCGACGGACCGCGCGCCGGTGGCCCCCCTCATGGCCGGCCGGCGGCACCCGGCCCGCTTCCCGACACGGTCGGCCACGGTACGGACGGCGCCTCCCGAGGTGCCTCGGCCTGCACCCGCATCCGGCGGCGCCCACGCCGGCCCGGGGCACGGGCCCTGTGAAACCGCTGGCACGACCATTCGCGGTCACTCACGACCACTCGCGTGAGTGACCCTTCGCACTCGCTGGCGCATCACCCGCTCGACGCCCCCGGGTGAGCCGCCATACTCGCTGTGCGGCCCGACTCGGGCGCCGCGGGAGGGGAGTGACATGACCGAGGTGCTGGTTCTCCATCACGGACACGGGCTGACCGCCGGTGTCCGGGCGTTCGCTGAGCGACTGCGGCGGGCCGGGCATGTCGTCCATGTCCCGGACCTGTTCGAGGGGAGGGTCTTCGACCGGCTCGAGCAGGGCATCGACTACGCCGAGAAGGTCGGGTTCGGCACGGTCGTCGCGCGCGCAGTCGCCGCCGCCGAGGGACTGCCCGCCGACCTCGTCTGCCTCGGGTTCTCGCTCGGCGTCCTGCCGGCGCAGAAGCTGGCCCAGACCCGCCCCGGTGTGCGGGGCGCGCTGCTGCTCGAGGCGTGCCTGCCGGTCTCGGAGTTCGGCGGTTCCTGGCCCCGGGACGTTCCTGTGCAGATCCACGGCATGGACGCGGATCCGTTCTTCGCCGGGGAAGGCGATGTGGACGCCGCCCGTGTACTGGTCGAGACGGCGGCGGATGCCGAACTGTTCCTCTACCCCGGCGGCAGCCACCTGTTCACCGACAGCAGTCTTCCGTCCTACGACGAACAGGCTGCCAGGCAGGTCGGTCATCGGGTCCTGGACTTCCTCGACCGTGTCGGACAGCCCCGCACCCTCGCGGCCGAGGGACGGCCCCGCGACCGCGGCGTGGGGATGCCGGGTCGCCGGCCTTGACGCCGGCGGGTCCGTCGCACTCCGATGCGCCGGGCCGGTCGGAGCCGGGCTCCGTCACGCCGGCGTCCGGCGCAGGCCGTCGAGGACGGTCTCGAAGAGGGGGCCCAGGTAGCCGGGGTCTTCATTGACCTTGGCGATGGCGACGATCAGGTCGAAGATCTGCTCCAGCGTGAGGTCGTCGCGGATCTGCCCGGCTTCCTGGGCGGCGGCCAGCAGGGGACGCCCCGCCTCGAGGGCCCGGCCGGGACGCACTGCGCTGGCAGCCCGTCCTGGACGGTGACCTCGTCACCGCCACGCCCGAGGAGGCGCTCGCCGAACCCGGCGCGATCGAGGCCCTGCTGATCGGCACGACCACCCAGGAATGGAACTTCATCCTCGGCGACCTCACCACCGCCCCCGGCGCCGACGCCGTCCGGCAAGGCATGGCCAACCTCGGCTACACCGCCGAGGACCTCGATACCTACCTCACCGACCTCGGCAGCGGCAATCCCGGCCACGCCCTCGCCCAGGCGCTCAGCGACCGCACCTTCAGGCGCCCCGCCCGCCGCGTCGCCGACACCGCGGCCCGCGCCGGCATCCTCACCCACACCTACCAGTTCGCCTGGTCCGCCCCGCATTTCGGTGCCGCCCACTGCGCCGACCTGCCCTTCGTCTTCGACCACCTCGACGCACCCCAGGCCCCCGGACTCCTCGGCCCCGACGCGCCCCAGCAACTGGCCGAGCGCATGCACACCGCCCTCGTCCGGTTCGCACACGGTGACAGTCCGGGCTGGAGCGCCTACACCACCGACGAACGCCGCACCATGGTCTTCGACCACGACTCCCACGAACGCACCGACGGCCTCGCCAGGACCCCCGACAACCTTAAGAAGCACCCGTGAGGGCGGCCCGCGGCCGAGACGGCTGATCGAGAATTTCCGCGCCGTGCGGCGTGACCTGGGCGCCGCGGTGGCCAACCAGATCGCCCGGGGCATCGTCGCCGCTCCCCACCGGGAGGGAGGCCAGGCCCAGTACGTGCCCGTGCCCGCCTCGGACACCGGCCGCACGACGCCGGCGGACACCCGGGCCTGGGCGCTGGAACGCCTGGAAGAACCGCTCACCGTGCCCCAGTTGACCCGCCATGCCGGAATGTCCGAACGCTCTTTCATGCGCCGGTTCGCCGAGGAGACGGGCACCACGCCCTTGCGGTGGCTGGTGGGCGCGCGGATGGGACTGGCAGGCGAACCGCTGGAGGCCACGAACCGCTCCGCCGACTTGGTCGGGCGCGAATCGGGACTGGGCTCGGCCGTCAATCTGCGGCTGCGTTTCCGGCGCACGCTCAACACCACGCCGACCGCGTACCGGCGGGCCGTCAGTCGCCGAGTCCAGCCCGCCGGTATCTGACCGGTCCGCCGCGCCGGTCCCGCCGACGGCGATGACCATGACGGCCCAACCTCCGTCGGACAAACAGCTGATGGGACACCTGCCGCGCGGAGATCGCGCCCTGCGGATGGTCACCAAGGGCGGTGAGCAGCCGCAGACGGTCGAGTTCTCGGCGTTCAACGAGCCTTTGCGCTCCCGTCAGGGCTGGTCGCCCACCAGAGTGATCGCGCGGGACTCGGGAACTCCCAGCATCAGCAGGCTCGTGATCGTCGCCGCGCGGGCGCCGCGGGTCCCGTCCGACAGGTCGCTGTCCGCGATGGCGAACACGACGCCGTAGGCGACCTGGCTCAGGATGCCCGCCGGCAGGTGCTGTGCGAACACATCGCTGTCCTGGCCCCGTTCCACGAGGTCGGCGAGGAGGTCGTCGACCGGCCCGAGCAGGCCGTGGATCGCTTCGCCGTACTCGCCGCGGCGCAGCGCCAGCAGCACTCGGTACCGGTGCGCCACCGGCCAGAGGCGGGCGATGAACGCGACCCACGTCGCGTCCGCTTCCGCGTCGGCGGCGGTCACCTCGGTGAGCACGGCGGTCATCTCCGCGACCGCCCGTTCGGTGAGTGTCCGGATCAGGTCGAGGCGCGAGGGGAAATGGCCGTAGACGGTGCGGCGGACGACGCCGGCGGCGGCGGCGATGTCGCCCATTCCGGCGTCGGGGTTCTCGCCCAGCACATCGAGGGCGATGTCGAGGATGCGGTCGCGTGTCTCGTTCATCGAGCGCGCACGGGAGGACTCGGTGGGCATGCGCACCAGTGTTGCACACCGGTGTGCAGCGGAGTAGGTTGCACAGCAGTGTGCAGCGAGCGGGTGCGCGCTGTGCTCCCAAGCGCAGGAGAAGAGGAGAAGGCAATGACCGCACCGACGCCGCCGGCCTCGGCCCCCGTCCGCCCTTTCACCGTCTCGATCCCGGACGTGGAGATCGACGACCTGAGGCAACGGCTGGCCAGGACCCGGTGGCCGGATCCGGAAACGGTGGGCGACTGGTCGCAAGGGGTCCGTGTGCAGAACGCCAGGTCCCTGGTCGACTACTGGGAGCGCGGCTACGACTGGCGGCGCTTCGAGTCCGGGCTCAATCGCTTCCCCCAGTTCCTGACCGAGATCGATGGACTGGACATCCACTTCATCCACGTCAGGTCCCAGAATCCAGGCGCGATGCCGCTGATACTCACGCACGGATGGCCCGGCTCGATCGTCGAGTTCCTGAAGCTGATCGGCCCGCTGACCGATCCGGTCGCGTTCGGAGGAGACGCCGCCGACTCGTTCGACGTCGTCGTCCCCTCGCTCCCCGGGTTCGGGTTCTCCCAGAAGCCCACGGAGACCGGGTGGAACGTAGCGCGCGTCGCGAGCGCGTGGGTGGAGCTCATGAAGCGCCTCGGCTATTCGCGATGGGCCGCGCAAGGCGGCGACTGGGGCGCCGTCGTCACCACCGCCCTCGGGGCCATGCGGCCCGAGGGTCTGCTCGGAATCCATCTGAACACCCAGTACGCCTTTCCCGCCCAGATCCCCGACACCCTGTCCCCCGAGGAGCGCCACGCCGTGGAGACCCTCGCTCACTACACCGGCGACCTCGGTGGGTCGAACCACCTCCAGCGCACGAAGCCGGAGACGGTCGGATTCGCCCTGGCGGACTCTCCCGCCGGCCAGGCGGCCTGGATCTACGAGAAGTTCCAGTCCAAGACCGACAACCACGGGCTCGCCGAGGACGTCCTCAGCATGGACGACATGCTCGACGCGATATCCCTCTACTGGTTCACCAACAGCGCGGCGTCGTCCGGACGCATCTACTGGGAGAACCAGTCAGGCACTCTCGCCGGCCCGAAGCTGACGCTTCCGGTCGCGGTGACCGTCTTTCCGAAGGACATCCCACTCCTGCCGCGAAGCTGGATCGAAGACACCTACCGCGATCTGATCCACTACGGCGAGGCCGACAAGGGCGGGCACTTCGCGGCCCTGGAACAGCCCGAGATCCTGGTCGGCGAAATCCGCGCCGGCCTGCGCCCCCTTCGTGCCTGACGCCAACGCGCGAGCCCAGCGGCGTCACTTGGCCGCGGCCCCGCTCCCGGGCGCCCAGGTGCCGGAACACGGTGCAGCGGCTCAGGCGGACTCCCGCACCACCAGCTCCGTCGGCAGGATCACCGCTGCCGGATCCTCGCCGCCGACCTGGGCTAGCAGTACCCGTACCATCTCCGAGCTGATCCGGTCCCACGGCTGCCGGATGGTGGTCAGCGCGGGGCTGGCCGCCAGCGCCGCCGGGGAGTCGTCGAAGCCGCCGACGGCCACGTCCTGCGGCACGCGCCGGCCGGCCCGCCGCAGCGCCGAGAGCACGCCCTGCGCCATCAGGTCCGAGGCGACGAACACGGCGTCCAGGTCGGGCGTCCGGTCGAGCAGCAGCTCGGCGCCCGCCTCGCCGCTGGCCCGGCTGTAGTCGCCGGAGACGATGAGCCGGTCGTCGATCGCGAGCCCCGCCCTGGCCAGTTCCTCCTGGTAGCCGGCGAGTCGCTCGACACCGCCGGGGGTGTCGAGCGGACCGGTGACCACGCCGATCCGGCGCCGGCCGAGCGAGAGCAGGTGCCGGACCATCTCCCGGGCGCCGTCCCGGTCGTCCGCGGCCACGTAACTCACCTTGGAACCCAGCCCGATCGGCTTGCCGCAGGCCACCAGCGGCACCCCCGCCTCCCGCAGCTCCTGGGCCACGGGATCGCCGGAGTGGCTGGAGACCAGGAGCACTCCGTCGACGTGCCCCGCGGTGATGTAGCGCGTGATGCGGCGTCGTTCGTCGTCGGTTCCGGCCAGCATCAGCAGCAGCGGGATGTCGTGCGCGGCCAGCGCCTGGGTGCAGCCGCGCAGCAGGACGTTGAAGTTGGGGTCCTCGAAGAAGCGTTCCTGTGGTTCCGTCAGGAGGAAGCCCACCGAGTCCGAGCGGCCGGTGATCAGTGAGCGGGCGTGCCGGTTCACGACGTACCCGGTCCGGCGGATCGCGGCGTTGACCGCTTCCTGCGCCGCCGGACTGACGTAGTGCCCGCCGTTGAGGACGCGCGAGACGGTTCCGCGCGAGACACCCGCCTCGCGCGCCACGTCGTGAATGGTCGGCGGTCTGGGCCGGCCCCCCGTGTTGCTCATGGTCATGACTTTACGGCCCCGGACAGCAGGTCCAGGCTCCAGAACCGCTGGACCACCAGGAACAGCGCCACCAGCGGGAACACCGCGAGGAACGCGCCGGTGACCACCAGCGTGTACAGGGCGGGAGTGTTCGCGCCCTGCTCCAGCAGGGTGTACAGACCGAGGGTGATCGGGAACTTCTCGTCGTCGCTGAGCATGATGTACGGCAGCAGGAAGTTGTTCCAGATCGCCACGAACTGGAACAGGAAGACCGTCACCAGACCCGGCATCATCATCGGCAGCGCGACCCGGGTGAAGATCCGCCACTCGCTCGCGCCGTCCATCCGCCCGGCCTCGACCACGTCCGCCGGAACGGCCGCGGCGGCGTAGACGCGGGCCAGGTAGACGCCGTACGGGGAGAGGATCTGCGGCAGCAGCACGGACAGGTAGGAGTCCGTCAGGTCGGCCTGGGCCAGCAGCAGGTACTGCGGGATGGCGAGGATCACCGGTGGCATCAGCACCCCGGCCAGCAGGACGTTGAACATCGCCTCCCGGCCGCGGAAACGGTATATCGCCAGCGCGTACCCGGCGCACGCCGACACCGCCGCGGAGAGCAGCGCCCCGGCCACGGCGTACAGCGCGGAGTTGCCCATCCACCGCCAGTACACGCCGTCGCGGTAGGCGCTGAGGTCGGCCAGGTTCTCGGTGAACCCGCTGCCCGGCAGGAAGGTGAAGGTGGAGAACAGCTCGCTGCCCGACTTGGTGGAGGCGATCACCACCCAGGCCACGGGCAGCAGGCAGTAGACCGCGCCGAGCAGCAGGGTCACGGTGGGGACCAGCGCGATCCGCCCGCGCCGCGGGGGTCGCCGGGCGGCGTCGGAGGCGGTGCCCGCGGCGGGCGCGGGATCGCGCAGGGCGAGGGAACTCATCGTGCCGCCTCCTGCTTCTGACGACGGTTCGCGGCCCGCAGGAAGCCGAAGGACAGCAGGAGCGTGGCCAGGGCGATGATGGTCGCCTGCGCGGCGGCGGCGTAGATGTCGCCGTTGCCGAAGGCGTCCTGGTACACCTTCATCAGCGGACTCCAGGTGGTGGAAACGGAGTTGGTGAGCGGTTTGAGGGTGGTCGGTTCGTTGAACACCTGGAGGGTGGCGATGATCGAGAAGAAGAAGGTCAGCACCAGCGACGGCGCCACCATCGGGATCTTGATGCGCAGCGCGGTCTGGAGCGGTGTGGCGCCGTCCAGCTTCGCCGCCTCGTACACCTCGGCCGGGATGGAGCGCAGCGACGTGTAGATGACGATCATGTTGAAGCCGGTGCCGCCCCAGACCGCGATGTTCGACAGGGCGAGGTAGAGCGGACCGCCGTCCAGCAGGTCCGGCTGCGGCAGGCCCAGCTTGTCGAGGACGAAGTAGAACGGGCTGACGTCCGGCAGGTACAGGAACCCCCACAGCAGCGCCGCGACCACGCCGGGGACGGCGTACGGCAGGAAGATCGCGAGCCGGGTGTACGGGGCGAGCCGTACTCGTTCGGAGTCGAGCATCAGCGCGAACAGCAGCGCCAGGCCGAGCATCACGGGGACGACGATCGCGCCGTAGCCGAGGACGCGCAGCGCGCCGTTCAGCAGTTCGCTGTCGGTGAGGGCGTCGGTGTAGTTCTCCAGGCCGGCCCAGACCTCGGTGCGGGCACCGGAGCCGAGGCCCAGGCCGGAGACCCGCACCTTGCGGAAGCTGAGCCAGACCGCGTAGCCGATGGGCAGCGCGAAGAACAGGGCGAACAGGAGCGTCGCGGGGAGGAGGAAGGTGTACGGGGCGGCCTTGACCCCGTACCCCCTCCGGCGTGCCGTACTGCTCACTTCGCGACCTCGAAGCCCTGCTTCGTCAGGTCGGCGACGGTGTCCTGCTGCATGGCGGCCAGCGCGGCGGTGAAGTCGGACTTGTTCTTGGCGGCGGCGCCGAAGGCGTCCCTGAAGGTGGTGTACGCGACGTTGACGTTCGGGCCCCAGGCGGACGGCGCGGTGCTCTGCGCGATCTCGGCGGCCTTGGTGTAGAAGTCGGCCTGGTTCGAGAAGTACTCCGGCGGCTCGGCGAACGCGCCGCTGGTCTGGGCGGCGGTGGCGGCCGGGTAGATGCCGCTCTCCTTGGCGAGCGCGTTGAGGGCCTCGGCGTCGGTGTTCAGCCAGGCGGCGAACTCCGCGGCGGCGTCCTTGTTGCCGGAGTCCGTGGTGACGCCGGTGGAGGAGCCGCCCCAGCTGCCGGTGACGTTCTCGCCGGCGGACCACTGGGGGAGCGGCGCCATGGCCCACTTGCCGGCGGTGTCGGGCGCGGCGGTGGTCAGGGTGCCCGGCGCCCACACCGCGCTGACCCAGGCGATCTGCTTGCCGGTGTTGAGCGCCTTGTTCCAGGCCGGGGTGTACATCGGCTGGTTGTCGATGGCACCCTCCTTGACCAGCCCGCCCCAGAACTCGGCGACCTTCTTGGTGGCCGCGTCGTCGATGCCGACCTTCCACTTCTCGCCCTCGGTGGTCCACCACTTGGCGCCGGCCTGCTGGGCCAGGCCCGCGAAGAGACCGGAGTCGTTGGCGGAGAAGGTGGTGAGGTCGGTGTCCGGGGCCTTCTTCTTCAGCGCCCGGGCGGTCTCGGCGAACTCCTCCCAGGTGGTGGGGACGTCGAGGCCGTACTTCTTGAAGAGGTCGGCGCGGTAGTAGAACATCATCGGTCCGATGTCCTGCGGCACCGCGTAGACCGCGTCGGTGCCGAGGGTCGTCTGCTGCCAGACGCCGTCGGCGAAGTCGCCCTTGGCGTCGCCGACCTCGCCGGATATGTCGGCCAGCGCGTCGTTGCTGACCAGGGTGGGCAGTGCCTGGTACTCGGCCTGGACCAGGTCGGGCGCCTTGCCGGCCTTGTGCGCGGTGAGGATCTTGGTGACCAGGGTGTCGCCGGACGCCTGCTTCTTGACCGTGACGGTGATCTGTTCCTTCTTGCCCGGCCCCTTGTTCCACAGGTCGACGACCTTGTCCATGCCGGGCGTCCAGGTCCAGTACGTGAGCGAGACGGGACCCGACTGGGCCTCGTCGTCCTGTGATCCGCAGGCGGCGAGCGCGGTGGCGCCGAGTGTGACGGCGACGGCGGTGGCCACGAGGCGACGGTGCTTCGTGTGCGGCATGGAAATCTCCCTGAAACCCTGAAAACAGAGCCCCCGCCCGTCGCGGGGACCTGCCATGCGTCTGTGAGCGTTCACAGTAGAGAAACGTTCCGGACACTTGTCAATGGTTGTTGCTGTGCGGTTATGTTGGCCTCGCGCCCTCAACCAAGTGTGTGCACGTTCCCACAAAATCGACCGACTCGGGAGACTTACATGCCGGAGACCGCCCCCAAGGGCCTCGCCAGGCTCGCCTTCGGCGGGGACTACAACCCCGAGCAGTGGCCGGAAAGCGTCTGGCAGGAGGACGTCCGGCTGATGCGGGAGGCCGGCGTCTCGATGGTGAGCGTGGGCATCTTCTCCTGGGCGCTGCTGGAACCCGCCCCGGGGACCTACGACTTCGGCTGGCTCGACCGGGTGCTGGACCTGCTGCACGAGAACGGCATCCGCGTCGACCTCGGCACCCCCACCGTGGTCCCCCCGGTCTGGTTCTTCCGGGCCCACCCCGAGGCGCTGCCCGTCACGGCCGACGGCAGCCGCTACGAGTTCGGCTCCCGCGGCGCCATCTGCCACAGCAACGCCGACTACCGGGCCGCCGCCGCGAACATCACCACGAAGCTCGCCGAGCGCTACGGCGACCACCCCGCACTCGCCCTGTGGCACGTCCACAACGAGTACGGCGTCCCCGTCTCCGCCTGCTACTGCGACTCCTGCGCCGCGCACTTCCGCCGCTGGCTGGCGACCCGGTACGACACGGTCGACGCGGTGAACGAGGCATGGGGCACCGCCTTCTGGGGCCAGCGCTACGGCGGCCTCGACGAGATCAACCCGCCCCGGCTCACCCCCACGGTCGGCAACCCGGCCCAGGCACTGGACTACAAACGGTTCGCCGACGCCACCATCCGCGAGAACTTCCGCGCCGAACGCGACATCCTGCACCGCCGCTCACCCGGCGTCCCGGTCACCACCAACTTCATGACCGCCCTCAGCCAGTGCGACTCGATCGACTACTGGGCCTGGGGCCGCGAGGTCGACCTGGTCACCAACGACCACTACCTCATCACCGACGGCCGCCGCACCCATGTCAACCTCGCGATGGCCGCCGACCTGACCCGCTCGGTGGCGGGCGGCGCCCCCTGGCTGCTCCTGGAACACTCCACCTCGGGCGTCAACTGGCAGCCGCGCAACCCCGCCAAGACCCCCGGCCAGATGGCCCGCAACTCCCTCGCGCACGTGGCCCGCGGCTCCGAGGGCGCGATGTTCTTCCAGTGGCGGCAGTCCCGGCGCGGCGCCGAGAAGTTCCACTCGGCGATGCTGCCGCACGGCGGCACCGGCACCCGCGTCTGGCGCGAGGTCGTCGAACTCGGCGCGTCACTGGCCGAACTGGACGAGATCCGCTCCACCCGCACGGTCGCCGACGTGGCCGTCCTGTGGGACTGGCACTCGTGGTGGGCGCAGAACCTGGAGTGGCGGCCCAGCGAGGACCACGACGCCCGGGAACGCGCCGACGCCTTCTACGAGGCGCTCTACGACCGCCACCTCACGGTCGACTTCGCCCACCCGGAGGCCGACCTGTCGGCCTACCCCCTGGTCGTGGTGCCCGCGCTGTACCTGATGACCGAGGCGGCCGGCCGCAACCTCACCCGGTACGTCGAGAACGGCGGCACGCTGCTGGTGTCGTACTTCTCCGGCATCGTCGACGAGCACGACGCGGTCCACGAGGGCGCCTGCCCCGGCGTACTGCGCGACGTGCTCGGGCTGACCGTCGAGGAGTTCGCACCGCTGCTGAAGGGCGACACGGTCGAGGTCACCGGCCCCGGCGGCACCGGGCTGGCCGCCGACGTCTGGACGGAGTTCCTGGTCCCGCGCGGCGCCGAGACGGTGTGGACGTACGCGGACGGCCCGGCCGCCGGCCACCCCGCCGTCACCCGGCACCGCCTCGGCGAGGGCACCGCCTGGTACGTCTCCACCCGCCTGGCCGCCGACGGCCTGGACGCGGTGCTGGCCCGCGCCGCCGAGGACGCCCAGGTCCCGGCCCGTCCCGACCTGCCCCGGGACGTCGAGGTGGTGCGCCGTACCGGCGAGCACGGCAGCTACCTCTTCGCCATCAACCACACCGGCACCGACGTCAAGGTGCCCCTGGACACGCCCGGCACCGAACTGCTGACGGGCGAGAGCGCCGCGGGCCGCTTCGAGGTTCCCGCGGGGGCCGTACGGGTCGTCCGGCTCGACGGCTGACCGGACGGTCCCCGGTCCGCGGCAGCCCGGTGCGCCGCGGACCGGGGACCACCCGCACCACCCCCCGGACGGGGACTACCCGCACCACCCCCCGGGACGGGGACTACCCGCACCACCCCCCCGGACGGGGACCATCCGCACCACCCCCCCGGACGGGAACCACCCGCACCACCCCCGAACGGGCACCACCCGTCCTCCGTCCGGGGGCGTTTTTCCCCACCCACGTCGAAGGGACGACGAACGATGATGTTCCATCCCAGACACACCCTCAGAGCCCTGCTGCTGCCCCTCGCCGCGGGGCTCGCCCTCAGCCTGGCACCCGCGCCCACCGCTCAGGCGGCGAGCACCCTCACCAACGGTGGCTTCGAGACCGACGGCACCGCGGCGGCCGTCCCCGTCGGCTGGACTGAGTACGGCTCGGCCGGTGCCTCCTACGTCGAGGCGGGCGGCCACGCGGGCGGTTACCGGCTGACCCACTGGGCGTCCACCGCCTACCAGGTGGAGACCTCCCAGTACCTCTCCGGCCTCGCCAACGGCAGCTACCGGCTCACCGCCTGGGTCCGCTCCGGCGGCGGCCAGAACTCCGCGTACTTGGCGCTGCGCAACTGCGGCGGCACCGAACAGCGCACCGCCCTCCCGGTCTCCGCGAGCGGCTGGATACGGATCGTCGTCCCGGTCACCGTCACCACCAACCAGTGCACCGTCAGTGTCAACAGCGACGCCAACGCGGGCAACTGGATCAACGTCGACGATCTGACCCTCGCCCCCGGCACCGGCGGCACCACCGTGCACGGCGCGGACATCTCCTCCCTCGCCAAGAGCCAGGCACTGGGCGGGACCTACCGTACCGCCGCCGGCTCCACCGCTGACCCGCTCACCGTCCTGCGCTCCGCGGGCATGAACTACGCCCGGCTCAAGGTCTGGGTGAACCCGGCCGACGGCTACAACGACAAGGCCCACGTCCTCGCCCTGGCCAAGCGGATCAAAGCACAGGGCATGAAGCTGCTGGTCGACTTCCACTACTCGGACTCCTGGGCCGACCCGGGCAAGCAGACCAAGCCGGCCGCCTGGGCCGGACACTCCTACGCCCAGCTGAAGACGGACGTGTACACCCACACGTACGACGTGCTGAACGCGCTGAAGGCGCAGGGCACCACCGCCGACATGGTCCAGGTCGGCAACGAGATCAACGGCGGCATGCTGTGGAACGAGGGCTCCACCAGCAACTGGACGCAACTGGCCGGCCTGCTCAACTCCGGCTACGACGCGGCCAAGGCGGTCAGCTCCACCACGACCGTGGCACTGCACCTGGCCGAGGGCGGTGACCTGGCGGGCACCCGCTGGTGGTTCGACTCGGCCGTCGCGAACAGCGTGCGGTTCGACGCCATCGGCCTGTCGTACTACGGGTACTGGCACGGTGCGCTGTCCGACTTCCAGACCACCCTGGACGACGCCGCCACCCGCTACGGCAAGCCGGTCTTCGTCGCCGAGACGGCCTACCCCTTCCGGCTCGACAGCGAGGACGGGCAGGAGAACATCATCGACCTCGACACCGAACTCGTCGCCGGCTACCCGGCCACCACCGCCGGGCAGACACGCTGGATGAACGACATCGCGAGCGTCGTGGAGGCCGTCCCGAACGGCCGCGGGCTGGGCGTCTTCTACTGGGAGGCCACCTGGACCGCCGTCACCGGCAACGGCTGGGACCCCGCCGACCCCGCCTCCGGCAATGGCTGGGAGAACCAGGCCCTGTTCGGCTACGACGACCGGGCGCTGCCGGCGATGAGCTGGTTCGGCCACCGCTGACCCGGCCCGCTCACCGCCGCCGACGGCTCGCCTCGCGGATCCGCGCGGCACCCGGACCGCGCCAGGAGGGTGCGGCCGGCCGGGTGCCGCGACCGCGCCGGTTCCGGCGGGGTTCCGGGTTGTGCCGCCGGGACCTAGCGGATCAGCGCAGCAGGGTGTCCAGGAAGGGGCTGGAGATCACGTGGTGGGGGTCGAGCCGCTCCAGGGCCGCGACGGCCTCGTCCCAGCCCGGGCCGCCCCCGGCGCGCAGGGCGGCGGGGACGGTACGGGTCAGGACGTCCGGGTCGGACCACGCGGCGGTGTCGGTGTAGGCCCAGCCCTTGGACCACTCCACCCGGACCGTCGCCCGGTCCCCGTCCAGCGCGAACAGGAACTGCTCGACCTCCCGGTAGAAGCGGTGCAGGGCGGGGGTGGCCGGCAGGGAGAGGATGTCGATCCATACGGCCGTGTCGGCGTCCGGCCGGTCGGGGCGCGGTCGCAGGGCGGACAGCAGCGGCGGCCGCGCGCCGGGCACGCCGCACACGGACGGGTCCTCCAGACCGGTCACGCGGATCTCCACCTGGCCGTTGACCGGGTACTCGCCGCGCGCCGCGTACTCGGCGAGCAGCGTGCGGTAGAAGTCGGCGAATTGGCTGACCACCCATTGCAGATCGGCGCGGCGGACCAGGACGGCGTAGCCGTTGGCCGTCTCGCGCAGCGTGGTGGGCCGTATGTACTCCAGCAGGTTGCGGGAGGCGCCCCACAGGTCCGACCGCAGCCCGCCCGCCAGCAGGTGGGTGAGGACGTCACCGGTCAGCACGTCCCGCACCAGGTCGCCGGAGAGCAGCACGTCGGTGATGTCACCGGTCAGCGCCACCTTGGCCAGCAGGTACTGCACCTGGCCGAAGAGCGGCGCGCTGGCCCAGGCCCCCGAGACCAGGGATCCGGCCAGCCGGGCCACCGGTTCGGGGAGGGAGTCGGAGAACGGGTAGTTGTACGGCTCGTCGACCACGCGGGAGCCCAGCGGCCGTCGCGGAGTCACGCTCCAGACCTTCAGCCAGGGCTTGTCGGTGAACGCGAACCAGATCGCCTCCGCCCGGCCGGTGCGGTCGACGAACTGGGCCAGGGTCCGCTTCCCGGCCGCGCTCGCGGGGGCGGCGAACAGTTCGGCGGCCGGGATATCCAGGAGGGACTGGCAGCGCAGGTTCTGGTCGGCGCCCACCCGCAGGACGGCCTCGGTGACGAGTGACCGGCCGAGGTGGGTGAGGAGCGCGTCGCAGTCGGGTTCCGCCCGGCCGACGGTCCGCAGGACGTAGCGGTTGGTGGCCTGGTCCCAGACGACCGCGGTCAGTTCGGTGACCAGGTTGCTCAGCGAGCCGTAGCCGTGCCCGGGCGGCGGGCTCTCGCCGGTGGCGGGGACGGCCGTACCGTGCGCGCCGATGGCGAGCGCGCCGCCGACCGACAGCTGTCCGGGGGCCGGCGCGGCGGTGACGCCGAATCCGGCGGCGCCGGCGAGCGCGAGCAGGTCCTCCAGGGTGGCCCCGGTCTGGGCCCGGACCTCGGCCGAGCCGTCGGCGGCCCGCCGCTCCAGTGACATGGCGGTCAGGTGGGCGGTGGTGTCCAGCAGGACGACCCGGGTCGCGGCGGGGGTGTCGTCGGCCACCGTGAGCGGGGCCCAGCCGTGCCGTTTGCCTTGCGCGCGTACCGTCCAGCCCGCGCCGTGCGCCCAGTTGACGACGTCGAGCACGTCCTGGGGGTGGCGCGGGGCGCAGGTCCACAGCTGGTCGGTGTGAATCTCACCGGCCCAGTTCTCGTAGACGCGCCGGTAGAGGTCGGGGCCGGCCGGGAAGTCCGGCGGCGCCGGGGCCGCGTCGGCGGCGTACGCGCCGTCCGGCCGGACCAGTCCGCGCAGCAGCCACACCGCGCCACCCGCGACGGCCGACGACGCGAGCAGGTCGCGCCGCGACAGCCCACCGCCGTGAACCGAGGAATCACCGGCCATCCCTGAGACCTCCCCATGTCCCGCCGGACTCAGCCGTACCGAGCCGGTCGAGTGCCCACGCTACCCGGCAACCGGCGGGCCGCGCCCGGCTCCGACACAAGCCCCGAGAAGACGGAACGGGCCTCGTCCTCGCGGACCACTCGTTGTCACTGGTCCGGGGTTCGCGGCGGGGCGAACAGGGACCGGAGGGTGCGGGTGGCTGTCTCGCGCAGCCAGGTGTGGGCGGGGTCGTTGTCGTGGCGCTGGTGCCAGAGCAGGTGGAGGGGCACTTCGGGCAGTTCGAGCGGCAGAGGCAGTGTGGTCAGGCCGAGCTGGTGGCGGGCGGCACGGGTGGCCGCGTCGGGGAGGGTGACCACGAGGCCGGTGTCACGGGCGAGTTGCAGGGCGGTGGCCGTGGTGGGGGCGGAGGCGACGACGCGGCGCCGGTGGCCGAGTGCGGCCAGGGCGTCGTCGATCCGGTCGTGCAGGCTGCCGCGGCGCGAGACGGTGACGTGTTCGGCGGCCGCGTACCGCTCGGCGGTCATGGGCTGTCCGGTGAGCGGGTGGTCCGGACGGACGGCGAGGACCAGCCGGTCCCGGCCGATCAGGCGGTGGCGGATGTCGGGCTGGGACGGCGGACCGGCACTGGAGGCCAGGTCGACCTCGCCGCGGCGCAACTGGGGGGTGTCGTCACCGGGCTCGGCGGTGAGGCGCAGTTGCACGCCGGGGGCCTGGCGGTGCACGGCGGCGATCAAGGCGGTCCCGCAGGTGCTGGCGAGGGCGTCGTGCCAGCGGACGGTGAACACCCGGGCCAGGATCGCCAGGTCGAGTTCGGCCTGAGCGGACAGCAGTTGGTGTGCTTGCTGTACCAGGGCGTGCACTTCGGTTCGCATGGCCAGGGCACGGGTGGTGGGGGTCATGTGGCGGCCGGTGCGAACCAGGATCTGGTCGCCGGTCACTTTGCGGATACGGCCCAGCGAGCGGCTCATCGCGGGTGCCGTGACATGGAGCCGGGCTGCGGCGCCGGCCACGCTGCCTTCCTCCAGCAGGGCGTCCAGGGCGGTGAGCAGATTCAGATCCAGTTGCATGGCAGTCACTTTACAAGTGAATAGCATGCACTTGTTGTTAACTGTCGCGGCTTCTACCTTCGAGGTGCGGGGCCGGGCGGAAAGCGCCCGAAGCCGCCCCGCCGCCAACGGAATCCAGGAGTACGTCATGACCACAGCCATGCCTTCAGGCCTCGACACCACGCTGCTGCCCGCGGTGACCGCCGCGACGAAGGCCGCGGGATCCGTCCTGCGGAAGCGCTACACGATCCACGCCCGGGGCGTGAGCCTGGCGGAGGTCGTCGGCGAGATCCACGCCAATGACGAAGCGGTCCTGGCTGTGCTGCGCGAGGCGCTGCTGACGGCCCGGCCGGGGTCGCGGTGGGTGGAGGACGAGCTGGCGGGCGGGGCGCTCCCGCCGGGCGAGTGGTGGGTCGTCGACCCGGCCGAGGGCAACATCAACCATGTCCACGGCATGCCGGACTGGGCCGTCACCGCCACTCTGGTGCGCGACAACCAGCCGGTGCTCACGGTGGTGCACCTCCCGCTGACCGACGACACCTACACCGCCACCGCCGGCGGCGGCGCCCGACTCAACGGTCGCCCGCTGACCGTGTCGGCCAAGGACGACCTGGGTGCCGCGCTGATCGGCACCGGGCAGGCCCGCCCGGGCGAGAGCACCGACACCTTCCGCCGGATCGGCGCGTCGGTCACCGCCATGCTCACCGCCGGTCTCGTCGTGCGGGTCTCGGTCCCGGCCACCCTGCAACTCATCCACGTCGCCGCCGGACGCATGGACGCCTTCTGGCAGTTCTCCGACGTCCGCTCCGGCCTGGCCGCCGGGGCCCTGCTGGTCACCGAGGCCGGGGGCACCGTCACCGACCTGGACGGCACGCCCTGGAGCGCGGGCAGCCGCGACTTCCTGGCCGCCGCCCCCGGCATCCACACCGCGGCGCTCGACGTCCTGTCCCGGATCTGACCGGCCCGCGGCACCCCGAACTCCCGGACTCCCCAGTCACCAAGGAGCAGCACCATCATGACCAGCATCGGCATCCTGGGCGCCGGCCGCGTCGGCACCGCCCTCGCCCACGCTCTCGCCGCGGCGGGACACCACGTCACCCTCGGCCGCCGCGGGAACAGCGAGGAGACGCCCGCGTCGGCGGCCGCCCTCCGCCACGCCGACCACGCCACCACCGCCCGCACCTCGGACGTGGTGATCAACGCCACCCCCGGCGACAGCACCCTGGACCGGCTCACCGCCCTGCGGGGCGAACTCGCGGGCAAGATCCTCATCGACGTCTCCAACGCCACCCGCGATGCCGCCGACGGGCTGCCCGGCGACCTGTGCTACCCCGGCAGCAGCCTCGCCGAGCGGCTCCAGGCCGCCCTGCCCGGCACCCATGTCGTCAAGACCCTCAACACCATGCTGTTCATGGTCATGACCGCCCCCGGGGCGCTGACCACCCCACCCACCGCCTACCTCTCCGGAAACAACGAGCCGGCCAAGAAGACCGTCGCCGCTCTCCTCGGCGACCTGGGCTGGCAGCCCGGCTGGATCGAGGACCTCGGTGACATCACCACCGCCCGCGCCACCGAAGCCATGATCCTCGTCGTCCCCCACCTCATCCGCCGCAACGGCTTCACGCCCTTCGCCGTCTCCCTCGCCCACTGACCCGGACCCGGGGGCGGGCGGGGCCGGCGCGGATCGTCCGCCGCGGAACCCGACGTGGCGGGGGACTGTGCGTCGGGGTCAGCCGCGGGGCAGCGCGCCCAGGAGGGTTGTGGTCAGGCCCAGTTGCAAGGAGTCCCTCAGGTTCAGGTGGAAGCGGGCGAGGTCGGGCTCGGCCTCGTAGGCCGCCCGCAGGCTGGGCGGGGGTGCGGTGTACGCCGGCAGCGCGCCGGCCAGGAGCATGGTCTGCAGACTGAACGGCGTCGCGTTCTCGCCCAGCTCCGGCAGGTACTTCAGGAGCAGGGTGGTCATGGTGGTCAAGCGGTCCAGGGAGGCGCGCTTGTAGCGTGCGACGACCTCGACGGAGACGTTGCGCTCCAGGACGCTGCTCTGTGCGCCGAAGAGGTCGCACAGCACCACTCGGCCGGAGAGCGAGCGGCTGAGAATCTCGGCCACCCCTGCCGCTCGCCCGGCCATGGGCCGATCCTCGTCGACGCCGGCGGCCAACTCGCCGGCCAGTTCCGTCAGCCACTCCTCCAGGAGGCGGTCCAGCAGTTCCAGCAGCACCGCCTCGCGGGACTCGAAGTAGCGCAGCACGTTCGGCTTCGCCAGCCCTACCCGGCGGCTGAGCTCGTTCAGGGTGACCGCGGCCACGGGCATCTCGTCGAGCATCGCCGACGCCGTGTCGAGGATCGCCCGTCGGCGGATCTCCCGCTGCTCTTCGGTTCGCGCCCGCTGGAAACTCACGGCCACCAGCCTAACTTAGGTACCCCCGGTACGTTGACAACGTACCGGGAGTACTTTAGCGTCGTCGGTGCAAGATACCTCCGGTACGTTAGCTAGTGGGGAGCCTGACATGAGCAAGAAGTGGACGACGGCGGACATCCCGGATCAGCACGGGCGGGTGGCCGTGGTGACCGGGGCCAACACCGGACTGGGGTACGAGACCGCCAAGGCCCTCGCCGAGCGCGGGGCGTCCGTGGTGCTCGCCGTGCGCGACGTGGTGAAGGGCGAGCAGGCCGCGGCCCGCATGACCGGCGACGTCACCGTGCGGGAACTGGACCTGACCTCGCTCGAATCCGTCCGGACCGCGGCGTCGGCGCTGCGGTCCCGGCTCGACCGCATCGACCTGCTGATCAACAACGCCGGCGTGATGTACACCCCGAAGCAGACCACCCGGGACGGCTTCGAGATGCAGTTCGGCACCAACCACCTCGGCCACTTCGCGCTCACCGGACTGCTGCTCGACCTGATGCTGCCGGTGCCCGGCTCGCGCGTGGTGACGGTCAGCAGCACCGGCCACCGCATCCGGGCCGCGATCCACTTCGACGACCTGCGGTGGGAGCGGTCCTACAGCCGGGTCGCCGCCTATGGCCAGTCCAAGCTGGCCAACCTCATGTTCACCTACGAGTTGCAGCGCCGGCTCGCCACTCACGGCACCACCGTCGCGCTGGCCGCGCACCCCGGCATGTCCAGCACCGAGCTCGCCCGCAACAGCCCCGCCGCCCTCCGGCTTCCGCTCACCTGGCTCGCGCCGCTGATCACCCAGACGCCGGCGATGGGCGCGCTGCCGACCCTGCGCGCCGCCACCGACCCCGCCGCGCTCGGCGGCCAGTACTACGGCCCCGGCGGACGCAACCAGATCAAGGGCCACCCCCGGCTGGTCACCTCCAGCCCGCAGTCGTACGAGGCAGCCGTCCAGCAGCGGCTGTGGGCCGTCTCCGAAGACCTCACCGGGGTGCGGTTCCCCGTCATCCAGTCCGAGCGGAACTCACGTCTTTCCGGTTCGGCCGGCACCGTATAGCCCGCGAGGACGCCAACTTCCGTGATCGTGAGTCCGGGAGCAGATGGGAACCTGCGCCCGCTTTCCGCCTGATTCCGTGAAGATATTCCGTATCGGCGTGTGCCCTTTCCCAGGGCCCTCGACCATGAGGTGAGGCACGGGTTCCGCGGACCACAAGGGTGCCGCCGTGCCGCACGGGGACGGTTCGCATGGCGATACGCATCCACTTCACCGACGCAGACCTGGCCCACACGAGGCTGGCGCAGGCCCCCGATCCCCTGTGGGAGGCCTTGTTGAGCATGCACCTGCTGCAGACGGCGGACGGCGCGGCCCACTTCGGTCCTTGGCGGCGCACGGTGCGCCGGCAGCTGTCCGACCCGGTACGCGATCTTCTCCGGTTCGCTCCGCCGTCCGGCTACTCGGCGGACTTCCTCACCCCGGCGGGCGGCGGGGGCGGCCTGGAGGCGGGGATCGGCGCGCTGCTGTCCACCCCGCGCCGACGGTTCCGGCACGACCTCACCGAACTGGCCGCCGGGGGCCGCCCGTTACCCCGGTGGGCGGGAGCACTCGCGGACGGCGACGATGACGCCGTCACCCACCTCGCCCGCGCGCTGCGTACCTATGTCGGGGTCGCCGTGACTCCCTGGTGGGAACAGATCCGGGCGCGGATGTGCGCCGAACGTGCCAGGCTCCGCCGGTCGCTGGCCGGCGGAGACCTCCAGGGGCTGCTTACCGGGCTGCACCCCGGCCTGGTCTGGCAGCAGCCGGTCCTCGAGGTCGTCGGCCCGGTCGCCGACCGTGACCTCCACCTCGACGGACACGGACTGCTCGTCCTGCCCTCGTACTTCTGCTGGCGCCGGCCCACGCTGCTGAAGGATCCCGCCCTGCCCTGCGTGGTGGTCTACCCCATGACGCACGACGGCGCTCCGGACGCCGCTTCCGCACCCGGTGCGGGCGGCCGGCAGCGCCTGCGTTCCGTGGCGGCGCTGCTCGGACACACGCGCGGTGAGATCCTGGGGGCGGTCGCGGGACGCAGCAGGACGACCACGGAACTCGCCTGCGGCGCGGGCGTCTCGCCCGCCACCGCCAGCCATCACGTCGGCGTCCTGCGGCAGGCGGGGCTGCTGGACAGCCGCCGAGCGGGGAAGGCCGTGCTGCACTCCCTCACCCCGCTCGGGCTGGCGGTCCTCTACGGCGACACCGCCAGGCAGGTCACGGTTCCACCGGCCGACCGCTGGGATACTTGCACGGGACCGTGACGTAGCACTGGAAGTACGGGCCCGGGATGTCCTGCCCGATCTCGAACGTGTCATTGCGGCCGAGATCCTTCACGACCATGTTCGTGAGGTTGTAGTAGAAGATCTGCTGGTCGGAGTGCTCGGTGTACAGCAGGTTGCTGGAGTTGTAGTCCTTCGCGTAGACCGACTGCGTGAAGGGCACGCTGTCGACCACCTCGTCCGTGCCGGGCCAGCGGATGTAGCGCTTCATCTCCGCCTTGACGGACAGAGTGACGAGACGGCCGTCGTTCTGGCTCCAGAAGAGGTTGAGCCATTGGTACTGGTACTGCCCGAGGCCGATGATGGCGCGCACGAAGATGCTGCTCTCGAAGACGACCTCGCCGTTCTCGGTGGTGCCGTACCGCAGGGTGTCCTCGGTGCGGCCGCGGTACTCGCCGTCGACGTAGCCGGTCATGGGACGCACGTCGTCGGGGACGTAACGCCTGGTCGTGCTCTGCTTCGGCTTCTCGCCGGCCTCTTTCGCCGTGACGGTGGCGATTCCCTTGAAGCAGGTGAAGTTCGCTCGGCCGTGCGGAGCGGCACTTCGCACCGCGTCGGTGCACGGGTCGGCGGAGTCGGGCACGGCGCTCGCGGCGGAGAACCCGACGAGCGGCGTCATGAAGACCGTCGCGAGGGCGGTCGCGAGCAGGGTGCGCGGACGAACCTTCGATGGGGGCAACGGAACCTCCCGGAGCGGGTGATGACGGTGGTCGTTTCCGGTCTCCAGGCTCTGGCGCCGGCACGTCCGCCTCAACTCCTTTCGAGGAGCTTCTAACGGTCCGCCTGCCGCGGCGGCCGCGACCGGGGCGCTGGTGCGGCGGACCCGTCCGCCGGTTCGGCGACCGTTCTCACGCGCCGCGGGGCCGCGTCCGGGTCCGGGTCCGGCCGGGCGGGGTCCGTCAGCGCCTTCGTCAGTGTCTCGTGGCCGAGGTCCACCACGGTGCCCGCCGGGGAGGTCGGGTTCAGGTACAGGCGGTGGTCCTCGGGAAGGCGGGACAGCAGTTCGGGCACGGTGTGCCGGACGAAGGCGAAGGCGCCGGCGGCCGCCAGGTGCTGGGGTGCCGTGTAGGCGGGCACCACCGGGCCGCCGTCCGTGACCGTCGCCGTCACCGGTGCGCCGTCGGGCAGGGTGAGCACCAGCAACCGGGCCTCCGCCAGGGCGTGGAGCACCGCGTCCAGCGAGCCGTAGCCGGTGACCGCGAGGTGCAGCGCGGCGTCCACGGGGTCGGTCGGCTCCGGCCAGCCGAGCGCCTCGGGCGTCGGACGGTAGGTGTCGTTGCCCTCCCACTCCTCGACCCTGCCGTCGGGCCCCGACCGCCAGCGCCCGGCCACCGCCGAGGCCGGCGGCGGGCTCCCGGCGTGCCAGCCGGGGTCGACCGAGCTGATCCAGTGGTCCGGGGCGAGCCGCGCGATCTCCTCGACGTCCGCCGGCGCACGGGGCGGCGCAGGCGCACGGGCAGGCGCCGGGGACGAGGGAAGGGCCTGGGACGCGCTGCCGCCGGAGGCGACGCCCCGGGGCGGGCTGTCGTCGTGTGCTGTGATCATGACGTCCCGCACGCTAGGGGCCCTGGGTGGCGTGGAGGTTGCCGCAAGGTCGCCGACGGCCGGCCGGTGGAGGTCATCGCCCGGCGACCGCCGAGGACGGCACCGGATCGGCCGTGGTGCCCGGCGGCCCGTCAGCGGACGACGGTCCGTAGTGGGCCTCGTCCCCGTCCGGTCCGACGAGCGTGAGGTCGAGCCCCAGGTCCGCGGCGGCCACGGCGGCCGCGACCGCCGTGACGGTCACGAGCCCCGCGGCCTCGCCCCACCGGCGCAGCAGCCGGTAGCGCTGCGCGGGAGTGAGCGTGACCTCCGCGACCGGCACTCCGCCGGTCAGCGCCGCGAACGCGTGCTGGTCCTCCGGCAGCGTCACCCCCACCGCCGCCAGGTCACCGGGCGTGAGGGTGGTGCGCCGGCCGGCCCACCCCGGGCCGGACAGCCGCGCGGACACGCGCGTCGCGGCGTCCGGCGCGGCCAGCCGGAATTCGACCCAGCGGTGCAGCGCGTCGCCGGCGTCGGGACCGGCCAGCAGTGCGCCCAGGCCGGGCCGCTCCAGCCGGTCGGCGGCCCGGTCGGTGACCGCCGCCGCCAGCGCCCGCGGCAGCCAGTCGGCGGTGTCGGAGGGCCGGGTCAGGGTCAGCGCGGTGGCGGGAACGGCGGGGGCGGCCGCCGGGCCGGCCGCGGGTTCGGCGGCGACCGGCGGCGCCGCGGACTTGACCTGGTCGGGACGGACATGGACGCCGAGCCGTTCGGTGAACAGCGCGGCCACGTTGTCCAGCCAGCCCGCGGCCGTCTCGGGAGCCACGCCCGGACGGACCGACTTGCTCATGTAGCGGCCGGACTTGTCGTTGACCGTCCAGGAGCGCAGCGCGGCGTTCCACCGGAACTCGCCGGAGACCCGGCTCGCCCCCGGCCCGGTCCGGCCGTCACCGCCGAACTCCGCGGCGATGCCGGTGTGTCCGAGGCCGTCGAGCTCCGCTTTCAGCTGCTCCGCCGTGAGACCGGGGCGCTTGGTGCGCAGGCCGGCCAGCAGGTCGACCGTCTGGTCGTCGCTCAGTACGGTGGACGGTTCCTCGCTGCCCACCAGGACCCGGCCGTCCGGGGTGACCGTGTAGAGCCACACGGCGTCCCGGTCGCCCGTCAGGAGCAGGTCGGGATCGATCTCGTCCAGCGGTGTCCACAGCGGATTGACGCGTACGTCACCCTGGTCGTCCCGTTCCTCGTCCTTCACCCGCTTGGGCTGCACCGGGTCGCCGAAGTCGCCGTCCCGTTCGAGGTCCTGGGCCCGCAGCCGGGCGAGCAGCGGAGCGGACAGCCCCTCGGTGAGCCGGCGCACGTACGCCTCGCTCGCCCCGTGCCGCCGGGCCAGCCCCGCCAGCCAGTCGCGGTCGTCCCGGTCGGGGCCCGGCGCGGGCGGCGCCTGCGGCGGGGCCGGGGGCGCCGGGGCGGGTGCGGCGGGGGAGGGCTGCGGGGGCGTGCCGTCCGGGTCCAGCGACCGGTAGTGGTCCGTGCCGTTGTAGTGGACGTGGACGGCGGGCCCGGTGGCCGCCGGATCCAGCGAGCGCGTGCCGAAGCCGCCGGTGCCGTCGGGCTCGACGACGATCAGGTCGACGCCGAGCGCGCGGGCCACCAGCAGCGGAACCTCGTCGTAGAACGGCGTGTGCCACAGGTCCGGCGCGGCCAGCGCGCGTGCGACGAGGGCGTCGTGGCCGAGAGCGAGGAACTCTCCCCGGCCGTACGGGATGCCGCGGGCGCCGACCTGGCCGAGCGGCCTGCTGCGCACGCGCCGCCACAGGGCGTCGGCCACGGGGTCCGGACCGGGCGTGCGCAGCACGTCCATGAGCCGGGTGCGCAGGGTGTCGGCCTGCTCCCGTGCGACCAGGCGCTGTTCGAGCCGCCGGTCCGCGGGCGCCGCCGCCTCCTGCGCGGTGGGCGCCGGCAGCACGGCCCGGACGGCGTCGCCCGGCAGGTCGGCCAGCAGCTCCCGGTCCTCCGGCCGGTCCGCCAGGGCGAGCAGCCGACGGCGCCGCGCGGCCTGCGCCAACTGCGCGTCGACCCGCTCGCGTTGCCGCTGGGTGAGATCCGGCGGGCGGCTCTGACCGAGGATGCCCAGCAGGCTGTCGAGGTCCGGGAAGAGATCCTGGACCAGGGTCTCCAGCGGGTCCCGCTGGGCGTGCTGGGCGCGCAGCCCGGCGGCCGAGGCGCCGGTGTACCAGCGCACCAGCCGGTCGCGCAGCTGCCGTACCGTCAGACCGGCCGCGGGCGAGGCGGGCGCCTGCGACGCCAGGCCGCCGAGCACCGCGTGCATCAGGCAGTCGCCGTCGGCGGGCACTTCCCGCAGCAAGAAGGAACGGTCACCGGCGGTGACGCGCGCTCCGGTGAGCGGGGCCCGCGCCTCGGCCGTGCCGCCCGCCCTGGTGCCGGTCCCGGTGCTGCCGGGGGCGGGCACCTTCAGCGGTGCCTCCTTCAGCGGTGTCTCCTTCGGTGGTGTCTTCTCAAGTGGGGGCGGAGACGGTTCCTGCGGGGCGGCCGGGAGCTTCTTCGGTGGCGCGGCAGGGGAAGTCTCCGGCAGGACCGGTGGCCGGCCGGAGGCCGGGTCGAGGGGGCGGGGCAGGGCGGCCAGATAGCTGTCCCCCTGCCGGTACAGCGTCGCCTCCGGTGGCGCCGGCACCTCGGGACCGGCGGGGAAGCGCCGGTGGGAGCCGTCCTCGCCGACCACCGTCAGGTTCACGCCGAGCGTGCGCGCGGTGGTGGACGCCGCGAGGTCGGCGGTGGCGCTGTCCCAGTGCCGGCCCCGGCGCAGGTGCAGCCGGACCAGCCGTTCCCGCTGGAACGGGGTGAGGGCGTCGCGTACGGCGTCGGGCAGGCGTCCCCCCGCCGCCTCGACGGCGGCCCGCTTGGCGGCGTTGCGCGGACCCGCCAGCGAGGCCCTGAGTTCCAGCTCGCGCAGGCGGAAGGTCGCCCCGGGGTCGAGGGGCGCGTCGGCGGGGAGCGCGCGGCTCGCCGAGATCTGGCTCGCCAGCCGGTCCGGCTGCCGGTTGCCGCCGAGGGCGTGGGCCAGGGCGGCGTAGAAGCCGTTGCCGTCGCCGTCCGGCCGCCGCAGGTCGTAGGTGCGGGTGCGGCTGTCGAGCCCGGTCGCGGTCAGGGTGCGGTGGTCGGAGTCGGCGTCGAAGGTCACGGCGGAGTCGGGATCGCCGGGGCGCCACGGCGGTCCGGCGTGCGCGGGCCGTCCCTGCGGACCGTCGCCGCCGACCTTCGTCCTCTCCTTGCCGTCGTCCCCCTTCCGGCCGTCCTTCCCGTCGCCGCTCTTCCCCTCGCTGTCCTTTGCGCCCCCCTTCTTCCCGTCGTCCTTCTTCCCGTCGTCCTTTTTCTTGCTGTCGTCCTTCGTACTGTCGGTGCCCTTCCCGTCCTTCTTCCCGTCCTTCTTCCCGTCCGGGGCCGGCGGGGTGAAGGTGACCTCGGACGGTTCCGGGGTGCTGCCGAGGGTGCGGCGGCCGGCCTCGGTGGCGTGCAGCTGGTGCCAGCGGGTGAGCCGGTCGGCTCCCTCACGGACCCGGGCGTACTCGTCGGCGAGCGCCTCGGCCGCGGTGCGCAGATCCCGCAGTTCCTCGCCCAGTTCGTCCAGTCGCCGCTGGGCGGCGTCCCGGGCCGCGCGGGCCGCCGACACCTCATCGGCGGCCGCCCGCACCAGGCCGTCCAACCGTGCGGCGGCCCGCTCCCGCTGCTCGTCCTGGAGCCGGGCCCAGCCGTCGTGCTCCGGTTCGGCCGCGGCGGCCTCGTCGGTGATTTGCCGCAGCGCGGCGCGGGCCGCGGCGATCTCGGGCAGGCTGTCGGCGTCACGGGCGGCGAGCGCGGCCAGCGCGCGTTCCGCCCCGGCCAGCGCGGCCTCCCGCACGGGCCCCTCGGCGCGCCGCCGGTCCCAGTACTTCTTGTCGGCGGCCGTCCACTCCTTGTCGGCCTTGGTGACCGCGTCCCACGCCTTGGCGACCTTGGGCGGGAAACCGGTGTCGTCGATCAGCCCGAGGTCCCGGGCCACGTCCTCGCGCACCCAGGCCAGCACCGTGGTCTCGGTCTCCATCGCCTGCGGTCCCCGCTGCGGATTGCCGAACGGGCTGCGCACGGCCCGCGCCACCCGGCTGTCCCGGACGTGGTGATGCACGCCGGCCACGCTCAGCCAGGTGGTGGGCACGGCGAAGAGGAACGAACGGGTCGTGTTCGGCTTGACGTTGACCGAACCGAGCCGGTCGCCCTGCTGGGCGAGGGCGTCGGAGTCGGTGGCGGAGTCGCCGGGGCCGGTGGCGCCCATCTGGTTGGTGCCGGTGGTCTGGGAGGAGGTGAGGGGGCCGCCGCCCAGCGAGGACTCGGTGGTGCCGACGCGGGCGGCCGACATGCCACCGCCCTGCGTGTCCCGTTTGGGGGCCTCGTGCTTCATGCCGTCGGCGACGGCCAGCAACTGGGCCCGTCCGAGGTCCGGCTTGGAGTACATCGCCAGGTCGCCGTCGGCGCCGCCGAAGAAGCCCCGGTCGGTCAGACCCGGTATGCGATAGCCGTCGGCGTCGAGGGTGTGGTCGTAGAAGGCGCTGAGGGCTCCGTTGCCCGTACCGTCCTCCAGGTTCTGCGCCGCGCCGGTGCCGGCCCGGGTCAGCGGGGTGTCCGCCGCCCGGGCCAGCAGCTCGGCGCTCGGTGTGCCGTGCTCGGGCAGGTCCAGGCCGGTGTCGTACGCCGACGCCAGCGCGAGCGTGTTGGCATCGCGCAGTTGCTTCAGACCGACGATCCGGCGGACCTTGAACCCGTCCTCCGGCAAGGTGAACGGCTTCGTGCTGCCGTCGCCCGGGTGCCGTACGTCGCGCCAGCCCCCGGCGCCCATGGTGCGGGGCACGGCGACCTTGCGGGGCGCGCCGGGCGGCGGCAGTTCCGGCGGGGCGAGCGGGTCCGGGGCCGGCTCGGCGCCGTCGGCCGGTCCCGGGGAGGCGGGGTCGGGGCGCATGAGGCTCAGGGGGTAGTGCTCGATCAGCTCCCCGACGTCGCCCTCGGCGTCGACGGTCAGCCGCGACCGGCCGATGACCTTCCGCCACCACCGCCCGGTGCGGCGCCCGAGGGCGCCGAAGGTCCCGCCACCAGCGTCGCGGCCGGTGCCGTCGGGTCCCGCGGGGGTGCCGGTGTCCGTGATGTCCAGGCTCAGCCGGAGCCGGTAACGCGTGACGTACTCGCCGTGCGCCTGGGTGGTCGTGGCGGTGGCGATCCGCACGCTGCCCTCGGAGCGGGTCTGCGACACGCTCTGCTGGGTGGCGCCGACCTCGGAGTAACTGGGGCCGGCCGCCCGGGCCACCGAGTTCCCGGTGTGCACCCCCTCGGTGACCGTCGTGCCGACGCTCGCGCCGGAGGCCCGGCCGCGCATCTCGGCCACCGTCTCCACGGCCTGCCGGTGTTCCTCCAGTTCGACGCTGTGTCCCAGACCGGCGAACCCGGGCCGGTCGCCGTCGCTGACCGCGGACCGCGGCACCTTGACGGGGATCAGCTCCGCCCGCACCGCGACCTGCCGGTCACCGACCCAGGTCCGTACCGTGTCCGAGCCCCAGCGGCCGATCTCCGCGGGCACCGACACGCCGGAGCCGGTCATCTCCTTGCCCAGCGCGCGCACCACCCGGTCGGAGACCAGCCGGTGCACGGTGTCCCGGTCGGCCTTGGACAGCCCGAGGGGACGCAGCCGGCGGTCGAAGTCCCGCAGGACCGGCGCGGTGTTGAGGGAGTTGACGGTGAAACCGCCGAACGGGTTGTCCAGCAGCCACGGCTGCGGCGACCAGGTGCGCCGGGTGTAGCGCGGCACATCGCCCCAGCGGTCGCTGAGCAGCCCCAGCCGGTAGGCGCTCTTCTCCGGGATGTGCGCCGTCCAGCCGTCGTTGACCAGCACCCGCCGGCCCGCGGCACCGGCCAGCCGGCGCGGCAGGTGCCGCAGGCCGGTGGCAGCGCGGCCGACCGTGGTGGAGGCCGCCGCGATCTCGTGCTGGACGTCGCCGGTCACCAGGACCTGGCGGTTGAAGTCCTTGCGGTTGATCTCGGCGAGGGCGATCCGGGAGACCTGCCGGGCCCGGGAGCGGTCGAGACGGTAGGGGCTGACCACGACACCGTAACTGCCCGTCACTCCCGGGCCGGTGGCGTGGGACTTGAGGAAGACCAGCTGGCCGCCGACGAACAGGGTGCTGGTGCGGCTGTTCCGGCCGGCGGCCTGGGTGGCGCCGCCGAGGGTGGTCTCGGTGTCGACGCCGACCGGGCCGGTCAGCGCGGTCAGGGTGCCGGGCACGACCTTGGTGCGGTGGGCCAGTACCGAGGAGCGGTTGAGGTAGGGCGCCTTCGCCCACAGCCCCGAGCTCCGCCAGCCGGTGGCGGCGGAGGTCTGGTCGAAGTTGGCGGTGAGGTACTGGCTCTGGAAGGCCCGCATCGCGGCGTCGTGCGCGGGGGCGCCCTGCTGGGTCAGCAGCCACGACCCGCCGGACGCCTCCTTCAGCACCTGCTCGGCGGCAGCGGCGAGCCCGGGGTGCGAGGTGACGGTGAGCGTCAGGAACGGGTGCTTGTGGTGGTCCGGGGTGTGGCGGCGGGCCGCCTGGTCGAACAGGGTGCGGGTGGTCAGCGCCAGATCGCGGGCGGACCGGCGCGGGACGGGCAGCGGAACACCGTGCAGCGGGCCGGGGGCCCGGCCGGCGCCGCGGGTGGGAACGTGTTCCACCGGGATGCTCAGCAGCACCCGGCCGACCACCGCCGCGCCGGGCGGCACCGCGTCCGGCGCGGTGCCGTCCGGCGCGGTGCCGGCCGATGTGGTGCCCGCACCGCCGAGCAGATCGGTCTCCCGCTCGCGGAAGACGAAGGGCTGGGTGCCGAGCAGGTTGAGGAAGAGGACACCGCGCAGCAGGCTGCGGAACCGCCAGAAGCCACCGCGCCGCGCGGTCAGGGTGAGCCGGTAGCTGTACAGGTCGGCGCCCTTGGTGCCGATGGCCATCGCCTCGTGCGTCACGCTCGGCCCGTATCCGCTGTCCGAGTCGCTGCGGACGCCGTACCGTACGCCCGCGCTGCCGGTGCCCGCCTGGGACGGGCCGCCGATGTCGTCGGTGCGGGAGTCGCGCAGCGAGAGCAGTCCCTCGAAGCCGGCGTGCAGACCGCGGCCACCGCTCTGCCGGCCGCCCAGGTTCTCGCTGCCGGGCGCGCTGAACCGCAGCCGCAGGTCCTTCTGCCGGCCCTCGTAGCGCCGCCCGGTCAGCTCCGCGTCGATCCACACGTACCGCAGTCCGCGTCCGATCCGGCCGGACTCGACCAGCGGGATCCGCAGCCCGGTGGTCATCATCGCCTCCAGGTTGCCCGCCATACCGTGGTGGTTGAGCGTGTTCAGTACCTCCAGGGTGTTGTTCAGCACGATCTGGAAATGGTCCGGACCCCGCCAGCGCGGGTTGTCCGGGTTGAGTTCGGCAAGCGGGGCGACGAGGTCCGGGTAGGCGCGGGCGACCTGCGTCAGCACCTGTTCCGCGAAGTGCTCGGGGAAACTGCGCCGCGCACCGCCGACGGTCCGGGTGAAGGCGCCGTCGTCGAAGGTGAACTCCTCCGGGCGCGCCATGCCGAGGGTCGTCGGCCGGTCCGCGGCCAGGTACGGCGGCACGGCGGGCTCGGTGTCGCGGGTGACCCCCCGGTCGAGGCCGGCCAGCCGGCGGGCCTCGGTGCGGGTCATCCGCTCCACGGCCCAGGTGTGGAAGGTCCGGGTGTGCGGCGCGGCGCTCCACCGCGCGGGCGGGTTCTTGCGCAGCTTGCCCGGCCGGCCGGCCCCGTCGCCGTGCTGGTCGGGCAGCGGCGCCTTGGTGTCGGGCGGCGCGGTCACGGTGACCGTCTTCTGGACGAAGTACAGACCGGTGGGGTCGCCCTTGGCCTGCCCGGACGTCTTGATGGCACCGGTGCCGCCGGTGGTGCCGGTACGGCCGCGGGAACTGCCGTAGCGGATGTTGCCGCCGAGCAGCATCCGCAGGTCGAACTTGCCGTGCCCGGTGCCGAAGAACTGGAAGGACGGGCCGAGCGCGCCGCCGGCCTCGGTGCTCTTGCTGTGGCCGACGACCCGCTCGTTGCGGACCGTGGCCTGGGTGATGTCGCGCAGCTCCGCCGCCGTGGTCTCGCTGATGAGCTGCGCCGCACCGGACCGCACCTCCACGGTGAACACGCCGAGCGGCGCGGAGCCCGCGGAATCACGGAACAGCGGCGGGGTGGTGGTGCGGCCGGCGTTCTGCACCCGGCTCATGCGCTGGAAGCCGTCGGTGGAGAAGAAGTCGGTCAGCTGCGCGCCGGCCAGGCTGTCCGACGCGACGCCGAGCCGCTGGAGCGCCCAGTCCCGCACGTGCGCCATGGGGCCGAACGCCTCGGTGGTGACCAGCCGGTAGGCGGGCCGGCCGCCCAGGTCCATGTGCCGCGGCAGCCGGTCGGCGGGCGGCTTGTCCTGGGTGAGGCTGTCGGCGAGCCGGGCCATCAGCCCCGCGCGGACCGCGAAGCCGAACGCCACCCCGCCCCGGCTGCCCGCCGTCAGACTCCGGTCGGCCGCGTCGACGGGCCGGCCCAGCCGGTCGGTGACCTCGATGTCGTACCAGACGTCGTCGAGATGGGCGTGCGAGCCGTCGGTGGTGCGGGTCTCGTTCTGGTTCATGGTCTGGTCCTGAAGACCGTACTGGATCTGTTTGCCCCAGTGCTTGCGGAAGAAGACCCGGCCCCACACCGTGTACTTGAACTTGGCGGGGCCCAGTGGGACTGTCGGCACCAGCGAGGTGGAGGTGCTGTTGACGGCGGTGCGACCGGTCGTGGTCGTGGTGCGCGCCATCGTGTCGACCTTGACCGGGTTGGCGAAGCCGAAGGCGAACCGGTCCCACCTGCCGTACGGGCGGGCCGTCACCCGGAGCACGCGGGTACGGCCGTTCGCGGTCCGGTAGGTGAACTGCTGGCCGTCGCCGAAGAAGCCCTGCGGACGCTCCCGCAGCCTCCGCCGGAGGTCCTCCTCCAGGCTCCGCCCGAACCCGCCCCACCGCTTGTCGGGCGCACCGGGACGCACCCCGGCCCGGCCCAGCTGCCCGGTGATCTCCGCCGCGACCTGATCGGTGCCGCGCAGCACACTGTCGCTCTGGCCGAGCGCGTAGGACCGCTGGAGCAGTTCGGGTGCGAGGCCCGGGTACAGCGCGGCGACACCGCCCATGTACGCCGGCAGCCGGGAGCCGTCGGAGAACCGCACCGGCCCGCCGCCGTCCACCGGCGCGGGAGGCAGGTCGCGGTCGACGCGCGGCGGACGGCGCAGGTCGAGGTCGCGGCCGACCCAGCCGAGCCGGTTCGCGCCGCGGGGCCGGACCGGTGGTGCGGGCGGGCCGAGGGGCGCGGGGAGGTCCGGCGGCCCGGGCGGCGGACCGTCCTCCGGGATGGTCGCCAGGGGAGCCCGGGACCCCGCCGTGGTGGCGTTCTTGCGGGCGGCGGGTGCGGTGGTGGTCGTGCCGCGCCCGTCGGTCCCGCCGGCGGAGTCCTCGCCGGCGGCGGTCGGCGTCAGTGTCGCGGTCGGGGTCAGTGTTGTCGGCGGGGGCGGCGTCGCGGTCGGCCGGGCGTCCGCGGTGGGGGTCGTGGCGGGGGCCGTGGCGGTCGTGGTCGGCTGCGCGGAGCCGGCCGGTACCGACGCGGGGGCGGGTGCCGGGGGCCGGGGCAGGAACAGGTCCCTGGGATGCGTGCGGCTCCAGGCGGCGTTCAGGTCCGCGCCCACGGTGAGCGGTCCCGTGGTCCCCTGGCGCCCGAGGCCCG
Organism: Streptomyces sp. NPDC023723; assembly: GCF_040639815.1. NCBI lineage: Bacteria > Bacillati > Actinomycetota > Actinomycetes > Kitasatosporales > Streptomycetaceae > Streptomyces > Streptomyces sp. NPDC023723. The sequence continues at coordinate 155,167 of NZ_JBFAAP010000016.1, forward strand.
CCGCGCCCCCGGGCGCCCAGACGGACCGGGCGGTGGCCGAGGCGACCGCCAGCCGCAGGGGCTGCGGCTGTGGGACACCGGCCTGCGGCAACGCCTCGGTACCCGCGTGCGGGACGGCCAGGACGACGTCGGTGTTCCACAGGTTCCGGCCGGTCAGCTCGGGGTCCCGGGCGACCAGTTCGGCGAACTCCGCGTACGGCACGGCGAGCCGCCGGCCGCCGGGCAGGGTGATCGCGACCCGGCCGGGCCCGGCGTCGGCCGCCGCGACGACGTAGGCCGGGCCCCGGCCGCGCCCGGCCCAGGGAGCCGCCTGGGTGCCGGTACGCCGGTGGGTGCCGTCCGGCTGGGGTGTGGTGATGCCGAGGACCGAACCGTCCAGGGGCGCGCCCGGCACCGGGGAGACCCAGTTGCGGCCGGCCGGCCGCCCGTCGGTCCCCGGCAGCAGGGTCTCCGCCGCGAAGGCGCCCAGCTCCTCCAGATGGAAGGCGGCCAGCTCCACCGGATCGGACGGGTCCCGTCCGACGGCGATCGCCCGGGTGGCGAGCCGGCCCAGCTCGGCCCGGCGCCCGGCGTCGGGCGCGGGCAGATGCAGCACCCGGGCCGCGGTGCCGGCCACGTCGCCCAGCCCGTTGAGCCACTCGACGGCCTTCACCTGCGCCCAGTACAGCCGGGCCACCTCCGCCTCACCGACCGGTTCGGCGGCGTCCAGGCGGAGCACCCTTCGGGTCGTCGCCGGCAGGTCCGCGAGGTTCCGGGTCTGCTGGGCCACCCCGACGAGATGGGGCACGCGCGCGAACCGGCTCAGCGGGGTGCCGGCCGGCGCGGCGGCCGCCCGGGCCAGCAGGCCCCGGAAGGCGGTGGCGTCCACCGGGCCCGGGCCGCCACCGTGGTCCCGCAGCTGCGCGAAGGCCAGCCGCTGGAAGAGATCCATGGTGAAGGGCCCGGTGCCGGCCAGGGCCGGGTCGGCCTGCCGCATCGTCTCCAACGCGCCGATGCCGCGCAGCAGATCGCCGTAGGAGGGGTCGTCGTCGATGCCGGGGCCCAGGGCCAGGCGCAGGGCGCGCACCAGTCGCAGGGTCCGCGCGGTGGTCTCGGCGGGCACCGGCTCCGGGCCGGTGTGCAGACCCGCGGTCCGGGCGTGGGCGGCGAGTTCGCCGTCGGACGGCTCGGGCCGGAACTCCCGCACCTGCCCGCCCCTCCCGCGCGCGTCGGTGTACGCCTCCAGCCAGAAGTGCGAGGTGTCGCCCGGGTCGTTGTGGTGTCCGGCGGGACGGTCGACCGCCCGGACCCGCTTGCGAGTGCCGTTGGCCACGGTCTGGGCGGTGGGGATGTCCGCGAGCGGGTCGGCGGCCGGCTGCGGGCGGCCGGCCAGGTCGCCGGCGCTCCCGGTCCCGCCGCGCTGGTAACTTCCGCCGGTCCAGCAGGCGTCGAGGTAGATCCAGTCCGACTCGCGCAGGCGCCGTACGCTCGGCCGGCGGGAGAGCCAGCGGGTGAGTTCCTCGCCGGACGCGTGGTAGGTGCTGCCGTCCTCCTGCGGGACGGAGACGGTGTGCGGCGAGGCGTGCATGATCAGGTGGTAGACCTGCTCGTCGGGGCCCGCCCCCACGGTCAGCGGCGTCTGCGAGGTCACCCCCAGGGCGCCGGGGTGCCGCCGGGCGAAACCGGTGATCCGGTGGACGTTGCGGGCCCGGAACTCGCGCACGCCGGCCAGTTCGGACGGGTTGAAGGCCATCCGGCCGAGCTGCGGATTGCCGCTCTCGTCGGCGACGATGGTGTGGCTGATCACGCGGCGCTCCCACTGCGGAACGTCGTCGCGGTCCTCCGGCACCACCTCACCGGGCCGGCTGCGGATCCAGTCGCCCCGGGGCACGCCGGGCCGGTCCTGGAGGGACAGCGGAACCCGGGCGGCCCCGTCCCGGCGGCCCAGGACCGGCTGACCGCTCGTGGACCACACCTCGCGCCCGAGCCGGTCGGCGAGCGCGCGCGGCAGCTCCAGCTGCCGGCCACCGGCGTAGGGCACCACCAGCAGGACGGGGACCTCAGGCGGCAGGGACGACAGCACCGGGTCCAGCGCGAGCAGTTCGGCGAGGACGGCCGGCGGCGCGGAGACCCGGGTGCCGTCCTTGGTGCGGACCAGGATCGCGTGCGAGTTGCCCGACGCCATGACGACGTAGGGCCGCGGCTGTCCCGACCGCGGACTCCAGGGGGCGGGGCGCGGTGTGCTCTCCTCCTCCTGCCCGTCGGCACGGCGCACCTTCACGGTCGTGGTGTCGGGGTCGATGTCCAGCCCGTGGCCGGCGTCGGGGGCACCGGTCCACACCCGCCCGTACGGAGTGCCGTCCGCCCCGGTGAGCGCGTTGGGCGTGCCCAGACCGCCCCGGAGAGCGAGCCCGAAGGCGGCCAGCGCGGCGAGCGTGGGGGCCTGTTCCGTCGCCGGGTCCAGCGCGATCCGGAAGAGGTCGCCGTGGTGGTCGTGAGTGACGGGGGTGCCCGGTTCGAGGAGCAGCACCTGCCGTGCGACGGCGTCGAGATCGAGGGGCCCGGGGCCGGGCGCGGGGCCGGGGCCGGCCTGCCGCAGCGCGTCGAGCCGGCCGGCGGCGTCCAGGAGGGAGGCGTGCAGGGGGTTGCTGGTGATGCCGGCCCCGAAGACGCGGGCGAGTTCGGCGGAGTGCACGGGGTCGGGCCGTCGCGCGGTGGAGGGGCCGGGCCCAGGCTCCGCGGCGTGGACCGGGTGCTGGTCCTCGGGCTCGGGAGTGTCGAGATCCATGGCGGCGGAGCCGAGGGAGCTCGTGGGCGACTGCGGCGCAGCCGAGTCCGCGACGGGAGTCAGGTCCAGGCCGGTGGGAGCCGCGGACGCCGCGCCGGTGGTGACCGGGAGGTGTGTCCCGGCGCTGCTCGTGGTGGAGACGGGCTCGGGCGCTCCGTGCGTCCGGGGCAGTTCCTCACCCGCCCGGTCCGGCAGTCCCAGCCCCTCCCGCAGCTGATCGGCGAGACCGGCCGCGGCGTCGAGTCCGCCCCCGTCCGCCAGCAGTTCGGCGACCTGCCGTACGGCGTCCCGGTACGGTTCGTCCGCGTACCGGGGATCGGCGAGCACCGGGTGCGACTGGGCCGGCAGTACGAGGTCGACCGCGGTGTCCCAGTCGCGGCGCGCGCCGGGTGCGTCCGCGCCGGCCGGTCCGGTCCGGGCGAAGTCCGCGTGAGCGTCCTGCCACAGACGCAGGGTGGCGTTGGCGGCCACGGCGTCGAGGGACGCGGGCCAGGGGCCGGACCCGGCCATCAGCACCTTCACCTGGTCGACGACGGGCAGGTCACCGAGGTCCAGGGACAACGAGCCACCGCTGAGCACGGACCGCACCTGCTGCTCGGAGGTGAGCGGAACGCCGGCACGGTCGAGATCCTGGACGGTGACCGACGCGTCGGAGGTTGACCCCGGCAGGCCCTCAGGGACATCGGCGGCGGTCACCTGAGTCGCGATGAACCGACGTTGACCGTCGTCCAGGGGTATGTCGGTGTCGGTGTCGGTGTCGGTGTCGGTACTGGTGTCGGTGTCGGTGTCGGCGGCGTCGGGGTTCGCGGAGGCCGCGGGGTCTGTCTCCGTGGCGGGGGGCGATGCCGGGGGCGTGGGGGAGGCCGTGTCGTCCTGCTGGCCCGGGGTCGGCGTGCGCGACGGGGTGCCGGTGGACGGAGCGGGGGAGGAGGAGGCCGGGCTGGGACTGCCGGTGGTCGTCGTGCCGGTCGGCCCGGAGGTGGGGGAGGGCAGTGGGGCCGGGGTGGTGGTGACCGGGGTGCCGGTGCCGGTGTCGGTGCCGCCGGGCGTGGGGGTGTCGTTGTCGGACGTCGCGGACGAGGGCTGCTGTTGAGTCGTGTCGGCGTCCTGGACGTCGCCCTCGCCCTGCGGCTGGGACGTCGTGGCGCCGGGGCGGGGCGTGTTGCCGGTGGCGGTGTTTGGGCCGGGGTTCGTCCCACCGGTGGTGGTGTTTGCGCCGGGCACAGTGTTTCCGGCGGTGGTTGGATCGCCGATTGGGTCGCTGGTTGAGTCGCGGCCCGGTTCCGTGTTCCCGCTGGTGGCCGTGTTCCCGTCCATCCCCGTGCTGTCCCCGGAGACGGTGTTCACGTCGGGCGTTGCGGACGTCCGGGTGTTTCCGGACGTCGTCGGGCCCGTCTGTGACACCGGGCCGTCGGTCGTGGTCGCACCCTGGGTGCGGACGCCGCCCGGCCCCGGGGAGGAGCCGCCCGCAGCGAGGTCGGGGCCGCTCGTCGTGATGTCGGGACCGTCGATGTCCACGTCGGCCAAGTCGACGTCCAGCGGGCCGTTGCCGTTGATGCCGTCGCCGGTCAGGCCGAGGTCCAGGTCGGTGGACTGGGTCGGGGGCCGGTCGGTGCTGCCCGTGCCGGACGTGCCTGTGGGCGACGCGGAGGAGGTCACCGGGCCCGGTCCGGGCGTGCCGGGCCCGGTGCCGCCGCCGCCCGAGGGTGTCTCCTGCGGCGAGGAGTCACCGCTGTCCGAGGTGTCCGGCGGTGCCACCGAGTTCACCGTCGGCGGTGTGTTGAGGTTGAACTTGTTGCCGAAGGCCGCCGCGCCCTGTTCCAGATGGCGTTCGCTGACCGCGCTCAGTCCGCCGCCCAGGAACGTCATCGGTCCGTCGGTGGGGAAGTGGAAGATGGCCGCGGTGGCCATCTCGCCCAG
>NZ_JBFAAP010000017.1:0-149050 GCF_040639815.1 Streptomyces sp. NPDC023723
CCGGTGAACGCGCCGAAGACACCGTCCTGCACGATCTGCGACCAGTCGAAGCCGTCCGGCCGGCGCCCCTTGGGCGCCCCCAGCATCATCGCCAGACGCACCGCGAACGTCATGAACGCCTCTTCGATCGCCTCCGTGAGCGTCGGCAGCAGATGCGTGCGCTTCATCAGCCAGTCCAGCAGCGTCAGGATCGCCACCCGGCTGCGCGCCTTGGCCACCGCCGCCTGGCTGGCCGCCGACCCGCCGGTGAAGATGGACAGCGCCATGATGATGGCCAGCTCGACCAGCAGCCGGATCAGCTCGGCGATGATCTGCCACTTCGCCTCCATGATGTCCATGGAGGACTGCGTGCGGGCCTTCTCCAGGTCATCGAGCTGGTCGGAGAAGTCCTTCAGGTAGTTCGAGCCGCCGTTGTCCAGGAACAGGTGCATGGCCCGCACATACTGGTTGCCGACCTGCGGCGGCAGCGAGCGCCCGACCCCGCCCGCGGTCTGCTCGATCAGGTCCGACAGGTCCCGCACCCGCCGCGACAGCCGCCCGTAGGGCTTGCCGTTGGCGAACGCCTTGTCCTCGTCGGCCTGCAGCATCTTCTCGCCGATCAGCACGAACAACAGATTGTTCAGCTGCGGCGAGACCTGAATGCTCATCGGGCGCTGTCCGGTCCGTCAGTGCCTGCCGCCGCCGGTGCCACCGGTGGTGTTGCTGGTGTCGATGTGGGAGTCGTTGATGGCTTCGAGGTTGCCGTTCTGGGTGCCCACGATGTTCTTCAGGTTGGCGAGGGTGCCGTCGCCCACGCCGACGATGGCCTCCGTCAGCGCCTTGCCGGTCGACGTCGCGCCCTCCCGCTGCTTCTTCTCCTGCGGGATCATCTGCTTGGCGTAACTGTCGTCGTCGCCGCACCAGTCGGCGGTGGCCGACACGTCCGAGACGAACTCGTTGATCATCTCGACGGCGAAGTTGCTGATGGCCTGGATCTGCCGGGTACCGGACGCCAGGGCGGCGGGGTTGGCGAAGTACGCGTTGTCCGTCATCGTCCCTCAGTCCTCCGGGTCTTCGCTGATCTCGTCACGGAGCCGGCCGGCACCGCGGCGCCGGTCACCCTTCGGGCCGTCCAGCACACCGGCTCCGAAGATCTTGTGCCAGTCCACGTCGAAGCCGTTCAGCTCGGGCGCCTGTGGGTTCGCCTTCGTGAAAGGCTCGAAGGTCGACATGACTCTCCGGGCCATCCGGGCCCGCGCCTCCTGCACCGCGTCCAGCACGCTGGCGGCCAGCTGACCTGCGGGCATCGTACGGTACTTGTCGTCCAGAAAGGTCAGAGCGGTCAGATCACCCTGTGCGGAGACGGTCACCTCGACCGCCCGGTCCGCCGAGCGGACCGTTGCCTCCGCGTGCGCCAGTTCGCCCTCGGCACGCGCCACCGCGGCCTCGGTCGCCTCCAGTTCGGCCATCGCCTTGGCCAGCCGCTCCTCGATCGACTCGCTGTTCACCGCGTCATCAACCCCTTCTCCCGCTCCCGCTCGTTCACCGGCTCAGCGCCCGATGACCGCGGGCGCGCCGCCGTCGTCGGTGCCCCAGACGTCGTCGTCCTCGGCGAGCCACGCCTCCCGGGCCCGGTCGCCGCTCTCCGTCGAGGTGCCGCCCTGGCCGGAACCACCGGGACCGCCCACCGGGTAGGGCGAGCTGGAGGTGGTGGGCCGGGTGTACACGATGTCCTCGTCCTCGTCGACGGATGCCGCCCGTGCCCCGCGGCCGCCCCGGGCGCTGCCGCCGGCCGGGTCGGTGAGGACGGCGCGGGTGCGCTCGCTGTTGCCGCCCTGGCCACCGCCGCCACCGCCCATGCCGGGCATGCCGCCGCCCATCCCGCCCATGCCGCCCATGCCCATCGGGTTGAGCGGCGTACCGCTCGCCGCCTGCTGGGTGGTGCCGGCCAGCGAGGCGAGGGTGCCGCTGCTGCCCGAGCGCAGCGAGCCGCCGTCGTACGGGGTGCTGTCGTAGTCCTCGTAGTAGTCGTCGAGGGAGGAGTCCACGCCGCCCGACGAGGTCAGCGCGCTCAGCCCGCCGCTGTTGAGGCCGGCCGTACTGGCCGACGTCGACGGCGAGTCGAGGCTCGTTCCGGTCAGGTCGCTGCTGGTGCTGTCACCGGTGTCCAGGCCGCTGGTGTCGAGACCGTCGATGTCCAGACCGCTGGTGTCGATCGAGGACGCCGACAGGCCGTCGCCGTTGAGGTCGGTCGTGGTGGTGTGCCCGGCGGCGTCGGTGGTGGTGAGCTGGCCGGTGTCGGGGTTGAGGGTCTGGGTGGAGCCGTCGGGGAAATCGGTGGTGAGGGTGCCGTCGTCGTTGAGGGTGGTGGTCGAGCCGTCCGGGTTGGTGAACGATTCGCCCGGGTTGAGTTGTTCGGTGGTGATGTTGCCGGACGGGTCGGTGACGGTGATCTGGCCGGTGTCCGGGTTCAGTGAGGTCTCGGAGCCGTCCGCGAAGAGGGTGTGCACGGTGCCGTCGGAGTCGAGCTGCGCCGTGCTGCCGTCCGGCGTGGTGAACGTGCCCGAGTCCGGGTTGAGGTCGCTGGTGGTGACGTTTCCGGCGGCGTCGGTGGTGGTGAGCTGGCCGGTGTCGGGGTTGAGGGTCTGGGTGGAGCCGTCGGGGAAATCGGTGGTGAGGGTGCCGTCGTCGTTGAGGGTGGTGGTCGAGCCGTCCGGGTTGGTGAACGATTCGCCGGGGTTGAGCTGTTCGGTGGTGATGTTGCCGGACGGGTCGGTGACGGTGATCTGGCCGGTGTCCGGGTTCAGGACCTCCGTCGAACCGTCCGGGAAGGTGGTGGAGACGGTGCCGTCGGAGTTGAGCTGCGAGGTGCCGCCGTCCGGTGTGGTGAAGGTGTCCGCGGCCGGGTTGAGGTCGCTGGTGGTGACGTTTCCGGCGGCGTCGGTGGTGGTGAGCTGGCCGGTGTCGGGGTTGAGGGTCTGGGTGGAGCCGTCGGGGAATTCGGTGGTGAGGGTGCCGTCGTCGTTGAGGGTGGTGGTCGAGCCGTCGGGGTTGGTGAACGATTCGCCGGGGTTGAGCTGTTCGGTGGTGATGTTGCCGGACGGGTCGGTGACGGTGATCTGGCCGGTGTCCGGGTTCAGGACCTCCGTCGATCCGTCCGGGAAGGTGGTCGTCACTGTCCCGTCGCCGTTGAGCTGCGCGGTGGAGCCGTCCGGCGTGGTGAAGGAGCCGTCGGACGGGTTCAGCGTCGACTCCGTCAGGGTGCCGTCCGGGTTCAGGGTGCTGACCTGGCCCGTCGCCGGGTCGAGCGTCTGCTCCGTGCCGTCCGGGAAGGTGGTGGTCAGCGTGCCGTCGTCGTTGAGGGTGGTGGTCGAGCCGTCCGGGTTGAGCAGGCTGGTCCCCGGGTTGAGCGACGAGGTGGAGGTGACGCCGTCCGGCGAGGTGGTGGTGACCAGGCCGGTGTTCGGGTCGATGGTCTGGGTGGAGCCGTCGGAGAACGTGGTGGTGAGGGTGCCGTCGTCGTTGAGCTGAGTACTGCCGCCGGTGGGGGAGTTCAGCAGCGACGAGCCGGTCTTCGTGTCGTCGTCCGAAGTCGTCGTCGGCAGCCCGGTGCCCGTGGTCGGCGCGTTCAGCGCGGACAAGAGGCTCGCCGTCTCGGGACCGGTGCTCCCGTTCAGCGTCTCGTCGGTGATCGGGTTGCCGTTGCTGTCGAGCCCGAGGTTGTTGAGGTTGTCGGTGCCGCTGCCCAGGTCGCCCAGGCCGTCACCGAGGTCGCTCAGGCTGTCGTTCAGACCGTCGTTGAGGTTGGTGAACCCGTCCCCGAGGTCGTTGAGGCTGTCGTTCAGCCCGTCGTTGAGATCGGTGAGGTTGTCGTTCAGCCCGTCGTTGAGATCCTCGAACCCGTCCCCGAGGTCGTTCAGACTGTCGTTCAGTCCGTCGTTGAGATCCTCGAACCCGTCCCCGAGGTCGTTCAGACTGTCGTTCAGTCCGTCGTTGAGGTCGTTGAAGTCGTCGCCGAGGGTGTTGATGTTGTCGTTGAGATCGTCGAGGTAGTCGTTGAGCTCGTCGCTGTTCGCGTTCGCCTCGTCCTCGGCGAGGTCGGCCTCCTCCTCCGCGAGGACCTCGGCGAGCGTCTCGGAGTTCTTGTTGGTGACTTCCTTGTCGAAGGCGTCCTGCACGTCGGCCCAGGCGTTCTTCACGTTGCTGAGCGCGTCGATGGCGGGCTGCTTCAGCATGTCGTCCGCGTGGGTCGACCAGCTCTCGACGGCGGCGTCGGCGATCTTCGTCCAGGTGGTCTGCTGGGTGAGGTCGCCGTACTCGGAGGTCTGCTTGAACTCCGCGGTGGTCGAGTAACTCTTGTACGTGCCCCCGCCGCTCGGGCTCGAGTAGCTGTTCGTCTCGACCTGGACGTGGGGGACGTTGTTGTCGACCACCCACTCGGCGACCTTGTCGAGGATCTGCTTGACGTGGTAATGCGGGTCGTGCTTGCCGTCCTTGGCCCAGTTGGTCCACGCGGTCTGGAGGTCGCCGATCGCCTCCTTCAACGCGTTCTGCGCGGCCGCCAGCGCGTCGCTCAGCTCCGACTTCGGCACATAGCCGCCCAGCGTGCTGTTCTTGGCGGCGTAGTCCCGGCCGCCCAACTGGGAGACGTAGCCGTCGTAGTTGGTCTTCAGCTCGTCCAGCAGATGCCAGAAGAGGCTGGCCGCCTTGCCCTTCCACGCGGCCTGGTCCTCGCCCAGCGAGGTCATCCACTGGTTGACGACGTCCGAGCGGGCCTGGAAGAAGCTCATCACCCGGTCGAAGGACTGCCCGGTGTCCTCGAAGGACTTCAGCTCCACGGCGTTGTCGTCGATGACCGACAGGCCGCTGTAGCTCCAGCCCTTCGTCGAGTAGTCCGGGCCCGTCAGCAGATGGTCCAGGGCCAGCTTGCTGCCGGAGATGTACTGCGCCATCGGCCCGGAGTCCCACTGCACATGCGAGTACGAGCCCTCGAACGCGCCACCGCTGGTGATCTGCCCGTCCCCCCACAGGGTGGCCCGGCCGTCGGAGTCGACGGACACGCCGATCATCACGATCCGGGCCTTCTTCAGGCTCACGCTGTTGTGCGCGCCGTCCCCGCCGGCGTCGTAGAAGGCGAGGTCGTAGTCCTCACCGTTGTTGAGCTGGTAGCCGCCGATGGCGGAGTAGTCCTCCGGCTGGACCGCCCGCATGGTCTCGCCCTTGATGTCCATCCGGAACAGCTTCAGGTCGGAGAAGTCGTCCCCGCTGTCACTGCTCAGGCTGTCGAACAGGGAGGACCGGGGCGGAATCGTGTAACCGGTGAAGTTGGTGACGGCCTGGGCGAAGTAGTCGTCGGGGTCGTACGTAGGGGTACCGGAGGTGCTGGTGCCGTCGGCCATGGGGCTGAGCTCCGCTGCTGAGGGGGGAGGGAAGGGACGGGGGGAGGGCCGGGCGCGGGCCGGGCGGCCGGCGGGAGCCGCCGCGGCCCCGCGTCAGTCTTCGCTGCCGGTGCCGCTCATGTCGTCGTCGACGGTGTCGAAGATGTCCATCAGCTTCTCGCCGTCGATCGAGGTGAGACTGTCACCCTGCGTCTTGAGCAGCGTGGTGATCGTCTCCCCCAGCGCGTCGTCGATGTCGTCGAACAGGGTCTTCTGGCTGGTGAAGATGTCGTCCAGGCTGGTGGCCTGCGTCTTCAAGGCCGTGACCAGCGCGCCGCCGCCGGTCGGGTCCTCGGTGTCGCCGCCGCCCATCAGTCCGATCCGCAGGATCTTGGCGGCGCCCGACGCCGAGCCCGTGCCGGTCTCCGCGACCAGGTTCTTCAGCGACCGGACGCCGGCCTTGTCCTTGCGGATCTCCAGCAGGGCGTCGATGAAGTCCGCGACATCGTTGTTCCTGAAATTCTTGAGCGCCTCTGAGTCCAGATGGGTCAGGTCTGCCATGAAGTGCCTCCGCTGGCGGAATGCGCCGGACCGGGCGTTGCGGCCCGGCGCCAGTACGGGGAGATACCGGTACCGCGCCGACCGGAGAGGAGCCGGTCGGCGCGGTGGGGACGCGGGCCGGCTCAGCGGCCGATGGTCACCTCGGACCACATCTGGCTGAGCGAGTTCTCGCTGTACTTGTAGTTGCCGGAGATGTCGTTCAGCAGCGCCGCGTGCGACGTGAGCAGCGTCTCCATGTTCTGCACCGCGGCGTCCCACGCGGCCTGCTTCTGGCGGTAGGTGTCGGCGTCGTTTCCGTACCAGGTCTTGGACAGCTCGCTCAGCTCTGCCTCAAGATTGGACAGGGTCTGGGCGATCGCCTTGGTCTGCATCACCATGTCGTCCGCCGCGTTCGACATGTGGTTGTAGCTGACGTAGATGTAACCGTCGCTCAGGTTGTCTGCCACGGTCTGCCTCTTTCACACGATGCGGAGGGTGGGGGGAGGCCGGTCCGGCGGTCAGCCGGCCAGCTGGTCGAAGGCCGACTGCGAGGCGTTGTACGCCTGGTTGATCGCGTCGTTCGACGAACCCTGGGTCTTGTTGTGCTCGACGAGGCTCTGGTTCAGCCGGTCGATGACGTCCTCGAGGTTCTTGAGGATGACGTTGCACTGGCCGTCCCACTGCGCGAGGAGCTGGCCGTACTGGCCGCCGTCGCTGCCCTGGTAGCCGGAGCCCAGGGCGGACTTGGTGCCGTCGACATCCTGGCGGATCTTCATGATGCCGCTGAAGGCCGACTCAAGGGCCTGGATGCCGTTCCGGGTTGATGATTCGCTTGACTGCTGGCCGTCTCCCGCCATCGTCCCACCTTTCATAAGCCGGATCTTGTTCGAGCAACGTGAGCCTAAAGTGGTGCTTGTTGCAAACACAACAAGCTGAGGAAGATCTGAGGTCGAAGAATCAGAGCTTCGTGGACGCTTAACCGGCGGGAAACCTGGCCGGAACCCGACCAGGTCACCCCCGCCGGCAAGTCAGTTGCCCGTCACGGCCCTTGACGTCCCGGCCGCCGCCGGACCCGCGGGCCCGGCCCCCTTCGCGGCCCCCGCCGCGGCGCCCTTCCCGGCGTCGCCCCCAGGACCCTCCTCGGCACCGGCGTCGGCGCACTGGCCGGCCGCCGCCGCGCCGACCGCCGCACCCGCCCCCGCCGCACCCGCCGCCTCGGACTGTGCCGCCGCGGCCGTGTCCAGGTCGGGGCCGGTGGGCAGCAGCGACAGCAGGGTGGACGGCACCCGCACCGCCGACGCGTCGTCGTAGCCGAGCGCGGCCAGCGCCTCCGCGTCCGTGATGCGGTACTTCACCCCGTCGTCGCCCACCAGGAACGTGGTGTCGCCGACCGCCGCGCCGGCCGCGCCGAGCACCCGCACCAGCGTGCCGTGCCCGGGGCGCGTCACCACCTGGTCCACCGCCACGCAGGCCGGCGTCACCGCCGCCGGATCGGCCTGGGCGACCGGCGCCAGCGCCGTCTGCTCGACCCGCACCGACGTCACCCGCACCGTGTCGCCGTCGGGGTCCACCTGCGTGCACGCCGCCTGCTCGGCGGGCAGCCGCACCGCGCTCGGCGGCGCGTCCGGCAGCCCGGCCACCGCCGGGTCGGTGCCCGCCGTGCCCGGCGCCTGATGCGCCCGCAGATCGGAGACGCCGATCGGGACGGCCGTCGGCGACACCCCGCCGTAGGCGTCCTCGCGGGTGTCCGGGTCGCCCAGCAGCAGCACCGACTGGGTGGCCGTCACGGCGTGCAGCCCGTCCTTCTGGAGCACGTAGTCCTGGCTGCCGGAGCCCGCCGCCACCCGGAACACCTGCCCGACCTTCGTCTCGCGCCCGGCCAGCTCCGGCCCCGCCGCACCCCGGCCGGCGACCTCGACGGTGGCCAGTTCCGGACCACTCACCAGGGCGTCCAGGAACGCCGCCGACACCGGGCGCGGGGTCACCGCGCCGTAGCCCAGCGACTCCGCCGCGCCCGAGTCCTCGTCCAGTTCCAGCCGGCTGCCCTGCCACACCAGATACGTCCGCTCGTCCGGACCCCGCACCACCAGCCCCGAACCCGCGCCGATCGTGCGGGTCGCCACCGGCGCCCCCGGCACCACCGTGGTCGCCTCGCCGGTGCCGGTCGAGCACACCTGCCAGGCCGAGGTCTCCAGGTCGCCGCTGCCCGGCACCGCGTCCGGGGCGCCGTCGATGCCCACCGGCGTGCCCACCGGGACGCCCTCCAGGGACGCGGTGCGCACCGAGGTGGTCTCCAGGGCGGCGCCGCCGATCAGCATCGCCGACGCGTAGTTGCGCACCGGCCGCAGCCGGCCGTCGGTGTACAGGTAGCGGGCGCCGGTGTCCTCGTTGACGATCAGCGTGTCGCCGCTGCGCCACGCGTCGTTGCCGCCCGGCCGCAGCAGCCCGTAGACGAAGGCGCCGGCCGCGACCAGGATGGCGACGATGATGCCGATCAGGGCGCCGCGGGTGGTGCGGCCCAGCGGGCTCTCCGGGGCGTCGGGGTCGGCCAGCAGCATCCCCGAGGTCAGCCGCCCCATCATGAACGTGTGCGCTTGCACCTGGTCGCGCTTGGACCGCACGGTTGCCTCCTGGCGGGTGAGTGGTTCGTGGTCGTCGCGGGGCCGGTCAGCCGTTCCAGCCGCGCAGGGCGCCGAACACGCCCAGCAGCCAGAGCGTCAGCGGCAGCAGGGCGATCGCGAGCAGCGAGTGCAGCAGCTCCGCCGCGCGGCCCCAGTACGGCACCAGGCGCCGCCCGGGCACCGTCCACACCGCCACCGTCAGCACCGTCGCCACCACCAGCAGGCCCGCCACCAGCAGCGCCCGGTCCACCCCCCGCAGGTCCAGGCCCCAGCCGCCCGCCAGCAGCAGCAGACCCCAGGCGCCGGGCAGCACCAGTACCAGCCGCTGCGCGATGTTGACCAGCCCCCGGCCGTGCAGGAGCAGCAGCAGCGAGAGCGTCAGCGCGCACAGCAGCGCCGGCAGGTCCGGCCGGTAGGCCAGCGCCACCAGACAGGCCGACGCCAGCACGCCCGTCGCGCCGTACAGCGCGGTCATCCACTGGCCGGCCAGCTCGGTACGGACCGCCACGTCGGCGCCCCGGTAGGGGTCGATGCCCTCCTGCAACTGGCCGGCGTTGGTCGGCAGGGCCGGCATCCGCATGCCCGCGAACCGGAACGACAGCGCCGGCACCAGCCCGCCGAGCAGCACCGTCAGCATCGCCACCACGCCCGCCGCGCCGGCCGGCCGCACATCGAAGACGGTCATCACGCCGCCGCCCACCGCCACCGCGCACGCCGTCAGCGCCGACGCCAGGAACAGCGGCGCCCGCACCGCGGTGGCCGCCAGCGCCAGCACCGCGCCGCCCGCCCAGGGCGCCGCCGCGGCCAACAGCCGGGCACCCAGCACCTGGTGGGCCTGCGGCCCGCTCAGCTCACCGCCCGGCACCAGCCAGCCCGCCAGCGCCAGCGCCGGGGAGGCCAGCAGCCCGAGCACCGCGCCGGTGGCGCCGTCGCCCACCGCCCGGCTCGCCGAGGCCGCGCCGGCCAGCAGCAGCGCCCCGGTGACACAGGCCGCGCCCGCGCGCAGCGCCACCGGGCCGCCCGGCCAGGCCAGCAGGGCCAGACCGGCCAGCACGGCCACGGTGATCAGGACCCGCAGCAGATGCCGCGCCGCCGCCTCGCTCCAGTCGTGCAGCCGGTCCCGGGTGACCGACGCGATGCCGTCCACCAGGTCGTCCAGACGAACTTCCGGCAACGCCTCGGTGTGCGGCCGCAGATGCAGGGTCTCGCCGTCGGTCAGACCGAGCGAGGCGAGCGTGGCCTCCTCGTCGAGCGGCGGTCCGCCCAGCCGCTGGAGTATCCAGCCGTCGTGTTCGAGGCCGTGCTCCTCGACGTCCTCGCCGGCGTACCGCAGCACCGTCGGCAACAGGTCGGCGACCGGCACGTCGGAGGGCACGGCGAGGTCGATGGTGTGGCGCGGGGCGCGCACGGTCAGGTGGCACAGATCGGCCACGGAGGTGTCGGTCATACCGGGGCTCACGTCTCCTGGGCGTCGGGACGGGGGGTGGCGTGTGCTGGGTGACATACCACTGAGGGGGCGGGCGCGGCGAGATGGTCGTGCGGTGAAGCTGTGACAAGAGGTGGGGGAGGGGGTGACGTGGACTTACGGAGTTGACGGGGTGCACACTACTGTCACTCCCCAAGGTCGTCGTCAAGGGGAGTCCCGGCAGCGTTCGGGGCGTATCACCGGCCGAACCCGCGCCTCGCGCGGGGCCGGCCGCCGGTCCCGGAGCCCTCCCCGCGTGCTCGATGACCCGTTAGGAGCCCCAGCGTTGAGCGTGGTCCTGTTCCGCCGTCCGGCCCGTCGCCGCGGACCCGACATGCCGAGCGGCGAGTTGACCCTTCAGGAACCGCCGACCCTGATGGAGACCGTGCCGGACACGTCCGCGGTGTGGACGTACCTGCCGATGGCCATGATGTCGGTCTCCATGATGCTGATGTTCCTGCGCATGGGCGGAACGGCGTACGGCGCCTTCATGTACATCGCGCTCGGCATCATGGGCCTGGCCGTCGTCGCGATGCTGGTCGGCCAGTACATGCGCAAGGCCGGCGACCGCAAGCAGCGGCTGCGCGGCGAGCGCCGCGACTACCTGCGCTACCTCGCGCAGAGCCGGCGCACCGTCCAGCGCACCGTGGTCGAGCAGCAACTCGCCCTCGCCTGGCGCCATCCCGAACCGCAGGTGCTGCGCTCCATGGTGCGCACCACCCGGCTGTGGGAGCGCCGCCCCAAGGACGTCGACTACGGCGAGGTCCGCGTCGCCGTCGGCGACCAGCAGCTCGCCCTGCGCCTCAACCCCGTCTCCAGCAAGCCGGTCGAGGACCTGGAACCACTGTGCGCGCACGCCCTGCGCCGCTTCATCCGCGCCTACAGCACCGTGCCCGGCCAGCCCATCGCCCTCTACCTGCGCTCCTGGTCCCGGCTGCTGCTGCGCGGCGACCTCGACGCGGGCCGCGACATGCTCCGCGCCGCCCTGTGCCAACTGGCGGTCTTCCACCCGCCGGAGGAGGTGTGGATCGCGGTCTGCGCGGACGACGAGCACCGCGCCGAGTGGGAGTGGGTGAAGTGGCTGCCGCACAACCAGCACCCGCAGGAGACCGACGGCGCCGGCCCGCTGCGGATGGTCGCCTCCGCCTTCACCGACCTGGAGAACCAGCTCGGCAGCGAGTTCGCCGAGCGGCCCGCCTTCGACCCGGACGCCGTACCCGGCCGGGACGAGCCGCTGGTCATCGTCGTGGTGGACGGCGCCACCGTCCCCACCGGCCACCGCTTCGACGGTCCCGGCTTCCGCAACGCCGTCGTCGTCGACCTGTCCGCCACCCTCACCTGGCGCCCCGGCCGCACCACCCTGCGCCTCGACGTCGCCCCCGACGCCGTCGCCCTGGTACGCACCGACCGCAGCCGCAAGGAGCAGACCACCCCCCTCGGCCGCCCCGACCGGGTCGGCCCGCGCGCCGCCGAGTCACTGGCCCGGCTGATCTCCCCGTACCGGATGAGCCTCACCGCCGACGCGGTCGAGCCGCTCTCGGCCGACGTGGAGCTGACCACCCTGCTCGGCATCCCCGACCTGCACCGCCTGGAACCGGACACGCTGTGGCGACGGCACACCGGGTCCGCCCGGCTGCGGGTGCCGGTCGCGGTCGGCGCCGACGGCCGCCCGGTCGAACTGGACATCAAGGAGTCCGCGCAGGGCGGCATGGGCCCGCACGGCATGCTCATCGGCGCCACCGGCTCCGGCAAGTCCGAGCTGCTGCGCACCCTGGTACTCGGCCTCGCCCTCACCAACTCCTCCGAGACCCTCAACTTCGTCCTGGTCGACTTCAAGGGCGGCGCCACCTTCCTCGGCCTGGACGAACTCCCGCACACCAGCGCCGTCATCACCAACCTCGCCGACGAGGCCGCCCTCGTGGAGCGCATGCAGGACGCCCTGCACGGCGAACTGCTGCGCCGCCAGGAACTGCTGCGCGCGGCCGGCAACTACACCTCCGCCCTGGACTACGAACGGGCCCGGGCCGGCGGCGCCGACCTCACCCCGCTGCCCAGCCTCTTCGTCGTGGTCGACGAGTTCAGCGAACTGCTCGCCGCGCACCGCGAGTTCATGGAGCTGTTCGTGATGATCGGCCGGCTCGGCCGCTCCCTCGGCGTACACCTGCTGCTCGCCTCGCAGCGCCTGGACGAGGGCCGCATGCACCAGCTGGAGTCGCACCTGTCCTACCGGGTCGGCCTGCGCACCTTCTCCGCCATGGAGTCCCGCGGCGTCCTCGGCGTCCCCGACGCCTACGAACTGCCCTCCCAGCCCGGCAGCGGCTACCTCAAGAGCGGCGTCGAGGCCCTCACCCGGTTCCGCGCCGCCTACGTCTCCGGCCCCTACCGGCGCCGCGGCGGCGCCGTCGCCCAGGCCCGGGTGGCCAGCCAGGTCGTGCCCTGGTCCGCCGGGTACGTGGTGCCCCGCGCCCCCGCCCCGGCCGTCCTGGAACCGGAGCCGGAGGAGTCGGAGGACAGCGCCAGCCTGCTGTCGGTGGCACTGGACCGGCTGCGCGACGCCGGACCCCCCGCCCACCGGGTGTGGCTGCCGCCGCTGGAGGACGCCGCCCCGCTGGACGTCCTGCTCGGCGGCCTGGAGACGGTCCCCGAGCGCGGCCTGACCGCACCCCGCTGGAAGGGCACCGGCAAGCTGCGGGTCCCGGTCGGCCTGGTCGACAAGCCCTTCGACCAGCGCCGCGACCCGCTGCTCGTCGACCTCGGCGCGGCCGGCGGCCACGTCGCCGTCGCGGGCGGCTCGCAGAGCGGCAAGTCCACCGTGCTGCGCAGCCTCATCCTCGGCCTCGCCCTCACCCACACCCCGCGCGAAGTGCAGTTCTACTGCCTCGACTTCGGCGGCGGCACGCTCTCCCAGCTCACCGGACTGCCGCACGTCGCGGGCGTCGCGGCCCGGCTGGACACCGAGCGGATCAGCCGCACCGTCGCCGAGGTCACCGCCGTACTCACCCAGCGCGAGCAGTTCTTCCTGGACCACGGCATCGACTCGATGGCCACCTACCGGCGCCGCCGGGCCGCCGGGGAGTTCCCCGACGAGCCGCACGGCGACATCTTCCTGGTGATCGACGGCTGGTCCGCGGTCCGGCAGAACTTCGACCAGTTCATCCCGACGTTCAACCAGATCGCCACCGGCGGCCTCAACTACGGCATCCACCTCATCGTCGCCACCGCCCGCTGGCTGGAGCTGACCGCGCCGGTGCGGGACCAGGCCGCCACCCGGCTGGAGCTGCGGCTCGGCGACACGATGGACTCCGTGGTGGACATCCGCAAGGCCGCCGCCGTGCCCCGCACCCCCGGCCGCGGCCTCACCGTCGACGCCAAGCTGCACTTCCTGTCCGCGCTGCCCCGCGCGGACGGCTCGGCCGACCCCGAGACGCTCAGCGAGGGCGTCGCCGACCTGGTCGAGCGGATCGCCGGGGCCTGGAGCGGGCCGCGCGCCCCGCAGGTACGGATGCTGCCGCACCGGCTGCCCGTGGCCGAACTGCCCGCGCCGGAACTCGGCCAGGGCAACGCGCTCAAGCTGGCACTCGGCCAGGACGAGGAGACCCTCGGCACCGTCTGGCACGACTTCTCCCGCACCCCGCACCTGATCGCCGTGGGCGACACCGAGAGCGGCAAGACCAACCTGCTGCGGATGGTCGCCGACGCCATCGTCGCCCGCTACGCGCCCACCGAGGCCCGCATCCTGGTCGTCGACTACCGCCGCGACCTGGTCGAGGCGGTGCCGGAGGAGTACCGGCTGGGGCACGCGGTCTCCATCGACGGCCTCAAGCAACTGGTCGGCGGTTCCGCCAAGGCACTGCAGACCCGGCTGCCCGGCCCGGAGATCACCCCGGCCCGGATGCGCGGCGCCGACTGGTGGAACGGGCCCCGCCTGTTCGTCCTCGTCGACGACTACGACATGGTCGGCGGCGGCACGGTGATAGACCACCCCTTCGCCCCGCTCTTCGACCACCTCGCCCTCGGCCACGAACTGGGCCTGCACCTGGTCGTGGTGCGCTCCGCCACCGGCGCCGGACGCGGCCTCGGCGACCAGCTCCTGCGGCGGCTGGACGAGGTCAACACCCCGGGTCTGCTGATGTCCGCCCCGCCGTCCGAGGGCTACCTCTTCGGCAACGTCAAGCCACGCGTCCTGCCGCCGGGCCGCGCCCTGCACATCGTCCGCCGCAAGCCGGTCCTCATCCAGACCCCGCTGGCAGCGGGCACGGATTCCGCCTCGTCCGGCGACTGAGGCGGGGTCGTTCGGGCCGAGGGGCAGGGAAGAGGGAAGGGCTGGTGCGCCGGTCGGGGGCGCCGGCCCGTCCCGGCGGGTGGGGACGCGGCTGTTCGGGGCTGAGGGGGGCCTGGGGGCCGGGGCGTGGTCCCTGGGAACGGCTGGGGCAGCAGGCAGGGTTCGGGGTCCGGGAGCTGCGGCCGCCGTAGACGGTTTGGGGCACTGGTCAGGGGCTCGGGGCCCGGGGACGCGGCTTCGAGGGACGGCCGGGGTACTGGTCAGGGGGCCGGGTCTCAGGGATGGGCAGGGGAGCTGGTCGGGGCTCGGGGCCCAGCGTCGCGGCTCCCAGGGATGGTCAGGGCACTGGTCAAGGGTCAGGGGCCCGGGGACGCGGCTCCCAGGGTCGGTCAGAGGCAATGGTCAGGGCCCGGGGCCCAAGGCCGCGGCACCCAGGGACGGCCAGAGGCACCGGTCAGGGGCACCGGTCAGGAGCCCGGCGTCCCCCGGGTCCCCGGGGCCGTCGGGCGCCAGCCGTTGCGTCGTCCGCGGGGGATGATGATCGCCAGCCAGACCACCGCGACCACCACGGCGAGACCCCCCACCGCCGGCCACAGGGCCCGGCGCAACGGCCCGGCCGCCTCGTCCACCGGCATGCTCACCGGCGCGGCCCCGCCCCGCGGGACGTCGGGCGCGGCGGAGGCCGAGGCCAGCACCGAGGTGACCGCGGCGTACGGGTCGACGCGGGGCACCTCGGCCGGGTAGGCGGTGGACCGCAGCAGGCTCGCGGTCTGCGCGGCCGTCAGCTCCGGGTGGACGGAGCGCACCAGCGCCGCCGCGCCCGCCACGAATCCGGCCGCCAGCGAGGCGCCCGAGCCGATGTAGTGGCCGTCCCGCGCCGGGCCGATGCCGACCACCCCGTCGCCGGGGGCGGCGAGCAGCGCGCTGCCGGTGGTGTACGCGCCGGTCGGCCGGTCGCCGTTCTTGTCCACGTCCAGGACGGACAGCACACCGTCCGAGGCGGCCGGGTAGAAGTCCTGGGCCGGCGGGTCCTCGCCCACGCCACCGGTCGGCACGTCCGGCACGGCGGCGGCCACCAGCAGTACGTCCTTCTTCGCGGCGGCCTTGACCGCCGACCGCAGCGCGGCCGTGTCGGTGCTGAACGCCGCCGACACGGTCACCACCTTCGCACCGCCCTCGACGGCGGCCTCGATGCCCTCGGCCACCCGGCCGGGCGTGACCGCGCCGCGCTCGTCGGTGCCGCGCACCGCGAGGATCCGCGACTGCCGGGCCACGCCCGCGAACTCCACGCCCTTCTCCACCTGGGCGGCGATCAGACCCGCGACGAAGGTGCCGTGTCCGACGCAGTCGGTGCCGGCCGCGCCGACCGCCGTGACCCGGCCCTTCAGCGCGGGCGCCGAGGTGGAGACGCCGGTGTCGACCACGCCGACGGTCACCCCGGCGCCCGAGGCGAACTGCCAGGCCCGGCCGAGCTGGAGGCCGACCTGCTCCCACGGTACGGCGGTGGCCCGCCGGCTCGAGCCCTCGGTGCAGGAGTCGGTGGCGGTCAGCTCCGCCTTCAGCACCGGCAGCTCCACCGTGTCGCCGTCGGCCGCCGCCGCGCCGTGGGCACCGGCGCCGCACACACCGGCGGCCAGCAGCAGCGCCAGCGCGCCGGCGACGGGCCGCAACGCCCGTGCCGTACGCGCCGTGTGTGCCGTACGTGCCATACGCGTCGTACGTGCCATACGCGTCGTGCTCATCGTCTTCCTCACCGTCACGCCCCGGCCCGCTGTTCGGCGACGGGCGCCGACGCCGGGTCGGTCAGGTCCTCCGGGAGCAGCAGCCGCAGGTCGTCGAGGCTGGGCGCGGCCACCCGGCTGAGCCGGCCCGCCTGCCGGGTCATCATCCGCTCCAGCACCTGGCGGGCCGTGCGCGCGTTGCCGAACGACCGGTCGCGCGGCAGCGTGTCGAAGTGCTGCCGCAGTACCGAGCCGAGCCCCGTGCCGCACTCGTAGCCCGCCTGGAGCGCGTGCTGGCGCACGATCGTGACCAGTTCGTCGGAGGAGTAGTCGGCGAACTCGATCTTCCGGGAGAACCGCGAGGTCAGACCCGGGTTGGAGGCCAGGAACCGCTGCATCTCGGCGGTGTAGCCGGCCACGATGACCACCACCTCGCCGCGGTGGTCCTCCATCAGTTTCAGCAGTGTGTCCACGGCCTCCCGGCCGAAGTCCGCGCCGGACCCCTCGCGCGGGGTGAGGGTGTACGCCTCGTCGATGAACAGCACACCGCCCAGCGCCCGCTGGAACACCTCCGTGGTGAGCTGCGCGGTGTGGCCCACGTAGCGGCCGACCATGTCGGCGCGGGAGACCTCGACGAGCTGCCCGCGGGGCAGTACGCCCAGGGAGACCAGGAGTTCGCCGTAGAGCCGGGCCACGGTGGTCTTGCCGGTGCCGGGCGGGCCGGTGAAGACCAGGTGGTGGCTGAGCCGCGGCACCGGCAGCCCGGCGGCCTCCCGCTGCCGGGCGGTGGAGACCAGGTTGACCAGGTCGGTGACGTCCCGCTTGACCGCCGAGAGCCCGACCAGGGCGTCCAGCCGGCTCAGCGCGTCGTCGCCGGCGTCGAGGCCGTCCGGACCGGCCTCGGCCTCGCGGGCGGCCTCCTCGCTGATGTCCTGCGGCAGCAGCAGCGTCAGGTCCTCCTCGGTGACCTGGCTCAGCGCGGCCAGCCGCATCGCCTGCCGGTCCACCATCTCCTCGAACACCTGCCGCGCCGCACGGCCGTTGCCGAACCCGGCGTCCTTGGGTATCCGGTCGAAGTGCGTGGACAGCGCCCGGCGCGTCTCGTCGTTCAGCACGTACTGGTGCCGCCCGCACATGCTCTCCACGATCTCCACCAGCTCGGGCACCGAGTAGTTCTCGAACTCGACGGTGCGGGAGAAACGGGAGGCCAGGCCCGGGTTGGAGGCCAGGAAGCTGCGCATCTCACTGGAGTAGCCGGCCGCCACGACCACCACGTCCTCGCGGTGGTCCTCCATCAGCTTCAGCAGGGTGTCCACGGCCTCCCGGCCGAAGTCGACGCCCGAGCCGCGGGAGTCGGCGGTCAGCGTGTACGCCTCGTCGATGAAGAGCACACCGCCCAGCGCCCGTTCGAAGGTCTCGGTGGTCTTGATGGCGGTACCGCCGATGACCTGGGCGACCAGGTCGGCACGGGACACCTCGACCAGGTGCCCGGAGCGCAGCGCCCCCAGCTCGGCGAGGATCGTGCCGTAGAGCCGGGCCACGGTGGTCTTGCCGGTGCCGGGCGGGCCGGCGAAGACCAGGTGCCGGCTCATCGGCGGCGCCGACATGCCGAGCTGGGCCCGGCGCCGGGCGAGCTGGGTCAGGTTGACCAGGGTACGGACCTGTTCCTTGACGTGGCCCAGGCCGATCAGGCCCTCCAGCGCGGACATCGGCCCGTCCGGCCGCCCGGGTCCGTCCGACTCCGGGACGGTGCCCGCCGGGTCGGTGCCCTCGGCCTCGCCGTAGCCCCAGGCGTCGCGGGCCTCGTTGCCGGTGCTGGTGAGATTCTCCACCGCCAGCCGGCCGTCCGCCTTGGACTGGACGAGCCCGCCGCCCTTGTTCTCCCGCACCGTGCAGCCGACCACCGACACCGGCGCGTCGGTCTCCACCCGGATGCCGTCCCGGCCGTTGCCGGTGGCCTCGCAGCCGTTCAGGTTGGCCCGGCCGCCGTCGCGGACCAGGAAGCCGTGGTCGGTGGCGGCGGCGGCCCGCACCCGGGTCGCGGTCAGCTCGCCGCCGCTGTCCACGACCACGCCGCAGCCGCCCGCCGAGACCAGCTCGCCGTCGCGCAGCGCCGCCGTGCCCTCGCCGCCGATCTCCAGGCCGGCTCCGCCGGGGGCGCTCACCTTCAGGCCCGCCAGGTAGACGTTGCCGCCGGTGCTGACCACCGCGCCGGCGCCGCCCGGTGTCTCCACCGCGCAGTCCTCGACCCGGCCGCGGCCACCGTCGGTCACCGCGACGCCGGCGCCGCCCGCGCCGGTGATCCGGGCCCGCCGCACCAGCGGGTTGGCGCCGCCCTTGACGACCACGCCGCTGCCCTTGACGTCGACGATCTCCACCCGGTCCAGTTCGGCCGCCGAGTCCTCCTCCAGCAGCACGCCCTCCGCGTCGCCGTCCCGGACGGTCAGCGAGGTCAGGGTCGGCGAGGAGGCGCCGGCCACCCGCAGCGCCGGGGCCTGCGCGCCGGTCAGCCAGCAGTCCTCGTACGTGCCGCGCGAGCGGTCGGTGACGAAGAGGCCGTGGCCGGCCGTGCGGGAGGTACGGCAGCGGCGCAGCACCGGGTCGGCGCCGTGCGAGACGATGATGCCCTGGCCGGTGGTGCCGTTGATCCGCACGTCGTCCATCTCGACCCGGGCGGCGCTGGTCAGATGGGCGCCGACCGCGGTGTCGTGCACGACGGTCCGCAGCACCCGCGCCACGCTGCGCTCCTCCATGGCGAGCGAGGGCTTGTCGGTGGAGGACAGGTCGCAGTCCTCGACGGACACCTGGGCGTCGCCGTTGGCGAGGATGCCGTTGCCGCGCGCGTCGCGCACCGTGCAGCCGCGCACCGTCGCCCGGCCGCGCTCGCCGACCACCACGCCGCTGGTGCCGAGGTGTTCGAAGGTGCAGGACTCCAGTGAACTCTCGGTGGCGGAGGTGACGACCACCCCGGCGCCGGTCCGGCTGGAGACCCGGCACTCGCGCATGGCGAGCGACCCCGAGTTGCGCGCGAGCACGGTCGCCCAGGAGGCGCCGGACAGATCACAGCCCTGCATGGCGACCTGCCCGTGCGAGGCGTCCACCGCGGGCACCTCCGGGTCCTGCCCCTGCACGACCAGGTCGGTCAGCATCACCGCGTCGACGCGCAGCGATATCGCCGTGCCCGTGCGCGGCGCCAGCCGGACGCTGCCGCGCGACTGTTCGGCGACGATGGTCACCCGGGTGGTGACGACGAGATTCTCCTCGTACGTGCCCGGGCGGACGCTCAGCACCGCCCCACCGCGCGCCCTGGCCAGGGCCTCTGCGACCGTCCGGGCGTCCCCGGTGCCCTCCGGACAGACCGTCAGTACCTGGCGCACTCCGCTGACCTCCTCGTTTTGGCACCCGTGGGTGGCGGCCGGACCCATCATGCCTTCCTCTTACCTGCGATCCCACCCCGGACCGGTGAGAGGCATGAGGCGACAGGGGCGCCGTACCCCCGGATTATGGGACGTTCCGCAACGTCCGTACCAGCATGGTCGCTTGTCCGGGCCGAATAGTTAACGCGGGTGGAATGACGTGTCCCACATGAGTGTGCGTCAATGAGGCCGAGCACTGGGACGAGCGATGACCGCGGGACGGATGGGACGTATGGCGGACCGGACCGAATCAGCGACGAGCGCGGCGGCGGCGGCCGCCGAGGAGAAGACGGCCACGGCGGCAACCCCTGCGGAGCCGGCCACGGGATCGGCCGCGAGCGCCCCCGGCACGGAACCGGCCACGGGATCGGCCGCGAGCACCCCCGGCACGGAACCGTCGCCCGCCAAGACCACCGAGACACCCCCACCCACCGAGACACCCCCACCCGCCGAGGCATCCCCACCCACCGCGGCCGACCCGGCCACCGCGGCCGACCCGGCCACCAAGACGGAATCGCCCGGCGAGACGAAACCGGCCACCAAGGCGAAACCGGCCACCAAGGCGAAACCGGCCACCAAGGCGGAACCCACCGCGGAAGCCGCCTTGGCGACCGCGACCGCGACCGCGACCGTGACCGCGGCGGCCCCGGGGGACCCCGCCCCCGGCGCCCAGGCCGTGGCGCACCCGGGCCGCCCGGGCCGTCCCCTGCTGGCGGGCGCCGCCCTGCTGGGCGCCGCGCTGGTGGCCGTACCGGTCCTGCTGATGAACCGCGACGCCACACCGGAGCGGCACGGCACGACCGTCGCCGAGGAGGCGGGCACGGTGCTGGGCGGCGGCGCGTCGACCCAGGAGGACCCGGAGGCGTACGCGTCGTCGAGCGCGTCCCCGTCGAAGACGGCCGCATCCAAGAAGCCCGCCACGCCGAAGGCGGCGGCGAAGGAACAGGCCCCGGTGGCGGCGGCCCCGCCCGCCGCCCCCGCCGAGTCGGCGACGAAGAAACCGGTGGCGACGAAGACCACCCCCAAGGCGACGAAGAAGGCGACCACGAAGGCCAAGCCGAAGGAACCGTCCCTCCCGGCCGACATAACCGTCACGGCGACCCGGGTGCTGCGGGCCGGCGAGTCCATCGAGGCGGACAAGACCCGGCTGCGCATGCAGAACGACGGCAACCTCGTGGTCTACGACGAGAACAACAAGGCCCGCTGGGCCACGATGACCTTCGGCGACAACTACCAGGCGGTCTTCCAGGCGGACGGCAACCTGGTCGTCTACACCGCCGACAGCCGCCCGGTCTGGGCGAGCAAGACCCAGGGCCACGACGGCGCGATCCTGCGCCTCCAGGAGGACGGCAACCTGGTGATCTACTCGGGCGGAGCACCGATCTGGGCATCGAAGACCCAGCACTGAGCCCGCGGCTCACTCTCCGAGGGGGAGCAAATGGCAGTCCTGCCAGAATCGGGGTAAGTTCTGTCAGGGCTGCCACTTTTTCGGACGGCCCGGCCCTGTTCCCCGCGCCTGGAGACAACGTGTCCGATTCCTCCGCTTCCGCTCGCGTACCCGCGCCGCCCCCCGACACCAGCCGTCGTTCGGTGCTGCACCGTACGGGCGCCTTCTGCGCGCGCCATCCGGTGTGGGTGATCGCCGCATGGCTCCTGGTGATGGCCGCCGCCATGCTCGGCAGAAACGTGATCGGCGCGACGTACAGCGACGAGGTCAGCCTGCCCGGCAGCCAGACCCAGACCGGGGCCGACCTGCTGGAGGAGTCCGAACCGAAACTGGCCGACCCCAGCGGGAAAGTCGTCTTCCACGTCGGCTCGGGCACGGTGGCGAGCCACGGTGACGCCCTTGACGACACGCTGGCCCGGCTCGGCGACCTGCCGCACGTTTCCGCCGTGTCCGGGCCGACGACCAGTACGGACGGAGCCACCACCTATGTCACGCTCTCCTTCGACGAGGACATCAAGTCGCTCGGTCACAGCTACGTCGACCAACTCGACGAGGCGACGGAACCGGCCGAGGCCGCGGGCGTCCACGTCGGTTACGGCGGAGACCTCGACAACATCGCCCGCGAGCCCGCGAACGACGTGGCCAGCGAGGCCGTGGGCATCGCCACCGCGCTGGTAGTCCTGCTGATCGCCTTCGGCAGCGTCGCCGCCGCCCTCCTGCCGCTCGGCTCGGCACTGGTGAGCGTGCTGGCCGGACTGGGCGTCGTCGGCATCGTGGCCGGCAGTCTCACCTTCGCCACCTCGGCGCCGACCCTGGCCGCGATGATCGGCCTCGGTGTCGGCATCGACTACGCCCTCTTCCTCATCACGCGTTTCCGGCAGGACATCATGGACGGGTACGGCGCGGAGGCGGCCGTCGCCCGGACCACGGCCGGCAGCGGCAAGGCCGTCCTGGTGGCCGCCGTCACCGTCGCGGTGGCCCTGCTCAGCCTCTACGCCTGCGGCCTCAGCATGATCGGGCGACTCGGCCTGGCCGCCACCATCGCCGTCGTGGTCACCGCGCTGGCGGCCCTGACCCTTGTGCCGGCGGCGCTCGGTCTCGTGGGACGCCGGGTGGACAAGCTCAGGATCCGTCGCCGTCCCGTCGCCGAGAGTGCCGGTGACAACGACGGCTGGCACCGGTACGCGGCCATGGTCGCCCGCCACCCCTGGCGGTTCCTGACCGCGGGGGCCGCGGTCCTGGCTGTCTGCGCGGTGCCGCTGTTCGCCATGCGCCTCGGCCACATCGACGACGGCGCCGACCCGGTCGGCAGCACCACCCGCAACGCCTACGACTGGATCGCCGCCGCCGACGGACCCGGCTTCGGCCCGGGTGCCAACGGACCGTTCACCGTGGTCGTCGACCTGAAGGGCGCGACCGAGCCGTCCGACCGGATCGCCGACGAGCTGTCAGACGCCCTGGGGAAGACCGCCGGCGTCTCTCGTGCCACCACACCGCAGCCCACCCCGGACGGCCGGCTCCTCGTCACGACCGTCACCCCGACGACGGGCCCCCAGACAGCCGGTACGGGGGGCCTGTACGAGACCCTCACCGATCACACGCTGCCCGAGACGCTCGCGGGTTCCGGTACGACGGCCTACCTGACCGGCACCACCGCGGGCCAGCTGGAGTTCCGCGACACGGTCACCGAGCGCCTGCCCGTCATCATCGGCATCGTCCTGGTGTGCGCGTTCCTCCTGCTCACGGTCGTCTTCCGAAGCCTGGTCGTGCCGCTCAAGGCGGTCGCCCTCAACCTCCTGACCACGGGCGCCTCGTACGGCGTCCTCGTCGCCGTCTTCCAGTGGGGCTGGGGCGACAACCTGCTCGGCATGAGCGGACCCGTGCCGATCGAGTCCTACGTCCCGATGATGATGTTCGCCATCGTCTTCGGACTGAGCATGGACTACGAGATCTTCCTGCTCTCCCGTATCGCCGACGAGTGGCACACCAGCCACGACAACCAGCGGGCCGTCGGCAAGGGCCTCGCCCTGACCGGCCGGGTCATCACCTGCGCGGCGCTGATCATGACGGCCGTGTTCCTCTCCTTCGCGGGATCCCCGACCGTCGTGGTCAAGATGCTGGCCCTGGGGCTGGCCATCAGCGTCATTCTCGACGCCACCATCGTCCGTCTCGTCCTCGTACCGTCGCTGATGTTCCTGCTCGGCAGCGGAAACTGGTGGCTGCCGCGGTGGCTGGACCGTCGGCTGCCGCGAGTGACGGTGTGAACGGCGCGGACGACGACGCCGGGCCCGGCTGTGGACCTGCGGCCCGCGGGACGAACGGATTGAATGGCACGTCCGGCATGAAGCGAGGAGCACCAGCCATGACCACCTCCCGACAGCTCTCGCCCCGGTCAGGAGAGCCGGAGCGGGGCAGTCTCCTGTTGCGTTCCGCGACGGTCGTGAACACCCGGGACGGCGGCTTGGCACCGGACACCGATGTCCTGGTGCGGAACGGGAAGATCACCGAGGTCCGTCCCGGCATCGACGCTCCGGAGCGGCTGCGGGCGCGGATCGTGGACGCGAAGGGCATGTACGTCGTCCCCGGCTACAACGACATGCACGCTCACCCCCTCGACCAGCTGCCCGCCACCAGCCGTGACCGGGACCTTCGTCTGCTGCTGGCCCACGGGGTCACGGGGTTCCGCCAGATGTCCGGCTCGGCCGGCCTGCTGCGGGCCCGCGCCGAGGGCACACTCGGCCTGCCCCTGGACGGCGCGCGGCCGCTCTCCATGCCGGGAGCGGTGCTGGTCACGCCGCTGAACGCCGGCTCCCGGGAGCAGGTGGTGGCCACGGTGCGGCAGCAGCACGCCGCAGGAGCGGACTTCATCAAGGTGGCCATGGCCTCGCCGGACGTGTTCTTCGCGGCGCAGCGGGAGGCGCTGCGGCTCGGGCTGCCCATCGTCGGTCACCTCCCGCAGGGCATCGACGTCGTCGAGGCGTCGCGCATCGGCATGAAATCCGTGGAGCACCTCGGGCCCGGCGTAGGTCTGTTCGCCTGCTGCTCGACCGATCCGGCCGGTGTCCAGCCCGACAGCGACGGAGACATGAAGCTCAAGGCGCCGCCCGTCAAGCTGCCGTTCATGGACCGCCTGATCGACCGCATGGTCAAGAAGCTGGTCATCAACCCCGTCAACCGGACCACACCGGGGGCCGTGGCACGTATGCGCCGAGCCGTGGAGACCTACGACAGCAAGATGGCCCACTCGCTCGCGGTGCGGTTCGTCGACGACAACACCTGGCAGGTCCCCACCCTGATCCGGGTGAAGACCCAGCAACTCGCCGACGATCCCGCCTTCGACCAGGCCCCGGAGCTGCGGCACATGGACGCCCCGACGCTGAAGCGCTGGCGGAAGGCCACTGCCAGGTTCTCGCGGTTCCCCGCGGCCACCCGCGCCACATTCCGTGAGTTGTACGACCGTCAGCTCCAGCTGACCAGCGCCTTCGACGACGCCGGCGTCCCCATGCTGGCGGGAAGCGACACCTCCGGGGCCGGCTGGGTGGTCCCCGGAGCCTCGCTGCACCGCGAGTTCGACGAGCTGGGCCGGGCCGGCCTGGCGCCGCTGCGTATCCTCCAGATGACCACGTTGAGGGCCGCGGAGTTCCTCGGGACCACTGACACGATGGGCACGGTCGAGCCCGGCAGGCTGGCGGACCTGGTCCTGCTGCGCGCCAACCCGGTTGAGAACGTGGAGAACCTGCACGGGGTGGCCGCGGTGGTCCGAGACGGCCGGTACTACGCGGAGGCGGAGCTGGCCGGGATCAAGGAGCGGGCGCCCGAAGACCGCTGACGCGCCGCGACGGCTCCCCGTTCCCGCCCGCCGCCCGCGTCACCGTTGGCCCCGCTGGATCATTCCTGCTCACTCCCGTAGTCGGACAAGCGGTCCAGGAGCTGGGGCAGGGCGCTGAGCTGGGCCTGTTCGTCCGCGGTCAGGAGCGCGTCCATCGCCTGGGCGACCCAGTCGCGTCTGGCCGCCCGGTCCCGTTCCAGGGCGGCGCGCCCCCGCTCGGTGAGAGTGACCAGGAAACCGCGGCGATCCTGCGGGTCCTCCCGGCGGGCGAGGTACTCCAGCGTCTCCAGTTCCTTCACGGTGCGGCTCTGACTCTGATGACGCACCCCGCGCTGCTGCGCCAGGGAGGCGATCGAGGCGTCGCCGACCCGGTCGAGCAGGCCCATGGTCGCGGCCAGTGGCGGCGCCACGGTGTCGGCCTGCGAGCGCGTCGCGCGCACGAACCTGCCGATGGACGTCCGCAACTGCTCCGCCAGCTGAACTCGATCAACCATGAACCGACTATACAGCCGTGCTGTAGATGTGGCGATGGATGCAGGGAAGCTATGCAGCACAGCTGTACAGCTTTGCTGTATAGTTGCGAGTACAGCAAGCCCACCCACGAACGAACGGAAGCACCATGAAGCTCACCAAGTACGCCCACGCCTGCGTCGCGCTGGAGAAGGACGGGACCAGGATCGTCCTGGACCCCGGTACGTTCACTCCCGACGCGAAGGACGCCGTCACCGGTGCCGCGGCCGTGCTGATCACCCATGAGCACTTCGACCACTTCGACGACACCCTGCTGGCGGCGGCTCTGGAAGCCGATCCCGAGCTGCGGGTCTTCGGACCCCGCGCGGTGCTCGACAAGCTCGGCGACCACGGCGGCCGGGTACGGGCCCTCGCCACGGGCGACACCCTCGACGTGGCCGGCTTCACCGTCGCGGTCCACGGTGAACGCCATGCCACCATCCACGCGGACATCCCGCGCGTCGACAACCTCGGCTACCTGGTCGACGAGACCGTCTTCCACCCCGGCGACGCCTACTTCGCTCCCGAGGTATCCGTCGACACCCTGCTGCTGCCCACCAGCGGTCCCTGGACCAAGCTGGGCGAGGCGGCCGACTACCTGCGCGCCGTCAAGCCCCGCCAGGTGATCCAGATCCACGAACTCATGCTCAGCGAGCTGGGCCGGCAGTCGACGCGCACCTTCCTGGCCGGACTGACCGGCATCGAAGTCGCCCTCCTGCCCTCGGGCGAGAGCGTCGGGCTGTGAGCCTTCGGCGCCGGAAAGTGAGCTGAGCATGCGCTTCGCCACGATCAGAGACGGTGGCACGCTGACCGGGGCACGTGTCGAAGGCGACCGGGTCGTCCTGGTCGACGCCGACAACGCGGTCGACGCCTGCCTGCGGCAGGCCCGGCTGCGCGACATCGGCGAGGTCGACGCGGCCACCGCCCATTACGCCCGTGTCTCGCCGGCTCCCGCGCACATTCTGTGCATCGGGCTCAACTACCGCAGTCACCTCGAACAACTGGGCCGGCCCACACCGCGGTACCCGACGTTCTTCGCCAAGTTCCCCTCGACCCTGACCGGTCCCCGCGACTCCATCGCGCTGCCCGCCGTCAGCGACCGCGTCGAACCCGAGGCGGAACTCGCCGTGATCATCGGCGCGTCCCTGCACCGGGCCACCCCCGACGAGGCCGCGGCTGCCATCACCGGCTACACCGCGGCCAACGATCTTTCCCTGCGTGACTGGCAGCACCGTACGACCGAAGCCCTGCAAGGCAAGGTCTTCGACCGCTCCACCCCTCTGGGACCGGTGCTCGTAACCCCCGACGAAGTGGACGACGCGCGAGACCTGGAGATCTCGTGCACCGTCGACGGGGTTCCCTGGCAGCGCGGATCGACCGCCGATCTGCTGTTCTCCCCGGCCGAACTGGTCTCCTACTGCAGCACCTTCCTGACCCTCCGGCCCGGCGACGTGATCCTCACCGGAACGCCCGGCACCACCCCCGACGCCTCGCACCTGGTTCCGGGGCAGACCGTGGTCACCTCGGTCCAGGGCATCGGCAGCGCGGTCAATCCCACCGTCCGTGATCCGTCGCCCGACACCCGGCCCGCCTGGGAAGAACGCGGGCCGCGGTGAACCCGGACAGCCCTGCCCGGCAGCGGGGGGCGGCCCGCCGTAACCACAGAACCACGTCACGCCGATGATCCGTCGGGCGTCAGCGTGCCCCCCGGTGTTCCTGCGCCCCGTCCCTGGCTGATCCTTCTTGCGCTCCCGCGACGGCGGGATCTGACGCACAATGGCACTCATGACATTTGGCAGCCGTGCGGCGGAAGCGAGGGTGGCGTCATGGTGACGAATGCGGCCGGACCCGGGCTGCGGGAACGCAAGAAGGACCAGACCCGCCGTGCCCTGCGGGACGCCGCGGCGGGACTCTTCGCCGACCACGGGTTCCTGGAGACCACGGTGGCCGACATCGCCGCCGCCGCGAACGTGTCCGAGCGGACGTTCTTCCGGTACTTCGACAGCAAGGAGGCGCTGCTTCTGCCGGACAGCGCCGACCTGTTCGCCCGCATCGAAGAGGCGTTCCGGCAGCGTCCGGCGGACGAGAGCGCACTCGACGCGGCGTGCGGCGCGCTGTCCGACGCGGCGTCGCATTTCGCGACGAGCAGTCTGACCGCGCTGGCACACCCTCTCGGCGAGGTGCGCGAACACGCTCGCGCGGGCCTGTCCCGGCAGGTCGCCGAGTTCGAGGAGCGGCTGACCGAACTCGTCCGCGAACGACTGCCGGACGGCAGGACCGACGCGGACCTGGAGGCCGCGGTGATCGCCAACTGCGCCGTCTCGGCGGCTCGGGCCGTGCTGCGTACGCTGCGCAACCGTCGCGAGGCGGGCCTGCCGGTGGAGCCCGAGCACCTGCTGCCACGGGCCTTCGCCATGCTGTCCGGGATGGGAGCCGGCCCACGCCGACCCCTGCGCCCGCAGCGGTGACACAGCACGCGATCAGGGCGTCGTAGCCGTCGCGCACGGCGAGCAGCGCATGCTGCTGGGTGACATGGCACAGGTCTTCCATGTACGGCATGGCCGCGGCCCGCGGCCCGCGGTCCGTGTTCGCGCGGCGCCGGCGAGGCGACCGCCAGCAGCCTGAGGACGATGACGAAGTCACCGTCGTCCAGCCGCTCGAAGGCCCGGTCGACGACCGCCTCACCTGTCGGCGGCTCGCGCCCCCGTGCTGCTGATCATCCAGGGGTGGAGCGCGGGGCCGATCACCGCGACGAGGACGGTCATGCCCGCCGCCGTCCAGTAGTCGATCTGGTCCACCGTGCCCCGCAGCGCCGCCGTGGCCACCAGGGCCGCTCCGACGACACCCAGTTTCAGCAGGATGAGCCGCACCAAGGACACTTGGGGTTCGCCCTCACGTCCGAGGCGGCGGCGCCTGCGCGTGCGCGCCCGCTCCAGCAGTGGAGGGACGATCAGGACGACCAGGAGGAGCCGTTCGGTGTGCTCCCACAGGGACTCCCCGTGGTTGTAGGCCCACAGCCCGCCCATGAGCAGACCGAGGATCGAGTAGTGCAGGAACACCGATCTCGGGCGGCGGCCGGCGGCGAGCGGGACCGCGGTGGTCGGCGGCAGCGCACGTACGGTTGACCGCTGCTCGTTCATGCTGCTCATGAGGGTCCGATCGTCAGGGGGCGGCGAGCCCGAGTGGCCGTACAGCTCGGCATCTCCTCTCCCATCATAATGGCAGTCATGCCAATTGACAGTCATGCCGCAAAAGGGTGAGGCTGGTGCCATGTGGACGGCGCACGCCGGTCCGGACACCCGGCCCGCGGGCCGGCCTCGCCCGCGCCCGTGCCGGGACGGCCGGTCGCCGATCGCATCGGAGTGTCTGCCGTCGCGGGCCTTCGTCGTCCTGCTTCCGGATCGGAGCCGACTTCCATGACCAGACGCCGTCATGTCCTCGTCGCCGCGGCAACCGCGGCCTCGCTCACGCTCGCCCTGACGGTGGCCGATCTCGTCGTCGAGCGGAAGGCCGAGGAGAAGATCGTCGAGGTCGCCGAATGCCGCCTCGGTGACGCCTCCGACGTCACCGCGGACCTCGGTGACACGCTGGCCGGGCTCCGGACCGTCACGGGACGTGTCGGCACCGTCCACATCCATGCCGGACGCGTGCACCGGGCCGGCGTCGACATGGCGCTCCAGGCGTCGCTGTACGGGGTGTCCACCGACGGCGGCGCGACGAGCGGTTCGGCTTCGGCGACCGTGTCCTACGCGCAGCTCGGCGAACGACTGGACGGCGGGGCGGGTGGAATGCGACCGGGTTCCGACGGGACGCATCTCACCCTCACCGGGACCGCCGGTGACCTGGGGGTGCCCGTCACCGTGCTGACGGACCTGTCGACCACCGCGCACTCGGTGACCATCACCCCGGCCGCCGTGAGCCTGATGGGACGTGAGGTGCCCGTCAGCGCCCTGTCGTCGCTGCCGGGTGCCGCCCAGCTGGCCGGCAAGCTCAAGCCGCGGAAGATTGACATGGGCAAGCTGCCCGAAGGCGCGCGACTGACCGGCGCCCGCCCCGGCCCCGAGGGACTCACCCTGGACTTCGGCCTGTCGGCCAAGGACGTGGCCGGGGCGAACCGAGAAACGGCCGCCACCGCGTGCGCACCGACCAGCGAAAAGGCCTGAGCGCCGGCACGGCGACGACCGCGGCGGGCACCCACGGTGGCCACCCGCGCCCGGCCGGACCGTCCCAGGGGGGCGGGCCGGCCGGGCGGTCACCGCGCGGGCTGCCTCACACCGCGGGGCTGACGTCGTTCCAGAGCGCGCAGTTGTGCTCGTCGTCGATCTGCGCGTACGTCACCCGGTGGGCGGAGGGCGCCTGGAACTGGAGCAGGTCGCCCTGCGGGGCGTACCGGGGCCAGGCGGGTGCGAGCCGCACGTTCGGGTTCCCGTCCTCGGTGAAGCTGCCCCAGTAACTGATCATCTGGTCGGAGAGCCGCACCTGTTCGGTGCTGAACGGCAGGGCGGTGCCGAGGTAGTCCCACAGGTAGCCGAGGTCGTTGACAT
The DNA here is from genome assembly GCF_040639815.1 of Streptomyces sp. NPDC023723. Classification (NCBI taxonomy): domain Bacteria; kingdom Bacillati; phylum Actinomycetota; class Actinomycetes; order Kitasatosporales; family Streptomycetaceae; genus Streptomyces; species Streptomyces sp. NPDC023723. Next base: position 29,733 of record NZ_JBFAAP010000017.1, read on the forward strand.
GGGTGGCGCCGAAGGGGTAGTCGGTGCCGAGCCGCCAGATCGAGGTGAAGGCGGGACCGTCCTTCTCGGCGAACTCGTAGGCGTACGTCCGGGTGTCGGCCGCCAGTCGGTCCCGCAGGGTCTGGTCGCGGCAGGCCCGCTGATCGCTCTGGATCGTGCCCCAGGCCACCGTCGGCGACCAGTACTCGTCCACCGGATATGCGGCCTCGACCCGGTCCGCGCCCGCCGGGTACGTCTGCTCGATCAGGTCGCCGACCTGGGCGGCGGTGAGCGGGTTGCCCCGGTAGTCGTACTGGCCGAAGACGCTCTGCTGGGACTCGTCGGAGTTGCCGCCGACCACGACCGGCAGATTGGTCAGCTTCCCCGCCTTGAGCAGGGCCAGCGGGTCCGCGGGCAGTACGGACGTGCCGTAGACCGAGGAGTTCTGGGAGACCTTCTGCTGGGCCGCGAGGATGTCCGCGGGGCTCTTGGCGCGCAGGCAGGCGAGCTGGCCGGTGCCGGTGGGGCAGTTCAGCTCGGCGGCGAACCGGTCACCGCTGTCGGTGGCCTCGGTCCGGGTGCGGGCGGGGGCGTTGCAGCCGCCGCTCTGCAGGACCACCTGGTCGAAGAGTCCCCTGGCACCCGGTGCGGCGAGCTGGGTGCAGGTGTTGCGGGCGCCCGCGGACTGGCCGGCGAGGGTGACGTTCTGGGGGTCGCCGCCGAAGGCGCGGATGTTCCGCTGCACCCAGCGCAGCGCGGCCTGCTGGTCGAGGAGGCCGTAGTTGCCGGCCGCGCCGTCCTCGTTGTCCTGGTTCAGCTGGTCGGTGTAGAGCCAGCCCATGGCGCCGAGGCGGTAGTTGAGGGTGACGAAGACGGCGTCCTGGCGGGTGACGAACTTGGCGGGGTCGGTGTCCCGGCCGGCGCCGCCGGTGTTGCCGCCGCCGTGGTTCCACACGAAGACCGGCAGGTTCTTCTTCGTGCTGTTCGACGGCCGGTAGACGTTGAGGTAAAGGCAGTCCTCGGTCAGCGTGGGCTTGTCGTACCCGGGGTCCCAGCCGGTGCCCTGGACGCAGGAACCGCCGAACTCGGTGGCGTCCCGCACGCCGTTCCACTTCGCGGCCGGCTGCGGCGCCTTCCAGCGCAGGGTGCCGACCGGTGGCTTGGCGTAGGGGATGCCCTTGAACGAGGTGACCATCGACGCGGCCTCGCCACGCACCTTGCCCTGCGCCGTGCTGACGACAGGGTTGCGGCCCGGGTAGGACGCCGCCTCGTCGCCGCCGGACTCGGCGCCCGCCTGGGCCATCGCGGTGAGTGTCGTGGCCGCGGCGACCGCGGCCGACACTCCCGCCACCAGGAACGTCCTCAGTCTGGTTCGCATGCGCTGCCTGCCTCCTTCTCGCCGGGGCGGGGCCGGGCACGGACTGCCGCGGCCTGACCGCCCCGGGCGGCTCTGGTGGTACGCGGTGGTACGCGGTGGTAGGGGAGGGCCGGGCAGTGGTCAGTACTCCTTCGTCCGTGACTCCAGGTAGTCACGCAGGAAGGCGTACTTGGCCTCGCTGCCGGCGGCCGGGACGGGCCCGAAGCGGTCGCCGAGTTCCATGGTCTGCGGCTTGCCGGGGCGCAGGGCCGGCCAGGCGGGCGGGGCACCGCGGCCGTGTCCGTTGGGGTTGCCGGTGGCGGCGAAGCCGGCCAGGTAGGTGGTGGTGAGGTCCGCGAGCGTGTGGTCCTCCGCCGTCCAGGGGCGGCCCGCGCCCTTGAGGTTGCCGAAGAGGTAGTACATCTCGGCGCCGTGGTACGCGCCGAGCGTGGCCGCGTCTCCGCGGGTCATGATCGGGTTGCCGGTGTCGGCTCCCGGCGGCACGCGGGACCACCAGTAGTTCCAGACCGGGCCGCGGTTGCCGGCCGTCGTCTTGAACAGCGTGCCCCACAGGAAGGTGGAGACCCGTTCCTCGTCCCGCGCGTAGCTGTTGTACGACGCGACGGCCTCGGCGTCGGTGGCCGCCGGGTAGAGCGCCAGGAACTCCTCGGCCCGGTCGCCGAAGGTCGCCACGGCGAACTCCCGGTACTGCGCGACCGTCATGGCCAGTGCGGGCGAGGCTCCGTTCTCGTCCTTGTTGTTGCCGGTGAGGACCGGTACGTCGATCTCGGCGCCCGATGTCATCGCGGCCCCGTACGTGCTGGGCAGCACATACCCGTCGAGGGTGTTGCCGCCGGTGGCGGGAGCACCGGCCGCGTTGGACCCGGCGACGATCTGGTCCGCGCTCAGGGCCCGCAGCCCGGCCAGCGAACCGGCGCCCGTGAACTCCTGGAAGGCCACGCCGTTGGCCTCCGCGACATCCAGGGTCTTGTAGCCGCCGGCCACCCGCCCCAGGGCCGGGTCCTTCGGGTACTGCACGCCGGCGCAGAGCACGGCCCGCTGGTACAGGCCCCGCGCGAGGCGGGAGATCATCAGGATGTTGACCAGCGAGGAACCGTGGGACCAGCCGGCCAGCGTCACCCGGTCGGGGTCCCCGCCGAAGGCGCCGATGTTCCGCCGGACCCACTCCAGCGCCGCCACGGTGTCCATGGCGCCCCAGTTGCCGGACGCGCCGTGCCCGGACTCCGCGCTCAGCTCTGGATGGGCCAGGTTGCCGAAGGCGCCGACCCGGTGGTTGAAGGTGACGAAGACCAGCCCCTTGCTCGCCAGGTACGACCCGTCGTACACCGGCTGCTGGGTCCACATCGCCGTCCTGGCCCCGCCGTAGACCCAGACGACCACCGGACGGCGTTCGCGCGAGGAGGAGGCTCCGGTCCAGACGTTGAGGTTCAGGCAGTCCTCACTGAACTCCGGCAGCTCGGCCCACGCGGGGGTGTCCGTGGTGGGCTGCGGACAGGCGGGCCCCCACGTGTCGGCCCTGCGGACACCCTTCCAGGACGGTGCGGGCCGCGGCGGGCGCCACCGGTTCGCCCCGGCGGTGGAAGCCGCGAAGGGGATGCCCTTGTACACGGTGACACCGGGCAGGGCGGCCCGGACACCCGTCACCAGGCCGGACCGGGTGCGCACGGGCGTCCCCGGGCGGCTGTGTGCAGGCGTGGCGGCCGTGGCGGAGGCCGCGAACGCGGGCTGTACGCCGCCGAGAAGCGCCGCGCCGACGGTGACGGCGACCGTGCGGCCGAGGAAGCAGCGCCGGTCGGACGCCGCTGCGGGGAGTCCGGGGAGAGCGGGTTCGTTCGAGGTCACAGGAGGTCTCCAGCGGTGGAGGGGCGGATGTGCCGCGTCGGTCGCCCCGTCCGGCCCCGGATCGGGTCGCTTCATGCTGTTGGGCCGTGCCACAGCCATCAATAGATCGGACCGTATCTACGGTTTCCCCTCGTGAAATCACAGTGTGCGGAGACGGGGGTTTGAGAAGTCGGCCGTCCGGCTCGGCCCTGTTCTCCCGAAGCCGCCACCCCTCGTGAACTCGTGCTGGCGGCCGCCGACGGCCTGTTCGCCGGGACCGACGCTCCCAAAGCGGTGTCCATGGACGACATCGCCGCCGCGGCGGAGAATCCTCGCGGCGCTCGATGAGCTGGTCTCGTTCAAGCTCAACAACCGCCATCTCATCGCCGCCCGGGAACTGGCCGGCTCCGGGCTGCCGCAGTCGCCCCACTACGTGTGGATGCACGGCACGCTCCGCACGTTGACGAACAGGCCGAGGGGGCCGAGTGCCCCGGGGCGGGCTGTACCGCGGCGCACATCCTGCTCGGCGGACTGCGCGTCGACCTGCTCGACGAACTGTTCGCGTCGGGCGGGTCGGCCGATGACATCCGCCACGACCTGGCCGCGCTCGCCCGCCGGATCCTCCGCACCGCGGGCTCGGACGGCTGACGGGCCGCAGCCGCCGTCCGTCAACGGACGGAACCGGACGGGAGGTTGCGGGTCCCCGGGGGGACGCTTGGTGAGGACGTGCGTGCAAGGAAGCGGGATGCCGAGGCCGACGGCGTCGACGGCCGCGCGCAGGACGGCGAGGGCGCCGACGCGGTCGGCGGGCGGACCCATGCCGCCGGGACCGGCGAGCTGCCTGGCGCCGTAGCCGACGCGGGTGACGGTCAGCTCACCCGGGCTCCAGCGGCCTCCCTTGTACTCGGGGTGGTCCGGATGACGGCAACCGGACGGCACGTCACGACAGGGCGAGGGTTGCTCGATGCGGCACTATCGTTTGTCGGTGGCGAGGCGGCCGTTGAGGATCACCACGCTGAGGTCCCGCAGGTTGCGGATGTCCGCGGTGGGGTCAGCGTTCAGCACAAGCAGGTCGGCGCGCTTGCCGGGGGCCACCGTGCCGAGGTCGGGTCGGACGCACTGCCGGGCCGCGCCGCTGGTGGCCGCCGTCAGTACCTGGCTGGGCGTCATCCCGGCCGCCACCATGAGTTCGGCCTCTTCGAGGGTGTTGGCTCCGAAGCGGCCCCGGCCGCTGAAGGTGTCGCTGCCCAGCGCGATGCGCACGCCGGCCTCGGCGGCCTTCTTGAGGTTGCCACGGGCGTCAGGGTGGGCATCGTCGATCCAGAGCGTGGGTGTGTAGGTGGTGCCGTGTTCGAGCATCAGCTCGATGAGCGAGTGGTCGGTGAGGGGCTCGACGGTGACACCGTGCTCCAGGCCGTCCGCCCCCGCCTCGATCGCCTCGCGCGCTGCGGCTTGCTGGGTGGTGTGGACGGTGACCCGAAGGCCCCGCTCGTGTCCGGTCTCGATTCCCGCCCGAAGAAGATCGAGGGGAAGCCGTTCCAGCTCGACACCATCCGGAAAGGCGGGGTTCCGCCAGAGGTAGGCCGGCCCGCCGGAGTGTGCGCACGCGCCTTCCGACAGGAGTTTGATCGCGTCCACCTCGCGGTCGGCGAGATGGTGCACCAGGTCGCGCATCTGCTGCACGCTGTCGACTTCTCCTGTGAATCGCTCGCGCGCCCAGGGGTTGCCGCTGAAGACAGTGGCGGCGGGATGCCCGCCGCGTCCGGTGATACCGCAACCGGTCGCCAACAGCCGCGGGCCCCGCAGCGTGCCCGCCGCGATCGCGGCCCGCGTGTTCAGGATGCCGTCCGTCGGATCGCCCACCGACTTGATGGTGGTGATCCCGTGGTCGAGAAACAGCCCGAGCTTTCCGGGAAGCTCGTTCTGCTCGAAGACCCGCATCGAATGCGGATCGGAGACAGCGCGCACGTCGTAGAAGTGGATATGCGTGTCGATCAGGCCCGGCACCACCCACCCTCCGGCCGCATCCACCTCCTGTCTGCCCCTGAGGGGATCGGCCGAGACGGCAGCGATCTCCCCGCCGTCGATGGCGATGTCGTACAGGCCGGCGAGCGACCGGCGGCCGTCGAAGACATGTGCGCGGCTGATCACGAGGTCGAAGATCGAAGGTCCGCGGGCCTCGGTGCTCGCGACTGCTTCGGGTTCGTGGGGCGTCGCTCTCACTCCTGGTGCGTCTTGAGCGGGCGTCCGGGCCGCGGTGCTCCCGGACGGATCGTGCGGCCGCCGGTACTGGAAGGGCCCGGCACGCCCACTCCTGAAATAAACCGCAACCCATACGGTTACAGTTAGGTCGTGCGGCATGACACGGAGACCGCGTGCGTCACCGCTTGGTCAGTGATCCCTCGGCCTGTTGCCGGAGGCCAGAATCTGCTGCAGCAGGCCGGCGATCGTCGTCCCGCCGAGCCGTTCCTCCAGGGCCCGTTCGGCGCGCTGGAACTCGGCGTCGAGCAGGTCGCCGATGGAGCGCCCGACTTCGCACGACGTGCTGGGCGGACGGGTGTGCCGCGAGAAGATCTGCCCCTCCTCGACGGCGGCATAGGCGTCGTAGAGCGTGATGTCCCGTGGGGCGCGGGCGAGTGACCAGCCGCCCCCGCGGCCCTCGGCGGACCGCACCAGGCCGGCGTCTCGCAAGCGGCCGAGGATGCGCCGCACGAGGACCGGATTGGTTTCGAGGCTGTCCGCGATCTCCGCGGACGTCAACGAGCCCCCGCGCCGGTGTGCCAGCATCGCGAGCGCGTGAATCGCGACCGCGCTCCTGCTGCTGAGCCCCGCCATCTCCCGCTCTCCCGTCGCCGCCAATAAACTGACACCAGTCTAGTTGCAGTTTCGGCGATGGGCGACCAACCTGCCAGTGTGGTGACAAGGCGGCGTGCGTAGAGGGTGCCGAGTTCCTGCGGGCGGAAGAGGACGCGGTACATGAGGGGGGCGACGACGCGGTCGATGACGGTCTCGACGCCGGGCGTTTCCTCTCCGCGTTCACGGGCGCGGGTGAGGACGAGATCGATCTGCTGGGCGGCGTAGGCGGAGCACTGGCCGGCGTTGCTGCCGTCCGGGTCGCCGAGGAGGGCGTCGCGGATGTAGGCGCGTCCGGCGGGGGAGGACATTCCGTCGAGGAACTGTTCGGTCCAGGCGGCCAGGTCGGCCGGCACGCCGTGGTCCGCGGGCGCGGATTCGGGACGCAGGTGCTCGACCGCTACGTCGGAGAAACAGTTCCCGCAGGTCTCCCCAGTGGCGGTAGACGGTCGACGGTGTGACGCCCGCGCGCTGGGCGATCATCGGCACGGTCAGGGCGTCGCGGCCCACTTCCGTGGCGAGTTCGCGTACGGCGGCGTGCGCTGACGCCTGGACGCGGGCGCTGCGTCCACCGGGGCGTACCATCTGCCTGCTCATGGGGATCCATCGCAAAGCGAACGCGTTGCGTCTGGCGGGTTGTGGTCGGCCACGTCCACCTGGCCTGCGGAGTCGCCGGGCGGGTCAACGTCCGCCGGCGCGTCGCTGCCTCTCACTCCCCGGCACTCCCGGCTCCGCGCTGCGCAGCCCGTGACCGTGCCGGCCGCGGGCCGCGGGCGTCGGTTCACACGGTGTGTGCGAGTGCGGAGGCGGGCCGGGTCTGTTCGTAGGCGTGGCCGACCTGCAGGAGCAGCTCCTCTTCGAGTGGCCGCCCGAGCAGTTGCATGCCGATCGGCAGCCCCGTGCTGTCGTGCCCCACGGGCAGGGACAAGGACGGTGTTCCGGTGATGTTGGCGGGGGCCGAGAGGCGTACGTCGGCGTCGGAGACGCTTTCGACACCGCCGTCGGCCCAGGTGATGGTCTCCTGGCCGGCTCTGACGGCGGTGGCCGGGACGGAGGGAGCGGCGACGAGGTCGACCTGCCCACAGCCGGCCATATCGCCCTCCACAAGGGCGGTTACCACCTCTCCGGCGTCCACCCCGACGCATAGTGACCGGACACCGGCAGACGAGCCCGGCCGCCGCGCTGCCGGCGGAAGATGGCGTCCCACTGTTCCGGCCCCGCCGTCATCCGTCGTTCCCGTCGACGCACAGGCAGCCGCCGGAAGGTCTCGTGGGTCCGTAGCGCCGCGACGACGTCTGCCTCGTCAGCCCTGCTCCCTCTCTACTGACAGAGCCCGGTCGAGCAGGACCTCCGCCGCCGCCCGCGCGTGGCGACCGTAGTCCGCCTCGTTCAGCACCATGGCGCGGCTGGCCGCTCCGTCCGCGAGGGTGGCCAGTTGCTCGGCGAGTGCTAGGGGTTCGCGACAGCCCAGCTCCGTCACCACCGCGGCGATCAGCTGCACCATACGCAGCTTCTGCTCTCGGGCGTAGGAATGCACCGCGCTCTCCGGGTCGGGGAACTCCGCGGCGGCATCGATGAACGGACACCCGCGCACCAAAGTCGCGTCGGCCGCCGGCTGGTCGAACAGCCGGCGGATCCGTTCCCGGGGAGCGACGTCCGCACAAGTCAGTACGGCTTCCAGGGTGGCCCCCGACCGGACGAGATCCCGCAAGTGGGCGATGACGAGGTCGTTCTTGGTGCGGAAGTGCGCGTAGAGCGTTCGCTTGGACACCGGCGCCGCCTCGGCGACCTGCTCCATGCCGGTCGCGCCGATGCCCTGAACCGCGAACAGCCGGGCGGCGGCCAGGACGCGCTCCCGCCCGCCACGCGACCCGCGCGTTCCGTCCGGAACCCGTACTCGAGGGCACGATGCGCGGCATCTTCTCGCTGGTCGGCGCCGCGCCGTCCAATTCCAACGCCCAGCCGTGGCAGGTGGAGGTGGTGAGCGGCGCCGCACGTCAGCGCCTGGCCGATGCTCTGCGGACGGCTCACGCCGAGCGACGCACTTCGGTGGACTACCCGTACTCCGAAGGGATGTACGCGCCGGTTCACCAGGAACGCCGGGCGGCCTTCGGCGCCGAACTGTACGGTGCGCTGGGCATCGGATCCGGCGATCACACGGCACGTGCGGTCTACGACTCGGAAAGTCTGCGACGACGTGGCTGCCGTCAAGTGCGGCGACGTCGGCGGTGTCCACCGGGTGCAGCGAGTTCCCGACCGCGAAGACGGGGCGGCTGGTGCGCGGGGCGGTGTCGGTGAGCGGGGCGAGGGTGCCCTCGTCGAGGCCTCTCAGCCACTGTCACCATCGGGCCATATCATGGCCCGATGGGCAACAATCGCCGTGCTGACGGCAGCTCCGGTGATCCGCGCGGCCGTATCCTCGCCGCCGCGCTGACCGTCTTCTCCTCCCGGGGATTCCGTGGTGGCAGCCTGAACGACATCGCCACCGCCGCCGGGCTCACCCGAGCCGGTCTGCTGCACCATTTCCCGAGCAAGCAGGCCGTCCTGCTGGCCTTGCTGGAGAAGCGGGACGCCGAACTGGACATCGCCAGCCCCCCGGAGGGTACGCCCCTGCTCCAACTGATAGACCGGATCGGCCCACTCACCGAAGAGGTGGTCGCGAACCGGGAGATGGTCCAGCTCTCCCACATCCTCACCGCCGAGGCGTCCGGCGAGGCCCACCCGGCCCGCGAGTGGGTGGCCCGACGCTACTCACAGTTCCGCGCCCATCTGGCGAGCGCGGTACGGCGCTCGATCGAGACCGGCGAACTGCGCGCCGACCTCGACCCGGAGGCGTTCGGCGCGCTGATCCTGGCGGTCGTCGAGGGCTCCGAGAACCAGTGGCTGGTCAACCCGGAAAGGGTGGACCCGGCGAAGGTGGTACACCAACTGCGCACCCTGTGCGCCGTCGCCGGGCCCTAGTCGTTCTGTCCGTGGAGGCTGCGTCCGGCCCGGTGTGTCGCGGACGACGGCCGGCCGGTACGCCGGGCCGCGCAACGCTTCGGGGCCAGCCACACCGCCGCCGCCCGCTGGGCCGAGCGCTACCGGCAGTCGGGTCTCGCGGGACTGCGCGACCGTTCCAGCCGCCCCCGCCACCAGCCCGCCGGTCTCCCGCCACGATCGGTGAACACGTCGTACTCCTGCGGCCAGAGCCACGCATCGGCTCCGGCCGGCCAGCCGCCCGGTGCGGCATCCCACCGCGCCGGACCCGGCCGTGGCGACCGCAGACCAACGGCAACGGCAGGTCCAACCCTGCCCCGCACCCTGCTCGACGAGCGGGCCTGCATCCGCCTCCACACCTCGGACCACGGATGCCAGGCAGCGCTTCCCGACTGGCTGGATTGGTACAACCGCCACCGAACCCACACCGGTATCGATGGCCGCGCACCCGCCGGCCCCGCCACCCACCTGTCCGGACCGCACCGCGCGGCCGGGGGAGGGAATGTGACGACAGGGCCCGGACGGAGCCCGGTCGCCGCCCGGACGGACAGCACCCGTCAGCCGAGCGGCACCCGGGCGCGACCCGCATCACATGGCTGTTCCCGTCCGTCCGGCAGTACCAGTGTGTACGGCAGAGGGCTGTCCACCTCGACGGCCACCGCGTCGAAGGACACCGACAGGAGCCCGGCCGGGGTCGGCACCGCACCCTCGGCACGCTCCAGCACCCCGTACGCCGGGGCGACCCTGGCCCGTGCGAAGCCTGCTTCGGCAGGGGTCACGCCGAGCACTCTGGTCACCAGGTCGCGGGTGGGTGTGGCGCTCCAGCCGTGCACCGGGGAACCCCAGCCCCAGCACTCGCCGAAGGTGTCGTAGCCGTCCTTGAGGAAGACGCTCCACCCGCGCAGCGCCCGGACCAGGTCGGCGGTGCGGCCGGCCAGCGCCGCCGCGTCGTGCACGACATAGCCGAAGAAGGGCTCCGCCCGCACGACCTCCTCCTCGGCGTCCCAGTCCACGCGCTGGACGCCGCGAACCTGATCCGCCATCTTCCGCTCGTCGTAGCCGCCGTCGGCACCACCGATCCAGGAGCGGGTGACCAGACGCGCCGGATCCATGATCCGGTCGATGATCCGGTCCCAGCGGTCGGCCGGAGCCAGCCCCGAGACGATCGCCGCCGCGCCGGCCGCCTGTGAGGTCTCGGGCCGGAGCACGCCGTCCACGGCATGGTCGGCGTAGGTGCCGCGCCGCTCGTCCCAGAACGTCTCGTAGCCCGCCCGTGCCCGTTCCCACAGCTCCTTGGCCCAGGCCGCGTCACCGTGGTTGTCCAGTGCCGTGCTGATCTCCGCGTACTCGCGCAGACCGCGCGCCCACAGCGCGGTGAGCAGTGAACTCGCACCGTCGACCAGCACGCTGGACCAGTCGACCAGATTCCACTCGGGGACGTCGGCGAGCACCCCGTCGCCGTTGAGGTACGGCACGTACCAGGCGAGGATCCGCCGTGCCGTGGGAGCCAGTTCGGCGACGAACGCGCGGTCGGTGCCGTAGCGGTGGAAGTTGTGCAGCCCGTGCAGCCAGTGCAGGGCCCAGTCCGGGATGGACACCCCGCCGCTCGCCTCGATCTCGCCGACCACGCTCATCGGCAACATGCCGTCCGAGCGGGGCGAGTTGCCCAGTTCCAGGTAGCGGCGGGCCAGCCGCCAGTCGGTGGAGGTGGTCAGGTGCACCATCTGGTGCACCACCCCGTCACCGACCCAGGCGCGCTGCTCCCGGGTCGGACAGTCGGTGAACGCGTCGTGGGAGTTGAGCGCCACGGTGCGCACTCCGGCGGTGTACAGCGCGTCGAGTTCCGGGTCGCTGCTGCGGAAGTACGCGGCGCCGGCGCGCGGGTAGAGGTGCTCGCGCACCTCGACGTACTCCACCCGGACCGGACCGTCGGCGTCGATCAGCGCGTGGACGTAGCGGAACCCGTTGACCTCGAACGCCTCGAAGCGGTCGTCGACACCGCGGGCGAGGTAGCGAGCGCCCGTGTTGGGGGCGGTCGACTGCTCCGGTACGCCGGGTGTGTGGGGCAGTTCGCGGTACATCAGGTCGAGCTGTGTCCCCGGGGCCGCGGTCAACTCCAGGCGGACCAGTCCGCACACCACCCGCCCCATGTCGAGCACGACGTGCCGGACACGTCCCGGGCCGCTGGAGTCGAGCACCAGGGGGAAGGCGGCGTCCCGCACATCCGGTTCGGTGAGCCCGGCGAGATGGGCGCGGACCCGGGCGACCGGATGCGGATGACCGGCGGCCTCGACGGGCGGCGCGACCGCGACCTCGACCGGGGTGACGACGTTCCCGCCCAGCGGGCCGATCGAGCGGGGCAGCAGCGGCCCGTACGGGTCGGTGGGCGGCTGCGAGCGGGCCAGCGCGCCGACGTGGCTGGTCGGCACGGTACGGGCCGGTCCCCAGTCGGCGTCCGGTGCGCCGGTCCGCCAGTCGGCGGGCAGCCGGCGGGCGTCCAGGCATTCGACGGGCACCCCGTCCAGGCCGCTCATGGTGCCCGGGAGCTGCCAGGCACCGGTGTCGAGCACCTGCCAGGTGTCGTCGCTGACCAGCATCCGGTCGCCCAGGTCGGCCTCGAAGACCAGCACCGCGTCGCCGCCCAGGGTGGGGTTGGCGGCGGCGGGCATCCAGAAGGAGTTGGCATGGCCGTAGTACGTGACAGCGACCACCAGGGTGTTCTCGCCGGGCACCGCGAGTGGCGCGAGCTGAAGGTCGTCGTAGGTCAGCCGCCGGGGCTGGCTCCGGATCGGTCCGCGCCCGGCCTCCTGGCCGTTGAGGTAGACGACGTAACGGGAGTCGGCGGTGATCCGGGCCGGAAGGGACGCGGGGACGGTGTCGAGCTCGAAGGCGGTGCGGAACAGGAAGCGGCCGAATCCGGCCCGTTCACCGGTCGTGCCCAGCGCTATCCGATCCTGCTGGGGGCGGGTGTCGCGGGGACCGATCCAGTGGCCCTGCCAGCGGGTGTCGCGCAGGACTGCGGGGGCGGACGCGGGGATGTGCTCGGACATGCTCGGTTCTCCGGGTGGTGGGTCAGACCGCGTGCTGTGCGGCGTCGGACGGGGAGGCCGAAGGGAGCGCCTGGGCCCAGGGTTCGGTGCCCCGCGAGCGTTCCAGGGCCGGGATCACCAGGCCGCCGATCAGCCCGCTGCCGAGTACGAAGCAGGCGAGCAGACCGACCAGCAGCTTCGGTTCGGAGGCGATGATGGACGGCGTGACGACCGCGAAGCCGGCGGTGAGTGCCCGGGTGACGCCGTAGGTGATGCCCTGGGCGGTGGAGCGCAGCAGCGTCGGGAAGAACTCCTGCGACCAGACCTTGTAGATGGCCTCACCGGCGAACGCCTGGCCGATGCCGCCGGCCAGCGACAGCAGGAACAGCGAGGTGGTGGAGATCCCGAGCACCACCGGCATGCCGTATCCGACGACCTGGAGCACCGCGCCGATGACGAAGAAGACCCTGCGCAGCCGGGAGTCGGCGATCCGCATGAACACGTAGGCGGCGACCAGACCGAGCGGTATGCCGACCAGGCCCAGCGTCGAGGCGGTCGAGACCGCGGTGTGCGCGACATTGACGTACAGGTAGGTGGAGAACTGGCCGAGGGTGTTCGCGCTCAGGTTCCACAGCGTGTAGAAGAGACCGGTCATGATCAGGGGCAGCAGCAGTACGGGATTGAGCAGCAGCCGGGCCGATGCCCGGGGGGTGTCGCCGACGGCTTCCCGCGGGCCGCGGTCGTTGGCCTGCCGCCACTCGGCGGACTCGCGCATCGAGCGGCGCAGGAACCAGGTGACGACGGCGACGACCAGCAGGTGGGCGTAGAGGATCCGGGCGCCGGTCATCCCGAGGTCGGCGAAGAGCGAGGCCAGCACGGTGACGACCACGATGCCGACCAGCCAGAGGATCGAGGAGACGCTGACCATGCGCCCCTTGCGGCCCTCCGGCGAGGTCTCGGCGATCAGTGCCAGTGAGGTGGGGATGTCGGCCCCCATGGCGAAACCGGCCACGATGACACCGACGTAGACCATGGGCGTGTTGACCGCGCACAGCAGGACGACTATCCCGGCCGTGTACACCAGCAGGTCCACCGCGTAGACCCGTTTGCGGCCGACCAGGTCGCCCAGTCGGCCGCCGATGAAGGCGCCGAGGGCGATGGTGACGGTCAGCAGCGACGACAGGACGCCGATCGACAGGTCGGTGAGGCCGAACGCGGCCTGGAAGATCACCAGGGCGATCGAGGTAGTGACGATGGTGGCCGCGTCCAGGTAGGAGGCCAGCCCGGCGAGGGTCGCGTTTTTCCACGGTGCCCGGGGCTGGTCCGTGGCGGCAGGAATGGCCGGTACCAGGGGGTCGTGCGTCATGAACACACCTCTCAAAGCGTCATTGCCCAGGGGATGCGGAACAGGGGATTGGCCGGATTCGACCGTCGGCGGAGGACAGTAGAGCACGAACTCCCAACCAGTTGGTAGGTATCGGGGGCCATGAATCCTGTAACGTTTCAATCCGGCCGGTTCGAACGCACGGGCCGGGCAGGCGGTGACGGTCTGATCCCGTCCCGTGCCTCCGTACCGGCGACCGCGGGCGGCATCCGTGTGAGGACTACTCGAAGGTTTCGTTGTCGCTGGGGTGCGGCCCGGGCCCCGGCCGGTGACGGTCACCACTGCGATCGAGCGGTCGGTCACCGTCCACGGTGACGATGACGATGACGACGGCGGTGGCGACACGTCGCCGCACTCCGTCATCCTGGTCATCCGGGCGGCGTCCGATGGCCGCGTCAGCGGGAGTGCGGTTCAACGCCTCGCCGCAGGACTCGGCGGCGCTGTGCCTGCGCGTCTCCGCCCGCCCGCCTGAGGACGCCCGGCCATGCGCCGCCGAGTCCGGGCTGCCGAGTCTGACGTGGGCCGCCGAGTCCGACGCGGGCTGCCTGATCCGGGCGGGCGGCCAGATCGCGTCGCGGCCATTGGCCGGGGCGGTGACCGCGGGTGCCCGTCCTCCGTGCGGTGAGCCAACAGCGGAGGTCACGCCCGAGGCTCGGGTCGCGGTGGGCGGGGGCAGCGGCCCGGAACCCGTGGGCAACCGCGACGACACAGGATGCCGGGTGTCAATCCCGGGGGCGTGCGCCGGCGCACAGGATACGCAGCTGGTCCACCACGTTCGCGGGGTGGACCTCGTCCGGACTGATCAGCCACTGGTTCTCGGTGCCTTCGACGACCGCGAGAACCAGGGCACCGAAAGCCTCCGGATCAAGGTCTGCGCGCAGTTCCCCCGCCTCGATCGAACGCCGCACCGCCCCCGCCAGGTCAGTGCGCAATCGCGCGTAACGCCGTGCCACCCACTCACGGGCCGGATGATCCTCACCGGACGCCTCAGCGGTCAGGATGTGCGCGAGCTGGACCATCTCCCGGTTCCCGGCCACCTCCTCGGTGAACGGACCGAGGACGGCCATCAGCTCAAGCAGCGTCGCACGGCTGTCCGGCCTGGTCAGGTGCAGCTCCGCGTCCCGCCGTTCCAGCAGCGCGAACAGGACGGCCTGCTTGCTCGGGAAGTGGTGCAGCAGCCCGGCTCGGGTCAGTCCCGCGGCAGCCGCGATGTCATTGAGACTGCCGGCACGAAACCCCCGGGCCGAGAACACTGCCGACGCGGCAGCGAGGATCCGCTCACGCGGCTCACCCGAGACACCGCCACCACTGTCGTTGCTGTCCACCCGCCAATGATAGGGCTGCACACAGCCGAACCTTCTCCGTACCCCGGAATACCCGTACCTCTCACGTGCCGGACCGCATGTGACCTCATGGAAGACCTTTCGGCTGTTTCACGCTCGCGTGCCGCGTTCGGATCACCGACCCTGATGACGACGAGGTTCCGGAGTGGCGGCGCGTCGTCAACCACGCGAAACGGCACGGCCTGGAACCCAGCGGGCACGCCCGAGCCGCACTGGATCGGGGTGCCGGCCCTCGTTTTCCGGAAGACGAGGGGCGGTCCGCGGGACTCACCGCGCGGCAGCGCCGGATGGGTCTCGCTTCTCGCTGGCGTGCAGGGTGCCGAGGAGGGTCAGGGCGTGGGCGGAGGGGCTGGCCGGTTCGGCGTGGTAGATGACGAGTTGCTGGCCCGGCGCATCGCGGACGTCGAAGGACTGGTACGTGAGGGAGAGAGGGCCGACGTCCGGGTGGAGGAGTTGCTTGGCGTCCTGGGTTTTGCCGCGCACGGTGTGCTGGGCCCACAGCCGCCGGAATGCGGCGCTGTGCTCGGTCAGCGTGTCCACGAGATGGCGCAGGCGCGGGTGTTCGGGGTCGAAGCCGCTCGCCTGGCGCAGGTTGGCGACAGTCGCCTGGGCGGCTCGGTCCCAGTCTCGGTAGAACTGCCGTCCGGCCGGGTCGAGGAAGGTCATCCGGGCCAGGTTGTCCGCAGGGGCGAAAGGGGCGTAGAGCGCGTCCGCAAGGGCGTTGGCGGCCAGGAGGTCGAGGGTGCGGCTCATGACGAACGCCGGGGTGTGCGGGTAGCCGTCCATCAGCTGCCGCAGCGCGGGACTGACCCGCTCGGTGGCGTGGAGGGAGTCGTGGCCGGCCGGTGACACTCCGGCCAGGCGGTGCAGGTGGGCGCGGGCATCCGGGTCGAGCAGGAGGGCACGGCTGAGCGCGTCCAGCACCTGTGGCGAGGGATGGCGCTCGCGGCCCTGTTCCAGCCGGGTGTAGTAGTCGGCGTTGACGCCGGCCAGGACGGCGACCTCCTCGCGGCGCAGTCCGGCGACCCTGCGCACACCGTGGCTCGCCATGCTGACGTCCCCTGGCCGCAGGCGGGCGCGGCGCGCGCGCAGAAACTCTCCGAGGTGGTTGTCGTCCATGGCCGCCAGGCTAGGCGCTGGCTGCTCCCGCTTCCTGGGTGTGCCGCACCCAGGCGGAGAGCACCCTGGTACCCCTGCGCTGACCTGCGCAGACTCGGTCGGGCACGGCACCGGTGCCCCACCGAGGAAGGGAATTTCGATGACAGGCGATGCGCGGAGCGAGCGCGGTCCCGGGAACGCCGACGTGGTCGGCATGTGGGTGACCGCGGACGGTCACATCCGTCAGGAGCTGCTGCCGGACGGGCGCTACGACGAGGCCCGGGGGAACCGGCGCAGCGCGTACACCGGCCGGTACACGGTGACCGGCGACCACCTCGAGTACGTCGACGACACCGGTTTCACCGCCACGGGCGACATCCGGGACGGCGTGCTCCACCACGAACACCTCGTGCTCTACCGCGAGGACCGGGCGCGGAAGCCCTCATGAGCAAGCGCGGCAACGTCGTTTCCCGCGCCCCGGACACGGAGTCCGGCGCGGTGCGGGCCCGGTTCCGCTCAACCGCCACCGGAGGTAGGCAGAGCAATGAATAGGCAGAGCAATGAAACAGACTGACGGATCCGCCACCGCCACCGCCGCCGGCGAAACCGGGGCCGTCGCGAAGACGCAGCCGTCACCCGGCGTCCTGGCCCTGCTGGTGCTGTGCGCGGCTCATTTCATGGACGCCATCGACCTGTCCGACGTTGGCGTGGCCCTGCCCGCCATTCAGCGGGACCTTGGTATGTCCTCGGGTTCTTTGCAGTGGGTCGTGTCCGCCTACGCTCTTGGCTACGGCGGGTTCCTCCTCCTGGGCGGCCGCGTCGCTGATCTATTCGGCCGACGCCGCGCCTTTTTGACCGCAGTCGCCGTCTTCGGCGTGGTGAGTGTGCTGGGAGCGCTCGCTCCGACCGGTGGCCTGCTGGTCGCGGCGCGGCTGGTCAAGGGCATCGCAGCGGGCTTCCTGGCCCCGGCGGCCCTTTCCCTGATCACCACCAACTGGCCGGAGGGCCCGCGGCGAGGCCGTGCTCTGGGGTGGTACGCCACCGCCGGTGCCTGCGGCTTCATCGGCGGACTCGTTCTCGGCGGGGTACTGACCGAAGTGTCGTGGCGGCTCGTCTTCGTGCTTCCGGTGCCCATCGCCGTGGCGGCACTGCTCGGAGGACTGCACCTGCTGCCGGCGGACCGCCGGGGCGGCGCCCGCGAGAAGCTCGACGTTCCCGGCGCGCTGACGGCCACCGGAGCTCTGATGCTCCTGGTCTACGCCCTCACGCAGGCTCCGGCGCACGGCTGGCTGTCCGCCCGCACGCTCGTCCTCTTCGCTGCCGCGGCCTGCTTGCTCGCCCTGTTCCTCCGCGTCGAGTCCCGTTCACGCAAGCCGTTGGTCCCGCTGTCCTTCCTCACCCGGCGCGCGACCGCGCGCACCAACCTGACGATCTTCGCCATGTGGGGCGCCTACACGTCGTTCGCGTTCCTCGCCACGCTCTATCTGCAGAACGTGCTGGGCTGGACGCCGTTGCAGACCGCCGGTGCCTTCGTGCCGCTCGGCCTTGCCAACGGTGCGCTGGCACCGTTCGCGGGCCGGCTCGCCGCCCGGTTCGGCGTGCACCGGACGATCGCCGCCGGGATGCTGCTCCTCGCGCTGTCCTACGCGCTGTTCTTCCGGATCGGCCCCGGCAGCCCATTTCTCACGGTGATCCTGCCCGTCATGGTCGTCAACGGGATCGGCACGGCTGCGACCTTTCCCGCGCTGACCATGAGCGCGGTGGCCGGGGTGCCCGACCGGGACCAAGGGCTGGCGGGCGCCCTGCTCAACACCTTCATGCAGATCGGCGGTGCTGTCGTCCTCGCCCTCGTCACCGCGGTCGTCGAAGCCGGACAGCGGACGGGCCGGGGTGACCCCCTGGCGGGCTACGCCCTCGGTACCGGCGTCATCGTCGCCACCGTACTGGCCGGCCTGGGCGCCGCCCTCCTCATCCGGCACCGGAGCGACAGCCGGGACCGCTGACGACGGCCCCTCTCCCGGCCCCGAAGCCGTCCGTCACCGCGCACGGACACCCGACCCGACCCCACCAGGAGCACCCGAATGACATCCACGACGCCGTTCGCCGAAGCCGCCGAGTTCGCCGGGGAGACGGCGCTCGTCACCGGCGCCGCACACGGCATCGGCAAGCAAAGTCATCTGGTCCGAGTCCCGCTCGGAGCACGGCCCTTCGGGCCGGTGACGCGCTCGGGAGACCGCCCCTTGCCCCAGCGGTGGCCGGCCGCTCGCACTACGGCGTGGGCAGCACCATCGTCAGCAGTGGGCCGTGCTGCTGGGCGCCGTAGACGTCGGTGTCGCCGACGCTGCCGGAGGCCAGCGGGCGCCGGAGGTTGACCTTCACGGCCTTGGCCGGGTCGTAGAAGATCGGCTCGCCGACGTCGTCCGGCGGGAGGTGGTAGAGGTCGGCGATCAGGGCACGGTTGATGGCCCGTTCGCGCTTCACCAGGTCGTACTGTTCCCGCTCGGTGAAGATGATGTCGAGGGTGAGTTCGTAGGGGCCGGTGTTCTTGCTGCGGATGACGTCGGCGAGTTCGGTCAGCGGGGCGGTCATGCGGCCTCTCCCGAGTAGTCGAGGTAGGTGACGGGGAACAGGGCGAGCGGGTCCTCGGTCCGCAGCAGGTGGTAGACGCTCCACTCGTAGACCGCGCCGGCGTGGAAGTCGGACGGGGAGTAGGGGAAGGCCAGGTTGCCGGCGGTGGACACCCGGCCGGGGTAGCCGAAGTGCAGCATGGTGGAGCGGGCGAAACCGCACAGGGTGTCGGCGAGGGACTGGGTTGGGGCCACGGCCTCGATGACGATGCCCACTTCGGGTCCGCTCGTTCCGGGATCGGGTTCGAGCGCTCCCATGCAGCCGTTCGCTCCGTAGACCCTGATGAGCAGGTCGTAGCTGTCGGCGGGGATGTCCGGGAAGTTGTCCGCGACGCGTTCGCGCACCCCCTGGGTGATCTTGTCGATCTCGCGGATGAAGTGCGGATCGCGTGCTCCGGCCACCGCCACGGTGCGGTAGCCGCGCAGCCGGGCTCCTTCCAGTTTGACGCTGAAGGGCTGTCTGACGTGGCGGGAGCCGGAGACCCGGACGCCGCGCTCGCCTTCAGGGGTGAAGACGCAGTCGCTCAGGTCGAGATAGCCGCCGGGACCGGGCAGGTGGCAGGGGTCGTCCTTCTCGTACAGGGTGTGCGCGGCGACCGAGGTGGGTGTGCAGTGCCGCTCGGGGGCGAGCGGTTCCAGGACGAAGTGGTCGCGCCGCAGGGTGCCGAGCATGCAGTCGCTGCCGCTGCCCGGCAGCGCGGCGATCGCGGCGCATTCGAGGATCTTGCTCATGTGCAGGGCCAGGCCCTCGTCGAAGCCGTGGAGCAGGGGCAGCGCGGCGAAGACGGCCGGGTCGTAGGCACGGCCCGCCAGGACGACGTCCGCGCCCGCTGCCAGCGCCCGTACCAGAGGTTCGGCACCCATCTGGGCGACCAGGTGGGTGGTGGCGTGGATGTCCTCGTCCGTCAGCCGGGGCCCGTAGCGGACCGGCGTGATCCGCCCTTCGCGCAGCGCGGCGAGCACCGTCCCGGGATCGACGTCGGCGGAGATCACAGCGACCCGCAGGCGCAGGGTGTGGTCGCGGACGATCTCGTCGACGATCTCACGTACCCATGCCAGGTGCGGGGCGGCGCCGCTGCCGCCGGCCGAGCCGATGACGACGGGGATCCTCAGCCGGCGTCCCGCCAGGATCATGCGTTCCAGGTCACGCCGTACGGCGGTCCGGTCGATGAACGACTTCCCCGCCCCCAGGTAGTACGGTCCCGGATCGCTCGATCCGGCGTCCGCCGCGATGACGTGCGGCCGACGCTCCAGCCCGGCTTCGAAGGACGCGTCGGGAAAGCCGTATCCCAGGATCGCCGTAGCCGACAGCACACGGATCTCGTCCATGACACCTTCCTCGGAGAAAACGTGGATGAGCCGCCAGGACCGCTGTGGCGACGGAGGTCACTGGCCGGGCGGGACCCGCACCGTCCGCCGGCCGCGGCCTGGCGGCGTGGGCAAGGCCGCGCCCGGAGCCGGCCGTCGTCACCGTCCGCGGGACCGGCGACTTCGTCCCGGTCCGGCGCGACGCGGAGTCAGTCGGCTACGAGGGTACGTTCACCGTTGATGACTTCCGGCGTGCGCACGAACAGCCGGGCGATGAAACCGAGGGCGGCGATGGCGGCCATGCCGATCACTACGGCCCAGGTGACGTACCAGGGTTCACCGGTGGCCCGGGGCCAGCAGAGGTTGACGACCTGGAACGCCGACCAGATCCCGGCGGCGACGGCGACCAGGGGCGTGACACGTCCCAGGCGCACCGGTCCGTAGCGCCACTCCCGCCTGGCCAAGCCGGCGATCAGGCCGGCGAGCACGAGGCTCATCGTGAGGAAGAAGCCCGTCGTCGCGCCGGAGACGAGAGTGGTGTAGACGCGGTCCGAGAACGCCGAGACGGTCACCACCGCGGCGAGGACGCCCACGGCGACGACAGCGCGAACCGGGTTGTTGTGGCGGCCCGACAGCTTCACCAGGAACCGTGACGCCGGCATCGACTCGTCCCGCGCGAAGGACCACAGCACGCGCGACACCGATGTCTGCGCCGCCAGCATCGCGGAGACGAACCCGAATCCGGCCTCGGGGTCACCGTCGTCGGCAACGCGGCCGAAGCGGTCGTACGACGCCTGACGGCCCAGGCTTCCCGATTCACGCACATCGCTTTCAGCGTCACCCCGTACGAAGGCTACGTAGAAGTAGCCGAGGCGCTGGCGGAACTCACCCCGGGCGACCACGCCAAGAAGTCGGTCCTGTTCAACAGCGGAGCCGAGGCCGTCGAGAACGCGGTCAAAATCGCCCGTGTCGCCACCGGACGGCAGGCGGTGGTCGTCTTCGACCACGCCTATCACGGCCGCACCAACCTCACCATGGCGCTCACCGCGAAGAACATACCCTTCAAGCACGGCTTCGGCCCCTTCGCACCCGAGGTCTACCGCGTTCCGGTCGCCTACCCCTACCGCTGGCCCACCGGTCCCGACAACTGCGCCCGAGAAGCAGCTGATCAGGCCATCGACCAGATCACCAAGCAGATCGGCGCGGACAACGTGGCCGCGATCATCATCGAGCCGCTGCTCGGCGAGGGCGGCTTCATCGAGCCGGCCAAGGGCTTCCTGCCCGCGATCCGGAAGTTCGCCGCCGACAACGGCATCCTGTTCGTCGCGGACGAGATCCAGTCCGGCTTCTGCCGCACCGGCCAGTGGTTCGCCTGCGAGGACGAAGGCATCGTGCCCGATCTGATCGTCACCGCGAAGGGCATCGCGGGTGGCCTCCCGCTCGCGGCGGTCACCGGCCGCGCCGAGCTCATGGACACCGTGCACCCGGGCGGCCTGGGCGGCACCTACGGCGGCAACCCCGTCGCCTGCGCCGCCGCGCTCGGCGCCATCCAGACGATGAAGGAACTCGACCTCAGGTCCCGGGCACAGCACATCGAGACCGTCCTGAAGCCCCGTCTCACGGCGCTGGCCGAGAAGTTCGAGATCATCGGCGATGTCCGCGGGCGCGGAGCGATGATCGCGATCGAGCTGGTCAAGGACCGCACGACGAAGGAACCGAACCCCGAGGCAACCGCCGCCGTGGCCAAGGCGTGTCACCAGGCCGGCGTCCTGGTGCTGACCACCGGCACCTACGCCAACGTGATCCGCTTCCTGCCGCCTCTCGTCATCGGCAATGACCTCCTCAACGACGGACTCGACGTCCTGGAAGCCGCCTTCGCTCACTCCGCCTGACCTGACCTGTCGGGCAACAGCGCTCGCCCACGCGCCCGTTCAACAGCATCGCTCGTAGCCGCCACAGGGACTGCCGGCGACCCGACCCGACCCCCAGCAGGAAGCGTGCGAATTCGCAGAATCTGGGACGCCGGGGGCCGCGAACCGGATCGCAGTCGTCGTTTCGGCGCGGCGTACGCGTGCGGGTTCCCGGCTTGGCCATGGAGCAGGGTGGAAGGTGTGCCACCGAAACGCTGAGCGGCGGCACCCGCGGTACCGCCGCTCGAACGCAGTTGACTTCGAGCATGCCGATCGCGATCAGGACCAGGGGGAGCAGGATGGGTCAAGGAGGAGCTGCCCCCGCGAGCGCGGGGACGACCTGCGCCTGGCGTTTGGCGTCGGAGAGGGACCGGAGCTACCCCCGAGCCCGCGGGGCTAGTACTGCAACGGTGCATGCCGTGACGGGTAGTCAGTTGTCGTGGGCTGTGTCCGCGCCGTTTGTAGTGGCTGGTACGGGCCTGGTGCTGTCGTCTACGGCGCCATGTCGACCAGTGGAGTGTGTGGTCGACGGGGACGGGGCAGCGGTCGGTGAGACGGGCGATCAGGCGTCTGATCTCGGCGAGGCTGAGGCGGATGAGCTGGGAGGATCCGTTTCTGCTTTGTCCGCGTCCAGTTGGCGGGCGCGCAGGACGGTCAGGCAGGCGTGGGCGGCCATGCCCAGGGTCATGTGGCGGTGCCAGCCTGGATAGCGGCGGACCTGGTAGTCGTCCAGGCCGCACTCCTGCTCCGCACTCTGGCAGCGTTCCTCCACCGCCCATCGGTCGCCGGCGACCCGGAGCAGCTGGTCCAGAGTGGTGCCGGGGTCGCACCTCGACGCGGGTCCGGTCGGAGACCCGCTGGCCGTGGGCTCCTTCGCCGCAGGAACGGCGTTTCCACTTCTGCCTCGGCGAGCTGGGAAACAGGTCGGCCACGGGGTGGTCGATCGCCCAGCGGGTGACGACGGTGTCGTGACGGGTGGTGGCCATCACGGGGAAGACGTCGGCCTGCTCGAGTTCGAACCGCCAGCCCCTTGCTGAAGCCGTAGGCGGCATCGGCCGTTACCCACCTGAACGGGATGCGGTCGGCGATGGCCACCTTCGTCTCGAAGGCGATGTCGTCGCCGATGCCGGCCCGTCGGCAGCGTTCCCGGTCGTTCGTCCAGGAGGCGGGCAGGTGCAGCCGGCGGTCGAGCAGTGTGCGTCGGCGGTCGGTGGCATAGGCGAGAAATGCGCCGATCTGGGAGTTCTCGATTCGTCCCGCGATGCCGGAGTACCGCCGCTGGCCGCTGGACCCCGGCCGAGCGGATGCTCTTCTTCAGGAAGTCGGTGTCGTCGACGATCATGACGGTGTCCTCGCTGCCGAGGTGTTCGACGACGTAGTCGCGTACGTCGTCCAGGACCTCGTCGGCGTCCCACTCGATGCGGTTCAGCAGCCGATGAAGGCGGTCGGGACCGCTGTGCCCGGCCACGCAAGTGCGTAACCGCAGGTCAGAAAGTGTTCAGGGGTGTCGTGCCCGTTGTCCCCCAGAGGCACGACACCCCACCCCTCAGATGTCCCGGAAAATCTCGATCTGCGCCCCGATCGAGTTCAGCCGCTCCGCCAGATCCTCATAACCCCGGTTGATGACATACACGTTCCGCAGTACCGACGTCCCCTCCGCCGCCATCATCGCCAGCAGGACGACCACGGCGGGGCGCAGGGCCGGTGGGCACATCATCTCGGCGGCGCGCCAGCGGGTCGGGCCCTCGACCAGGACGCGGTGCGGGTCCAGGAGCTGGAGCCGGCCGCCGAGGCGGTTGAGGTCGGTGAGGTAGATCGCGCGGTTGTCGTAGACCCAGTCGTGGATCAGGGTCTTGCCCTGGGCCGAGGCGGCGATCGCGGCGAAGAACGGGACGTTGTCGATGTTCAGGCCGGGGAACGGCATGGGGTGGATCTTGTCGATGGGCGCCTCCAGTTTGGAGGGGCGCACGGTGAGGTCGACCAGGCGGGTGCGGCCGTTGTCGGCGAAGTACTCGGGGGTGCGGTCGTGGTCGAGGCCCATCTCCTCCAGGACCGCCAGCTCGATCTCCAGGAACTCGATGGGGACCCGGCGGACCGTCAGTTCGGACTCCGTGACCACCGCGGCGGCCAGCAGGCTCATCGCCTCTACCGGGTCCTCGGAGGGGGAGTAGTCCACGTCCACGTCGATGACCGGGACGCCGTGCACGGTGAGGGTGGTGGTGCCGATGCCCTCGACCCGTACGCCCAGCGCCTCCAGGAAGAAGCAGAGGTCCTGGACCATGTAGTTGGAGGAGGCGTTGCGGATGACGGTGACGCCGTCGTGGCGGGCGGCGGCCAGCAGGGCGTTCTCGGTCACCGTGTCGCCGCGCTCGGTCAGGACGATCGGGCGGCCGGGGCGGACCGAGCGGTCGACCACCGCGTGGTACTGGCCCTCCGTCGCCGCCACGTCCAGGCCGAAGCGGCGCAGCGCGATCATGTGCGGCTCGATGGTGCGGGTGCCCAGGTCGCAGCCGCCGGCGTAGGGCAGCTTGAAGCGGTCCATGCGGTGCAGCAGCGGGCCGAGGAACATGATGATGGAGCGGGTGCGCACCGCCGCCTCGGCGTCGATCGCGGCCATGTCGAACTCGGCCGGCGGCACGATCTCCAGGTCCACGCCGTCGTTGATCCAGCGGGTGCGCACGCCGATGGAGTTCAGCACCTCCAGGAGGCGGTAGACCTCCTCGATGCGGGCCACCCGGCGCAGTACCGTGCGCCCCTTGTTGAGCAGCGAGCCGCACAGCAGCGCCACGCACGCGTTCTTGCTCGTCTTGACGTCGATGGCGCCGGAGAGGCGCCGGCCGCCGACCACCCGCAGATGCATCGGACCCGCGTAGCCCAGGGAGACGATCTCGCTGTCCAGTGCCTCGCCGATCCGGGCGATCATCTCAAGGCTGATGTTCTGGTTGCCGCGCTCGATGCGGTTGACCGCGCTCTGACTGGTGCCGAGTGCCTCCGCGAGCTGTGACTGCGTCCAGCCCCGGTGCTGCCGGGCGTCACGGATGAGCTTGCCGATGCGTACGAGGTAGTCGTCTGCCATGAGGTTGAGGCTATCTCAGATATGAGATCGCGCCTCTCCGGGGGTCCGTTCGAGTGACGAACGGGAGGCCGCCGAGGTGGCGGGCGGTCAGCGGCGCTTGGTGGTCCGGCGCCAGCCGAACGGGCCGGGCAGATCCATCGACGTCGTACGGCGTCCGGTGCTGCTGTGGGTGTGGCGGGGGCCGTTCTTGCCGCCGGTGGTGACGGACCAGGACTTCTTGTTGATGTTCAGGCGCACTCCGGGAAGTATCCGGAAACTCTTGCGGAACGTGAGCGGCATCGTGTCTCCATCCGGGTCGTGCCGGGCCACCCCGGCACAAGTCGGTTACCCCCGCTCGGCGTACTGATGGCCCCCTGGGTCATCCGGGCGGGGACGGATGCGGGGCGCACGCCACACCGGTGTCCGCTGTCAAAGCTGCTTCACAGGCCACGGCTTGGGCGGAAGCGCGTTCGGTCAGCGCCCCTCGGCCCTGGGGGCGGCAGCCGCCCGTCCGGCGGGCGCGGGCGCGGTCATGTCGAGCAGCGTCAGGGCGTCATGGTCGGTGCTGCCTGGCTCCGCGGTGTAGACGCCGATGCGCTGGCCCGGGGTGCCCTCCACGTGCAGCGACTGCGATGTGAGGGTGAGTGTGCCGACCCGAGGGTGCTGGAAGGTCTTGCGGGCGGGCTTGCGGCCAGTCACCTCATAGCGTTCCCACAGGCCCGCGAAGTCCGGGCTCTTCAGCAGGAGTTCGCCGACGAGGAGGGTGAGGTCGGGCGCGTCGGGCGCGGTGCCGGCGGTGGCGCGCAGGCGGGCGACGCACGCGGTGATCTGCCGGTCCCAGTCGGGGAACAGGTCGCGGGCCGCGGGGTGGAGGAACAGGTAGCGGGCGAGGTTGCGCTGCTTGACGGGCCAGTCCTCCAGACCCGCGTAGAGGGCGAGACCGCCGGGGTTCCAGGCGAGCATGTCCATGCTGCGGCTGATGACGTAGGCCGGGTTCGGGCGCAGGGACTCCAGCAGCAGTTTCAGGTGCGGGCGCACGGTGCGGCTGGGCGCGGGGGGTGGCCCGCCGACGTAGCGGGCCGCGCGGGCGGCGAGCTCGCGCAAGTGCTGGTGCTCCTGGTCGTCCATGCGCAGGGCGCGGGCGAGGGCGTCGAGGACGGCCGGGCTGGGGCGGGTCTCCTTGCCGCGTTCCAGGCGTACGTAGTAGTCGATGCTGATGCCGGCGAGGGTGGCGAGCTCCTCGCGGCGCAGGCCGGGGGTGCGGCGCACACCGGCACCGGGGGTGAGTCCGGCGTGTTCGGGGCTGGTCTGGGTGCGGCGGGCGCGCAGGTAGCGGCCCAGCTCGGCGCCCTCGCCGGGCGCGCTCGTCGGTGCCATGGTGCCAGTCTCGCTCTCCGGGACGCCGTCGCGCGCGGGCGAGGGGGGCCCTGCCATGCCCCCCGAAGGATCCGCCCTGCCACATCGCCGCAATCCGGACGAGGCTGAAGAGGCAGGAAGCCGACACCCGGGTGACGCTCAGGGTGTCGGGCCACGTCACGATGCGAAGAGGGCGAGATGCGGTACATCAAGCTGCGGGACCTGAAGGTTTCCCGGATCGGTCTGGGCGCCATGGGCATGTCCCACGGCTACACGGGGTCCGGAACGGACGACGCCGAGTCGATCCGGACGGTGCACCGGGCGCTGGAGCTGGGCGTCACGCTGATCGACACGGCCGAGATCTACGGCCCGTACACGAACGAGGAACTGCTCGGGCGGGCGCTGAAGGGCCGCCGGGACCAGGTGGTGCTGGCCACCAAGTTCGGTCTGGTCTCGCACGGCGGCGCGGGCGCCTGGAACCTCGACTCCTCCCCGGCGAACATCCGTACCGCGGTGGAGGGCTCCCTCAAGCGGCTCGGCACCGATCACATCGACCTGTACTACCAGCACCGGGTCGACCCGAACACCCCGATCGAGGAGACCGCCGGCGCCGTGCGGGAGCTGATCGAGGCGGGCAAGGTGCGTGCCTTCGGGCTCTCGGAGGCGGGTCCGGACACGATCCGCCGCGCCCACGCCGTGCAGCCGGTCACCGCGGTCCAGTCCGAGTACTCCCTGTTCACGCGTGGCATCGAGGAGCGCGTCCTGCCCGTGCTGCGGGAGCTGAACATCGGTCTGGTGCCGTTCTCGCCGTTGGGCCGCGGCTTCCTCACCGGCACGGTCCGCTCCACCGACCAGTTCGACGAGACCGACTTCCGGCGCGACAACCCGCGCTTCACCGGCGAGAACTTCCGGCGCAACCTGGCGCTCGCCGACGAGGTGAAGGAGCTGGCCGACGAGGCCGGCGCCACACCGGGCCAGGTGGCGCTGGCCTGGCTGCTCGCGCAGGGCGACGACATCGCGCCGATCCCCGGCACCAAGCGCGTCAGCCGGGTCGAGGAGAACTCCGCCGCGGACGCCGTCACCCTGTCCGCCGAGCAGCTGGCGCGGCTCGCCGCCCTGCCGCCCGCCGCGGGCGACACCCACACCGAGGCACAGGCCCGGATGCTCGAACGCTGACACCGCCGCCCGCGCCCCCGCCCGTCCCCCCCGTTTGGAGTAACACCCTCATGCGTGCCGCAGTGATGTACGGAGCCAACGACGTCCGGGTCGAGGACCGGCCCGACCCGAAGATCGTCCAGCCGACCGACGCGCTGGTCCGCGTGGTCGCCGCCTGTGTGTGCGGCAGCGACCTGTGGCCCTACGCCTCCATGCCCGCCACCGGCACCGGACGCCCGATGGGCCACGAGTTCCTCGGTGTCGTCGAGGAGACCGGCCCGGACGTCACCGGCCTGACGACCGGGGACCTGGTCGTCGCCCCGTTCACCTACAGCGACAACACCTGCGACTACTGCGCCAAGGGCCTGCACATCTCGTGCCGCGACGGCGGCCGGTACGGCTTCGACGGCGTCGACGGCGGCCAGGGCGAAGCCGTCCGCGTCCCGCAGGCGGACGGCACCCTGGTCAAGCTGCCGGTGGCCGCCGACTCCGTGCTGCTGCCCTCGCTCCTGGCGCTGTCGGACGTGATGACCACCGGCCACCACGGCGCCGTCACCGCCGGCATCGGCCGCGGTGACACGGTGCTCGTGGTCGGGGACGGTGCGGTCGGTCTGTGCGCGGTCATCGCCGCCCGGCGGCTCGGGGCCGAGCGGATCGTGCTCGCCGGCCGCCACCCGGCCCGCACCGACCTGGGCCGCTCCTTCGGTGCCACCGACGTCGTCGCCGAGCGCGGCGAGGAGGGCGTCGCCCGCGTCCGCGAGCTGACCGGCGGCGTGGACAAGGTCATCGAGGCCGTCGGCACCCGACCGGCCCTGGACACCGCGCTCGGCGCCGTTCTGGACGGCGGCACCATCAGCCGCCTGGGCGTGCCGCAGTACGAACAGGGACCGATCGGACCCTCCGTGTTCATGCGGAACATCACGCTGACCGGCGGCGCCAGCCCCGCCCGCGCCTACATCGAGCAACTGCTGCCCGACGTCCTGGACGGCACCATCGCCCCCGGCCGCGTCTTCGACCGCACCTACCCCCTCGACCGGACGCCGGACGCCTACCGGGCCATGGCCGACCGCCAGGTGCTCAAGGCTCTCATCCGTCCCTGAACCTGCCCCCCGTCCCTGAACCTCCCCCCCCGCTCCTGAACCCGCCCCCCCGCACACAGCAGAGGACTTCCGCTCATGCAGTACGTGACCCTGAACAACGGCGTGGAGATGCCGCTGCTCGGCTTCGGCGTCTACCAGATCCCCGCCGAGGACACCGAACGCGCCGTCTCCGACGCGCTCGCCGCCGGCTACCGCCTGCTGGACACCGCCGCCGCCTACGGCAACGAAGAAGCCGTCGGCCGTGCCATCAAATCCAGCGGCATCCCGCGCGAGGACCTGTTCGTCACCACCAAGCTGTGGCTCCAGGACGCTCCGGCCGAGGACAACACGCGCCGCGCGTTCGAGACGTCGCTGACCAGGCTGGGCCTGGACCACCTCGACCTGTACCTGATGCACCAGCCCTTCGGCGACGTCTACGGCCAGTGGCGCGCCATGGCGGACCTCTACCGGGCGGGCCTCACCAAGGCGATCGGCGTGGCCAACTTCTACCCCGACCGCCTGATCGACCTGATCGTCAACAACGAGATCACCCCGGCCGTCAACCAGATCGAGACCCACCCCTTCTTCCAGCGGGCCGGCTACCAGACCCTGATGCGCGAGCACGGCGTCCAGATCCAGTCCTGGGGCGGCTTCGCCGAAGGCAGGAACGACCTGTTCACCAACCCCCTGCTCGCCGAGATCGGCACGGAGCACGGCAAGTCCGTCGCCCAGGTCGTGCTGCGCTGGCTCACCCAGCGCGGCGTCATCGCCATCCCCAAGTCCGTACGCGCCGAGCGCATGGCCGAGAACCTCGACGTCCTCGACTTCGAGCTGACCGACGAGCAGATGGCCCGGATCGCCACCCTCGACACCGGCGGCTCCCTGTTCTTCGACCACCACGACCCGGAGATCGTCGCCTGGCTCGCCAAGCGCCGCCTGGACGCCTGAACCGGCGCTTCCCGGCCAAGGGGCGACTCGATTGACTGCCGGAGGACAACCGGGTCGAGGACAAGCAGGTCGCGGCCAACCCGGTCGAGACAACCGGGTCCGGGCATGACCGTTCCGCCCTCATGTACTAGAGTTATCTCGACATCGAGATATCTGCCGAGGCGTACTGCGGTCGCCACCCCGGCCCCACGCTAGTAAGGGTTACCTAACTTAGCCTTACCTTAGCGGATTGGCCAGGGCGGCGTGGCGGCAGGATGCGGTGGTACGCGCACATGAATGAAGGAGACTGTCGTGTCGGCGAACAGCTTCGACGCCCGCAGCACGCTGCAGGTGGGCGACGAGTCGTACGAGATCTTCCGGCTGGACAAGGTCGAGGGCTCCGCGCGCCTTCCCTACAGCCTGAAGGTGCTGCTGGAGAACCTGCTCCGTACCGAGGACGGCGCGAACATCACCGCCGACCACATCCGCGCCGTCGGCGGCTGGGACTCGCAGGCCCAGCCGTCGCAGGAGATCCAGTTCACACCGGCCCGCGTGATCATGCAGGACTTCACCGGCGTGCCCTGTGTCGTGGACCTCGCCACCATGCGTGAGGCCGTCAAGGAGCTGGGCGGCGACCCGAACAAGATCAACCCGCTCTCCCCGGCCGAGATGGTCATCGACCACTCCGTCATCGCGGACAAGTTCGGCACCAACGACGCCTTCAAGCAGAACGTCGACCTGGAGTACGGCCGCAACAAGGAGCGCTACCAGTTCCTGCGCTGGGGCCAGACCGCCTTCGACGACTTCAAGGTCGTCCCGCCCGGCACCGGCATCGTCCACCAGGTCAACATCGAGCACCTGGCCCGCGTGGTCATGGTCCGGGACGGCAAGGCGTACCCGGACACCCTGGTCGGCACCGACTCGCACACCACCATGGTCAACGGCCTCGGCGTACTCGGCTGGGGCGTCGGCGGCATCGAGGCCGAGGCCGCGATGCTCGGCCAGCCGGTCTCCATGCTGATCCCGCGCGTCGTCGGCTTCAAGCTGACCGGCGAGCTCCAGCCCGGCACCACCGCCACCGACCTGGTGCTCACCATCACCGAGATGCTGCGGGCGCACGGTGTGGTCGGCAAGTTCGTCGAGTTCTACGGCGAGGGCGTGGCGGCGACCAGCCTGGCCAACCGCGCCACCATCGGCAACATGTCGCCGGAGTTCGGCTCCACCGCCGCGATCTTCCCGATCGACGACGAGACGCTGAACTACCTGCGCCTGACCGGCCGCAGCGACCAGCAGGTCGCCCTGGTCGAGGCGTACGCCAAGCAGCAGGGCCTGTGGCTGGACCCGGCCGCCGAGCCGGACTTCTCCGAGAAGCTGGAGCTGGACCTCTCCACGGTCGTTCCCTCCATCGCCGGCCCGAAGCGCCCGCAGGACCGCATCGTCCTCGCGAACGCCGCCCAGCAGTTCGCCCAGGACGTCCGCAACTACGTGGACGACGTCGACGAAGCGGGCAAGGAGTCCTTCCCAGCCTCCGACGCCCCGGCCGTCGCCCCCAACGGCGCCCCGAGCAACCCGGTGCAGGTGACCGCCCCCGACGGCACCAGCTACGAGCTGGACCACGGCGCGGTGACGGTCGCGGCCATCACCTCCTGCACCAACACCTCCAACCCGTACGTCATGGTCGCCGCGGCCCTGGTCGCGAAGAAGGCCGTGGAGAAGGGCCTGACCCGCAAGCCGTGGGTCAAGACCACCCTGGCCCCGGGCTCCAAGGTCGTCACCGACTACTTCGAGAAGGCGGGCCTGACCCCCTACCTCGACAAGGTCGGCTTCAACCTCGTCGGCTACGGCTGCACCACCTGCATCGGCAACTCCGGCCCGCTGCCGGAGGAGGTCTCCAAGGCGGTCAACGACCACGACCTCGCCGTCACCTCGGTGCTGTCCGGCAACCGGAACTTCGAGGGCCGCATCAACCCCGACGTCAAGATGAACTACCTGGCGTCCCCGCCGCTGGTGGTCGCCTACGCGCTCGCCGGGTCCATGAAGGTGGACATCACCAAGGACGCGCTCGGCGCCGACCAGGACGGCAACCCGGTCTTCCTCGAGGACATCTGGCCCTCCGAGGCCGAGGTCAACGAGGTCGTGGCGAGCGCCATCGGCGAGGACATGTTCTCCAAGTCCTACGCCGACGTCTTCGCCGGCGACGCCCAGTGGCAGGCGCTGTCGATCCCGACCGGCAACACCTTCGAGTGGGACAGCGAGTCCACCTACGTCCGCAAGCCCCCGTACTTCGAGGGCATGACGATGGAGACCACCCCGGTCTCGGACATCTCCGGCGCCCGGGTGCTGGCCAAGCTCGGCGACTCGGTCACCACCGACCACATCTCGCCGGCCGGCGCCATCAAGGCCGACACCCCGGCCGGCAAGTACCTCACGGAGCACGGCGTCGAGCGCCGCGACTTCAACAGCTACGGCTCGCGCCGCGGCAACCACGAGGTCATGATCCGCGGCACGTTCGCCAACATCCGGCTGCGCAACCAGCTCGCGCCGGGCACCGAGGGCGGCTACACCCGCGACTTCACCCAGGCCGACGGCCCGGTGTCGTTCATCTACGACGCCTCGCGCAACTACATCGAGCAGGGCACGCCGCTCGTCATCCTGGGCGGCAAGGAGTACGGTTCCGGCTCGTCCCGCGACTGGGCCGCCAAGGGCACCGCGCTGCTCGGCGTCAAGGCCGTCATCACCGAGTCCTACGAGCGCATCCACCGCTCCAACCTCATCGGCATGGGCGTCCTGCCGCTCCAGTTCCCCGAGGGCCAGTCCGCCGGCTCGCTCGGCCTGACCGGCGAGGAGACCTTCGCCATCACCGGCGTCGAGGAGCTGAACAACGGCACCACGCCGCGCACGGTGAAGGTCACCACCGACACCGGCGTCGAGTTCGACGCGGTCGTCCGCATCGACACCCCCGGCGAGGCGGACTACTACCGCAACGGCGGCATCATGCAGTACGTGCTGCGCAGCCTGATCCGCAAGTAGGCGGCGGGGCAGGGCGGTCGAGGGCCGGGCCCTCCGGTTTCCGGAGGGCCCGGCCCGGCCCTGGTCACCCGGCCGGTTCCGGTATGGCTATCGGTCACCAGGGCCGCCTACGCTGGAATCTCGGTCACGCCAGGTGATGGCCGGTCGCCGCAGAGGTTTCCCGGTGGGGCAATTCCGGGTACTCCATGCGGTGGTGCACACCCGTCCACTAACCTGAACGGGCGCTATCCAGGCAGGTAGGGGAACCAGGGGGGCTGGGGCAGTGCATAAGGGGAAACCCTTGTGGCGCAGGAGCAGCAGGTGTGGCAACGAGAACGAGTGCGTGGAGGTCGCTGTGCGCTTGGGCAGAGTGCTGGCACGCGACTCCAAGACGCCCGCGCGTTCGTCACTGCGCTTCACCGCCTCCGCGTGGACGCACTTCCTGCATGCCGTCGTACAAGGAGAGTTGGACGGTCTGTGACGTTCTTATCCGGCCATCGGCAGGCGGTAGGGGGCCATATGAATGCCGAGGCATCCGCAGCGCAGCGATCGGGCGGCAGGCGGACCGCCGTCGTCGTCGGCGGCATCGTCACTTTCTCGGTGACGGTCGGGGCGGCCGCGACACTGGCCGCGGCCATCGCGTCCATGCTCGTCGACAGCGTACTCACCAAGAGGATTCTCTGGGTGACCGTGGCGGTCGCGGTGGCCGTGAGCGCGGGAGTGTGGCGCGCGGGGAACGGGTCTATGACGTCCCCACCTGGTTCTGATCGCCCTCGGTACGACTCTCGGGCGGGTTCTGCGGACTAGTGCCCCCGTGCCGCCGGGCGGAGAGCTTGCGTTTCACCCAGAAGCCCAGTCCGCCGAAAACCGGGGTCAGCAGGAAGGTGCCCAGCGCGGTGCCGATCCTGGACCAGGGCAGCTTGAGGTCGCCGGCCGCGTTGATGACGAACAGCGCCGCTCCGGTCAGGACAATGAGGGCTGCGAAGGCGAACGCGCAGAGGATCGCCGTGTGTTTGCGCTTGTCCCTCGCACGGGCTCCCTCGATGGCTATGAGACGCTCCGTCTGCCCCGGGTCCTGAACGGCCTGGCTCTTCAGCTCTTCGTCGTTCATGCCGGAGCCGAAGGCTATCCGGGCTATTTCCTCAATCGTCCTGGCTATCGACCTGGAGACCACGCCGGTCCTCCCCTGCCTCTGTCAGCCCTGAGTGCCGCGGCTCTATCGGGCCTCGAGGTCCTGCTTGACGCGCTCGATCAGGTCGAGGGATTCGGTCTCGCTCAGCGCCCGCTCCGTGATCGTATGGAAGCACTCCTGATACTGGGCCAGCAGCTCCAGATTCTCACCTCCGGTCATGCTGCCGGCGGCGTGCTCCACGTACACGAGGTCGTCGTCGTCGGGAAAGCGGAGCAGTACGAAGCTGCCCAGTGTGCTGTAGTGGGCTCCGGCCTCGAAGGGCAGCACCCGGATGGTCAGGCCGTCGCGTGCGCCGAAGTCGAGGATCTGGCGCAACTGCGCCTCGAACACGGCCCTGCCGCCGATCTGCCGTCGTACCGCGGCCTCGTCCAGGACGAAGGTGGCCGCCGGCCGCCCTGACCCGTCGAACATGCGCTCCTGGCGTTCCATCCTCAAGTCCACCACGCGGCCCGTCCGTTCGGCGGTCAGCCCGCGCTCGGCGAGGAGCGCCTCCGCGTACGCGCGGGTCTGCAGATGCCCGGGGACGACGATCGGGTGGTAGGTGTCGACGGTGTGCGCGGCCCCCTCGTACCCGAGGTACTGGGCGAACTGCGGGGTGACGACGTCGTGGTAGTGGGACCACCAGCTGGGCCCCTTGCTGCCCCGGGCCGCTTCCACCAGCTCGTCCACCGTGTCGGGCTCGGTGATGTGATACAGCGCCAACAGGGCGCGCAGGTCGCTCACGGACACGCTCACCGTCCCGGTCTCCACACGGATGAGCTTCGACTGCGACCACTCCACCTGCTCAGCGGCCTCACGTTGGGTGAGCCCTGCGCCCTCCCGTGCCTTGCGCAGGGCAAGGCGCAGCTTGCGCCGGTTGAGGCTCGGGTCTACGCGGGGTGTCATCGCTGCTCCTCCGACCGTGCACGTACCCTGAGGGGGACCGGCCATGCACAGATAGTTCCTAGCGTTGAGCTCCAGTCATTATGCATGGAGCTTTCCGCATAGAGCCAAAAGTGCCCCGGCCGAAGAAAGCGGTACGGCCCGCCCGGAGACCGGGCGGGCCGTCGTGTGCCGACGTGCGTCCTAGGCGAGCAGCTCGATCTCGGAGAGCGTCGACGAACCCGTGAACACCAGCCGGTACTTCGCGTACGCCCCCGGCGACTTCACCGAGAACGCCCGGGTCTGCCGGTCCCAGGCGAAGGACTCGCCGGAGCGTTCGTCCAGCGTCCGCCACGTCGTCCCGTCGGCCGAACCCTCCAGCTTCCAGCCGGTCGGAGCCGAGGTGTGGTCCTTCGGAGACGTCAGCGTGTACTGGACCGCCTTCGTGCCGTCGGCCACCGGGAGGTCGACGGAGGTCACCGTCGCCTCCGTGCCCGAGGTGTTGTCGAAGAGCGCGCCGTCGCCCTCGACGGCGTCCTTGCGCGGCGTAGGCACCTCGTCGTCGGTCGTGATCGACACCGGCGCCGCGTTCTTGCCGGTGCCCCACGAGGACGGCCGCGAGCCCATGTCGAACTCCAGGACGCCGCCCTTGGCGAGCACGGAGTGCGGGAGGGACGTGGAGTTCCAGGACCGTCCGTTCACCTTCAGGCCCTGCACGTAGATGTTCTTCGTGCTGTTCTTCGGCGCCTTCACCACCAGCTCGTGCCCGTTCTCCAGGTGCACGGTCGTCTTGGTGAACAGCGGGGAGCCGATGGCGTACTCGCCGCTGCCCATCACCAGCGGGTAGAAGCCGAGCGCGGAGAACAGGAACCAGGCCGACTGCTCGCCGTTGTCCTCGTCGCCGTGGTAGCCCTGCCCGATGTCGCTGCCGGTGTAGAGGCGGGAGAGCACCTCACGGACGTTCTTCTGCGTCTTGTACGGCTGCCCGGCCGCGTCGTACATGTAGAGGGCGTGGTGGGCGACCTGGTTGGAGTGCCCGTACATGCCCATCCGGACGTCCCGCGCCTCGGTCATCTCGTGGATGACTCCGCCGTAGGAGCCGACGAACTCGGCGGACGCGGTCTCCGGGGTGGCGAGGTACTCGTCCAGCTTGTCGGCGAGACCGGAGCGGCCGCCGTACAGGTTGGCCAGGCCCCGGCTGTCCTGCGGGGCGGTGAAGGCGTAGCCCCAGCCGTTGGTCTCGGTGTAGTCGTAGCCCCACACGCGCGGGTCGTACTTCTCCGAGTCCACCCGCCAGTCGCCCGACGCGTCCTTGCCCTGGAAGAAACCGGCCTTCGAGTCGAACATGTTGACGTAGTCCTGGGCGCGGTTCAGGAAGTAGGCCGACTCCTCCTTGTACCGCTTCTCGCCGGTCTCCTTGTAGAGCTTCGCGCCCATCTGCGCGATGCCGTAGTCGTTGAGGTAGCCCTCCAGCGCCCAGGACAGGCCCTCGTGCGTGTCGCTGGCGGTGTAGCCGAGGAACGGCGAGGTCTCCATGCCCTTGCGGCCCACGCCCGAGGACGGCGGCACCACCGTCGCGTTCTTCACCGCCGCGTCGTACGCCGCCTTCGCGTCGAAGTCGACCCCCTTGACGTAGGCGTCCGCGAAGGCCACGTCGCTGGAGGTGCCGGTCATCAGGTCCGCGTAGCCGGGGGAGGACCAGCGCGAGGTCCAGCCACCGTCCTTGTACTGCTGCACGAACCCGTCGACCAGCTCACCGGCCTTGTCGGGGGTCAGGAAGGAGTACGCCGGCCAGGTCGTCCGGTAGGTGTCCCAGAAGCCGTTGTTCACGTACACCTTGCCGTCGACGATCTTCGCGCCGGTGTGCGTGGGGGTGTCCGCCGACTCCATCTTCTGGAAGGGGGAGGCGTACTGGTACTTCCCGTCGACCTTCTCGAAGCCCGAGTTCGGGTAGAGGTAGAGCCGGTACAGGCTGGAGTACAGCGTGGTCAGCTGGTCCTGGGTGGCGCCCTCGACCTCGACCTTGCCGAGGATCTTGTCCCACGCCTGCCGGGCGTTCTTCTTCACCCTGTCGAAGGAGGTGCCCTTCGGGGCCTCCTGGCGCAGGTTGTCCTTGGCCTGGTCCACGCTGATGAGCGAGGTGGCCAGGCGCAGGGTGACGGTACGGTCCTCGCCCGCGTCGAAGCTCAGGGTGCCCTTGACGCCGCTGGAGTCGCCGCCGGTCACCTTCTTGTCGAACTCGCCGTACACGAACAGCCGGGTCGCGCCCGTCGACAGGCCGGACTTGACGTCCGAGTAGCCGGTGAAGGTGCCGTTCTCCTTGTCCAGGGTCAGGCCCGCCTGGTCGGTGACGTTGTCGAAGATCACGCTCGCGTCGTCACCGGGATAGGTGAACCGCATCAGCGCCGCGTGGTCGGTCGGCGCCATCTCGGCCTTCAGGCCGTTCTCGAAGGTGACGCCGTAGTAGTACGGGCGGGCCGTCTCGTTCTCGTGCCGGAAGGGCAGCGCGCGGGCCTCCCGGCCGGTGTCCGGGGTGCCGGACGCGGCGGACGGCATCACCTGGAAGGTCTGCCGGTCGCCCATCCAGGGGCTCGGCTCATGGCTCGCGCTGAACGCCTGGAGCGTCGGCAGGTTGTCCGCGTTGTTGCCGCGCGCGTAGTCGTACAGCCAGCTCAGCGAACCGGCGTTGGTCACCGGCGTCCAGAAGTTGAAGCCGTTCGGGACGGCCGTCGCGGGGAAGTCGTTGCCGCGCGAGAAACTGCCGCTGGAGTTGGTGCCGCGGGTGGTCAGCGCGTAGTCCGAGAGGTGCGCCTTGGGCTTCTCGGCCTTCGCCTCCTTGATCGACACGTCGTCCAGCCAGCCCCGGAACTTCGCCGGGCCCTTGGCCGAGTCGTACGCGACCAGGACGCGGTCGATCGTCTTGCCGGCCGCGACCGAGCCGATGCCCGACGCCACGCTGTTCCACTGGTTGACGTACAGGATCTTGGAGTCGCCCTGGCCGCGCGGGGTCAGCGGGAAACCGTGGCTGTCGGTGGCGCCCAGCCCGCTCAGATACGTGCCGTCGGTGAAGGCGAGGTCGACGGAGACGTTGGTGGCGTCGTAGTCGAGGTCGCCGTCGGCCATCGACGGGAAGATCTTGTAGGACAGCTCGGTACGGCGGTCCACCTTGACGTTGACGTCGAAGACCTTGTTGTACGAGTAGGCCCGGCCGTCGGCGGTGTGCCGGCCCGCGTAGCGCAGCGCCCGCTTGCCGGTGAAGCCCGCGCCCGCCTTGGCCGTCGGGGAGCCGCTCGGGCCCTTGTCGACCAGCGAGAGCATGTCCGCGGGCACGGTGGTCTCGTCACCGCCGGTGGAGAACTGCACGTCGGCGAGCTGGAGCGCGTCGCCCGCCCCGTTGTTCTTGGTGAACTCGATGCGGAAGTGCTGGTAGTCGGCCGGCTCGGCCAGCTCGTACGTCTTGGTCTGGAACCGCTCGGCGAACGACTCGCCGGAGCGGGTGTCCACCGTCGTCCAGCTCTCGCCGTCCGCCGACCCCTGCAACGTCCAGTCCACCGGGTCGCGTTCGTCGTGGTCGTTGGCGGAGGTGAGCGCGTACCGGGTGACCGGCGTCGCCGCGTCCAGGTCGAACTCCACCCAGCCGGTGGGCGCGAAGGTCAGCCACTTGGTGGACGGCTCGGTGTCGACCAGGTTCTCCTTCACCTCGCCGCCGCCGGTGTTCTCCGCGCTGGCCCGCACGTCGGTGACATGGTCGCTGACGTTGCCGGGGATGCCGGTGCTGTAGCCGCCGTCCACGCCCGAGGCGCGCTTGGCGCCGCCCGGACCGGTGTCGACGGTATTGAGCCAGTCCGGAGCCGGGTCGTCCGCCTCGAACGAGGACGTGAACTCCCGGTCCGCAGCGGCCGCCGCCCGCGGCAGCGCGACCGCCGCGCCCTGCGAGCCCACCGCCAGTGCGAACGCGGTCGTCACCACGACCGCCGGACCCCATCTGTGCCGAGTTCTGCGCTGCATCTCCCAGACCCTCCCTGCACGCCGGACAACGTTGTCAAAACTTCTGCGCAGGGTCCAGTAGTGGGTGAAGTGGTCAGTGCTGTCAAGGGTGTTGACTGCGACGTTCGGGGTGTATGTCGGGGATTTTTCCGGCAAGCTACACACAGGCCGCTCAAATGTCCGCCAGGTCTCAACTCGGAAAAGACCGGTGCCCAACCGTGCCCTCGATCTTGCTCCACCGGCGGAAAGTGGACTATACCTGTCGGCCACCGGAGAGATCTGAGTACGCACGCACGAGTCGCACGATCCGCACGGCCCGCACCACCCAGCGAGACCCGACAGCGGTGCCGGGAAGTCTCCGGTTCACCGCCTGAGTCCTGGAGAAGGCGAGGACTTGAGCAATGGGATCCACTTCCGCCGAGAACACCGGTACCGGTAGCGCGGGCGTCGGCCGCCGCGACCTGATCAAACGGTCCGCCGCGCTCGGCCTGATCGCCGTCCCCACGATGAGTTTCCTGTCCGCCTGCGCCAGCGGTGGCGGCGGTGACGACCAGGACAAGGCGGAGGCGGGGGAGAAGACCGCCAAGAACCCGCTGGGTGTGAACAACAGCGCCCAGCTGGAATTCGTCCTCTTCGACGGCGGCTTCGGCAAGGAGTACGCCGAGGACGCGGTGAAGATCTACGAGAAGAACTTCCCCGACGCGACCGTGAAGTTCTCCGCCACCCAGAAGATCCAGTCCACCCTCCAGCCCCGGTTCAACCAGGGCACCCCGCCCGACCTCATCGACAACTCCGGTGCGGAACAGATGGACATGGGCGTACTGGTCAGCAAGAAGCAGCTCGCCGACCTCACCCCGCTGCTCGACGCGCCCTCCTACGACGACCCGGACAAGAAGGTCCGCGACACGCTGCGCCCCGGCATCGTGGAAATGGGCCAGTTCAACGGCGAAAAGGTCTGGATCTTCTACTACGCCTACACGGTGTACGGCGTCTGGTATTCGCAGAAGGCACTGGACTCGCTGGACGCCGAATACCCGAAGACCTGGGACGAGATGCTCGCGGTCTGCGCGAAGGCGAAGAAGAAGGGCATGGCGGGCTGGACGTACGCGGGCAAGTACCCGTACTACCTTCCCTTCTCGCTCTACCCGATGATCGGCAAGGTCGGCGGCACCGAAGTCCTGGACGCCATCGACAACCTGGAGCCGAACGCCTGGAAGCACCCGGCCGTCAAGGCGTGTTTCGAGGCGTACTACGAGCTGTACCAGAAGGGGTACGTCCTCAAGGGCACCCCCGGCCTGGACCACATCCAGTCGCAGACCGCGTGGGCCAAGGGCGACGCCCTCTTCCTGCCCAACGGCTCCTGGGTGGAGAACGAGTCGGCCAACGTCATCCCGGCCGACTTCGACCTCGCCGTCTCCGCCCCCACCGGACTCGACGACTCCGACAAACTGCCGTTCGGCACCATCTGGGCGTCCGGCGGCGAGCCGTTCATCGTCCCCGCCAAGGCCAAGAACGGCACCGGCGGCATGGAGCAGCTGCGCATCATGCTCAGCGAGGCGTCCTCGAAGAACTTCACCGCCAAGGTGAAGTCGCTGACCGCCTTCGACGGCGGCACCGACGGCATCGAACTCACCCCGGGCCTCAAGTCGGGCGTCGCCGCGCTGGAACTGGCCGGCGACAACGTGGTCAACCCGCGCCTCCAGGACTGGTACGTCAAGCTCCAGAAGGAGCAGATCGGCGTCGGCGGCCTCGGCGAGATGATGGCCGGCCGGCTCACCCCGGCCGAGGCCATCAAGAAGATCCAGGGCTACGCCGACGACGCGGCCAAGGACTCGTCGATCGAGCACTACAAGCACCAGTAGGACGCCGGATCGGGGTCGAGAAGGCAATGCAGCACGGCAAGTACCGGTTCATCGTGGGATTCCTGGCGCTGCCGCTGGGAATCTACGCACTCTTCGTCATCTGGCCGTTCGTCCAGTCCATCTACTACTCGTTCACCGACTGGACGGGACTGAGTCCCGAATTCAAGATGGTCGGCTTCGACAACTACTCCCGGATGCTCGACGACGACATCTTCTGGAAGTCGCTGTGGCACAGCGTGCTCTTCGCGCTGCTGGTCCCCCTGGTGACACTCGGCCTCGCGCTGTTCCTCTCCTTCATGATCAACGTGGGCGGCCGGAAGCGGAAGGGCGGCCCGGTGATCTCCGGCGTCCGCGGCTCCGCCTTCTACAAGATCGTCTACTTCTTCCCGCAGGTGCTGTCCATCGCGATCGTCGCGCTGCTCTTCCAGTTCGCGTACAACCCGGACAGCGGCGCGATCAACTCGCTGCTGCGCGGGGTGGGACTCGACGGACTCCAGCCGTTGTGGCTGGGCGACCCGAACCTGGCGCTGTGGGCCGTGATGGCGGTACTGGTCTGGTCCACGGTCGGCTTCTTCGTGGTCCTCTTCTCGGCCGGCATGGCCTCCATCCCGGCGGAGCTGTACGAGGCGGCGCTGCTGGACGGGGCCACCCGCTTCACCACGTTCTCCCGGGTGACCCTGCCGCTGCTGTGGGACACCGTGCAGTCCGGCTGGGTCTACATGGGCATCCTCGCGCTCGGCGCCGAGTCCTTCGCCGTCGTACAGATCATGACGGTCGGACCCGGCGGCCCCGACTACTCGACCACCGTGATGGTCCTGTACGTGTACCAGAAGGCGTTCCGGGACGGTCAGGCCGCCTACGCCACCACCATCGGCGTCGCCCTGCTCGTGGTCACCCTGGCCTTCGCGGCCGTGGTGATGCGGCTGGGCCGGCGCGAGCGGCTGGAGTACTGAACGCATGAAGACGACCGACACTCCCGCCCCCGCGAAGCCGAAGAAGCAGGGCGGTGCCCTCAACGTCTTCTCCCACGGCATCCTCGTCATCTGGGCGATCATGGTGGTGCTGCCGCTGCTGTGGGCGGTGATGACGTCCTTCAAGGACGACGCCTCGATCTTCGGCTCGCCCTGGTCGCTGCCGGACACCCTGCACTTCGACAACTGGTCGCGGGCCTGGACCCAGGCGCACATGAGCGACTACTTCCTCAACACCGTCCTGGTGGTGGGCGGTTCACTCATCGGCACCCTGGTGCTCGGCTCGATGGCCGCCTATGTGCTGGCCCGGTTCGACTTCCCCGGCAACCGGTTCGTCTACTTCCTGTTCGTCGGCGGCATGAGCTTCCCGATCATGCTCGCCCTGGTCCCGCTGTTCTACGTGGTGGACAACATGGGGCTGCTGAACACCATCCACGGGCTGATCCTGGTCTACATCGCCTACTCGCTGCCGTTCACGGTGTTCTTCCTGACCGCGTTCTTCCGCACCCTGCCGACCTCGGTGGCGGAGGCGGCGTTCGTCGACGGGGCCTCGCACACCCGGACGTTCTTCCAGGTCATGCTGCCGATGGCCAAGCCGGGGCTGATCAGCGTCGGCATCTTCAACTTCCTGGGGCAGTGGAACCAGTACATGCTGCCGACCGTGCTGAACACCGATCCGGACAAGCACGTCCTGACCCAGGGCCTGGTGCAGCTCGCGGTCAGCCAGGGGTACAAGGGCGACTGGTCGGGCCTGTTCGCGGGCCTGGTGATGGCGATGCTGCCGGTGCTGGCGGCGTACGTCCTCTTCCAGCGGCAGGTGGTGCAGGGACTGACGGCGGGGGCCCTGAAGTAATCCGCGAGCAGTCCCGCCCACCGCTCCCGGACCGGCCGGGGGCGGCCGGTCCGATGCCCGCCGGTTACCCGGATGCGGTTCAACCTCTTGACGGGAGGCGACCCGAACAGCTCAGCTTAGAGTTCACTAGTTGGACATGGACGGGGCCTCATCGCTGCGGTCCCGCGCGCAGGAGGTCGTCGTGGAGACTCCGGGGTCGCAGTCGTCGCTGCACCGAGCCAACCTGGAGAGGGTCGTACGAGCGGTACGACTGGCCGGGTCGCTCACGCAGGCGGAGATCGCGAGGACCACAGGGCTGTCCGCGGCCACGGTCTCCAACATCGTCCGGGAACTGAAGGACGGCGGGACCGTCGAGGTCACGCCCACCTCGGCGGGCGGCCGGCGGGCCCGCAGCGTCTCGCTGAGCGGCGACGCCGGCATCGTCATCGGCGTCGACTTCGGCCACACCCATCTACGGGTCGCCGTCGGCAACCTCGCCCACCAGGTGCTGGCCGAGGAGTCCGAGCCGCTGGACGTGGACGCGTCCTCGGCGCAGGGCTTCGACCGGGCCGAGCAGCTGGTCAGCCGGCTGATCGTGGCGACCGGCGTGGACCGGAGCAAGATCGCCGGGGTGGGCCTCGGCGTGCCCGGCCCGATCGACGTGGAGTCCGGCACGCTCGGCTCGACCGCGATCCTGCCCGGCTGGAGCGGCACCCGGCCCGCCGAGGAGCTGCGGGGGCGGCTCGGCGTGCCCGTGCACGTGGACAACGACGCCAACCTCGGCGCCCTCGGCGAGCTGGTCTGGGGCAGCGGCCGGGGGGTGCGGGACCTGGCGTACATCAAGGTCGCCAGCGGTGTCGGCGCCGGCCTGGTGATCGACGGCAAGATCTACCGGGGCCCCGGCGGCACGGCGGGTGAGATCGGGCACATCACCCTCGACGAGTCCGGCCCGGTCTGCCGCTGCGGCAACCGCGGCTGCCTGGAGACCTTCACCGCCGCGCGGTACGTGCTGCCGCTGCTCAGATCGAGTCACGGCACCGGCCTGACCATGGAAGGCGTGGTACGGATGGCCCGGGACGGCGACCCGGGGTGCCGCCGGGTGGTGGCCGACGTCGGCCGGCACATCGGCAGCGGGGTCGCCAACCTGTGCAATCTGCTCAACCCCAGCCGGGTCGTCCTCGGCGGCGATCTGGCCGAGGCGGGCGAGCTGGTCCTCGGCCCCATCCGGGAGTCCGTGGGCCGCTACGCCATCCCCAGCGCCGGCCGCCAACTCTCGGTGCTCCCCGGGGCACTTGGCGGCCGGGCCGAGGTGCTGGGCGCCCTTGCCCTGGCACTGAGCGAGATGGGTGATTCGACCCTTCTGGACGGAAGCGCGGCCGGCACTCTGCCCGCTGCCACCCCCGTCTTCACTTAGAGAACGGATGGCACCGTTGCCATCTCGTTAAGGATTTACTTCTTGACGTCGCACGTATGGCCGAGTTGACTTCCAGCCACCTCGGCCGCAACGACGCGGCCTCGTCAGGGAGGTTTCTGAAGTGAACACGCGTATGCGTCGTGCCGCCGTTGCCGTAGCCGCCACCGCGATGGCCGTCTCGCTCGCCGCCTGTGGCAGCGCCAAGGAGTCCGGCGACAACGCCGACTCGTCGGACGACTCCAGCAGCAAGGGCGACGCCATCAAGGTCGGCCTGCTCCTGCCGGAGAACCAGACCGCTCGGTACGAGAAGTTCGACAAGCCCTTGATCGAGAAGAAGGTCAAGGAGCTCACGAACAACAAGGGCGAGGTCATCTACGCCAACGCCAAGCAGGACGCCAGCCAGCAGGCGCAGCAGGTCGACACCATGGTGACCAACAAGGTCGACGTGCTCATCGTCGACGCGGTGGACTCCAAGGCCATCGCCGGTTCGATCACCAAGGCCAAGCAGGCCGGCATCCCGGTCGTCGCCTACGACCGCCTGGCCGAGGGCCCGATCGACGCCTACACCTCGTTCGACAACGTGACCGTCGGCAAGACCCAGGGCGAGGCACTTCTGGAGGCGCTGGGCGACAAGGCCAAGAGCGGCCAGATCGTCATGATGAACGGTTCCTCCACCGACCCGAACGCCGCCCAGTTCAAGGAGGGCGCGCTGTCCGTCCTCAAGGGCAAGGTGAACATCGGCCGCTCCTACGACACCAAGGAGTGGAAGCCGGAGAACGCCAACGCCAACATGGAGGGCGCCATCTCCGCCCTGGGCAAGG
This sequence comes from Streptomyces sp. NPDC023723, assembly GCF_040639815.1. Lineage (NCBI taxonomy): Bacteria > Bacillati > Actinomycetota > Actinomycetes > Kitasatosporales > Streptomycetaceae > Streptomyces > Streptomyces sp. NPDC023723. The sequence continues at coordinate 73,963 of NZ_JBFAAP010000017.1, forward strand.
ACAAGATCATCGGCGTCTACTCCGCCAACGACGGCATGGCGGGCGGCATCATCACCGCCCTGAAGGCGGCCGGCATCGACGACGTCCCGGTCACCGGCCAGGACGCCGAGCTCAACGGCGTGCAGCGGATCCTCACCGGCGAGCAGTACATGAGCGTCTACAAGTCCTACCCGCAGGAGGCGGCCACCGCGGGCGAGATGGCCGTCGCCCTCGCCAAGGGCGAGTCGCTCGACTCCATCGCCACCAGCAAGGCCAGCAGCGCCACCACCAAGGACGTCCCCACCGTCCTCGTCCCGGTCGTCTCGCTGACCAAGGACAACATCAAGGAGACCGTGGTGAAGGAAGGTTTCTACACGGTCGACGAGATCTGCGCCGGCAAGTACGCCTCGGCCTGCAAGTCGGCCGGCCTGAGCTAAGCGGCCCCCGCCCCGTACCGCGTGCCACGCGCACGGGACCGGCTGCCCCAGATCCTCCGGCGCCCCGCACCCACCAGCCCCGCAAGCTAGGCGGGGCGCCGGACGGACCACCCGCGGGTATCTCCCGCCACCCCCCCCAAAATCTTCTGCACAACCTCCCGCCGGGTCAGGCGGCGAAGGAGTTGGTTCTTGTGTCCGCTACGCCCGTGCTGGCGTTGCGCGGGGTCTCCAAGCGGTTCGGTGCCGTCCAGGCGCTCACCGACGTAGAGCTTGAGGTCCACGCCGGTGAAGTGGTCGCCCTGGTCGGCGACAACGGTGCCGGAAAGTCCACGCTGGTCAAGACGATCGCCGGCGTGCACCCCATCGACGAGGGCGCCATCGAGTGGGACGGCAAGGCCGTCACCATCAACCGGCCGCACGACGCCCAGAGCCTGGGCATCGCGACCGTGTACCAGGACCTCGCGCTGTGCGACAACATCGATGTCGTCGGCAACCTGTACCTCGGCCGGGAGATCCGCAAGCGCGGCGTCCTGGACGAGGTGGAGATGGAGCGCCGCAGCCGTGAGCTGCTGGACACCCTCTCCATCCGCATCCCCAGCGTCCGCATCCCGATCGCCTCGCTCTCCGGCGGTCAGCGCCAGGTGGTGGCGATCGCCCGCTCCATGCTCGGCGAGCCCAAGCTGGTCATCCTCGACGAGCCCACCGCGGCCCTCGGCGTGGAGCAGACCGCGCAGGTCCTCGACCTGGTCGAGCGGCTGCGCGAGCGCGGCCACGCCGTCATCCTCATCAGCCACAACATGGCCGATGTGAAGGCGGTCGCGGACAAGGTCGCGGTGCTGCGGCTCGGCCGCAACAACGGCATCTTCGAGGTCAAGTCGACCTCCCAGGAAGAGATCATCTCCGCCATCACCGGCGCCACGGACAACGCCGTGACCCGTCGTGCGGCGCGCACCAATGGGGAGATCCAGAAGTGAGCATCGACAAGACCCCCGCCCCGGTCACCGAGCCGGCGGAGAAGACCGCCGCCGCGGCGGTCCCCGCGGTCGACCCCCGCCTGCTGGTGCGCGAACAGGGCTTCGCGGGCTACTGGAACGAGTTCAAGCGCAAGATGAAGGCCGGTGACCTCGGGTCCATACCGGTCGTCGTCGGTCTGCTGGTCATCTGGATCATCTTCACCAGCCTGAACTCCAACTTCCTCACCGCCGGCAACTTCTCCGACATGTCGGTCGCCATGGTCGGCACCGGCATGATCGCCGTCGGTATCGTCTTCGTCCTGCTGCTCGGCGAGATCGACCTGTCGGTCGGCTCGGTCAGCGGTGTGGCGGGCGCCGCCTTCGCGGTGATGAACGTCACCCACGGCATGAACGAGATCCTGGCCCTGGTGCTGTCGATCCTCACCGGCACGGTGGCCGGCGCGATCCACGGCTTCGTCTTCGCCCGCATCGGCGTCCCGGCGTTCGCCGTCACCCTGGCCGGCCTGCTGTTCTGGCAGGGCTTCATGCTCCGCATCCTCGGTGACAACGGCACCATCAACCTGGACGCGGACGGCATCGTCGTCAATCTGACCAGCTACTACTTCAGTGACGTGGCCGCCGCCTACGGCCTGGCGGTCGTGGTGACCGCGGGGTACTTCCTCTCCGCGTTCTTCGGCAACCGCCGCCGCGAGGCCGCCGGGGTGCCGTCCCGGCCGCTGAGCGAGATCATCGTGCGCACGGTGCTGCTGGCGGTGCTCGCCTTCATCGTGGCGATCGTCTTCAACCAGTACAAGGGCCTGCCGCTGGCCGTGGTGGTCTTCCTGGCGTTCCTGCTGCTCACCGACTTCGTGCTGCGCCGCACCGCCTACGGCCGCAAGGTGTTCGCGCTCGGCGGCAGCGTCGAGGCGTCCCGCCGGGCCGGCATCAACGTGGAGCTGATCCGGATCTCGGTCTTCGCGATCGCCGGCACCTTCGCCGCGATCGGCGGCCTGTTCGTCGCCTCGAAGATCGCCTCCGCCAACCAGGGCGCGGGCACCGGTGAGTTCCTGATGAACGTCATCGCCGCGGCCGTGATCGGCGGCACCTCCCTGTTCGGCGGCCGCGGCCGCACCTGGGACGCGCTGCTCGGTGTGATGGTCATCGTCTCCATCCAGTACGGCCTGGCCCTGGAGGGCATCGCCTCCCCGGTCCAGTACATGATCACCGGTGGCGTGCTGCTGGCCACGGTCGTCATCGACGCGGTGACCCGCAAGACCCAGAAGACGGCCGGCCGCGCCTGACGCTGCCGCCGCCTCTGAAGAAGCCTGTGCCCGGTACCAATGGCGGTACCGGGCACAGCCGCGTCCGGGGCGGGCCGGCGGTCGGGTTCGTCCCCGCCGGGGCGGGGCGTGTGACTCCCGTGTCGGGTGGGGTGCTCTTCGTGGGCGGCGGGCCCGGGGTATCCGTCCGCTGTCGCGGGGGGCTGTGCCGGGTATTGCTGGCGTTTCCGGCGCAGCCGCGTCCGGGGGCGGGTCAGCGGTCGGGTTCGTCTCCGCCGGGGCGGGGGGCGACTTCCCAGCTGCCCGGTGCGAACAGTCGTAGCGGGTACAGCCGTGTCATAGGTGGGGCGCGCGCGGGGTAGGGCCGAACGCGTGACGTACGCCGCACCGCCCGGAGTCGTAGCGCCGGAGCGGAACATTAGACTCGACAGGCCCGGCAACAGCTCTACTGCAAGGAGGCACGGGTGCCGCTGCTGACCCGCATCAGGGGACCGCGCGATCTGGACCGGCTCAGCCTGGAAGAGCTGGACCGGCTGGCCGAGGAGATCCGGACCTTCCTCGTCGACGCCGTCTCCAAGACCGGCGGCCACCTCGGCCCGAACCTCGGCGTGGTGGAGCTCACCATCGCCCTGCACCGCGTCTTCGACTCGCCCCGCGACAAGGTGCTCTTCGACACCGGCCACCAGTCCTACGTGCACAAGCTGCTCACCGGCCGACAGGACTTCTCCAAGCTGAAGATGAAGGGCGGCCTGTCCGGCTACCCGGCGCAGGCCGAGTCCGAGCACGACGTCATCGAGAACAGCCACGCCTCCACCGTGCTCGGCTGGGCCGACGGCATCGCCAAGGCCAACCAGATCCAGGGCCTGGACCGGCACGTCGCCGCGGTCATCGGCGACGGCGCGCTGACCGGCGGCATGGCCTGGGAGGCGCTGAACAACATCGCCGCCGCCAAGGACCGCCCACTGGTCATCGTGGTGAACGACAACGAGCGCTCCTACGCCCCCACCATCGGCGGCCTCGCCAACCACCTCGCGACCCTGCGCACCACCGACGGCTACGAGCGCTTCCTGGCCCGCGGCAAGGACCTCCTGGAGCGCACCCCGGTCGTCGGCCGCCCGCTCTACGACACCCTGCACGGCGCCAAGAAGGGCCTGAAGGACTTCATCGCCCCGCAGGGCATGTTCGAGGACCTCGGCCTGAAGTACGTCGGCCCGATCGACGGCCACGACATCGAGGCCCTGGAGTCGGCGCTGACCCGCGCCAAGCGGTTCGGCGGCCCGGTCATCGTGCACTGCCTCACCGAGAAGGGCCGCGGCTACCAGCCGGCGCTGGCCGACGAGGCCGACCGCTTCCACGCCGTCGGCAAGATCCACCCCGACACCGGTCTGCCGATCGCCACCTCCGGCGCCGACTGGACCTCCGTCTTCGGCGCGGAGATGGTCGAGCTCGGCGAGGAGCGCGCGGACATCGTCGCGATCACCGCCGCGATGCTCCAGCCGGTCGGCCTGGACAAGTTCGCCAAACGCTTCCCCGAACGGGTGTACGACGTCGGTATCGCGGAGCAGCACGCCGCCGTCTCCGCGGCCGGTCTCGCCCACGGCGGCCTGCACCCGGTCTTCGCCGTCTACGCCACCTTCCTCAACCGGGCCTTCGACCAGGTCCTGATGGACGTGGCCCTGCACAAGTGCGGCGTGACCTTCGTGCTGGACCGGGCCGGCATCACCGGCACCGACGGCGCCTCGCACAACGGCATGTGGGACATGTCGATCCTCCAGGTGGTCCCCGGCCTCCGGCTCGCCGCACCGCGCGACGCCGACCAGGTCCGCGCCCAGCTCCGCGAGGCGGTCGCCGTCGACGACGCGCCGACCGTGGTCCGCTTCTCCAAGGGCGCCGTCGGCCCCGCCGTCCCCGCCGTCGGCCGCGTCGGCTCCATGGACGTCCTGCGCGAGGCCGGCACCGGCACCCCCGACGTCCTGCTGGTCTCGGTCGGCGCGCTGGCCCCGATGTGCCTGGAGATCGCCGGCCTGCTGAACCAGCAGGGCATCAGCACCACCGTCGTCGACCCCCGCTGGGTCAAACCGGTCGACGAGGCCCTGGCCCCGCTCGCCGAGCGGCACCGGGTCGTCGTCACCGTGGAGGACAACTCCCGGGTCGGCGGCGTCGGCTCCGCGATCGCCCAGGCCCTGCGGGACGCGGGCGTCGACGTACCGCTGCGCGACTTCGGCATCCCGCCGCGCTTCCTCGACCACGCCTCCCGCGCCGAGGTGCTCGCCGAGATCGGCCTGACCGCGCCGGACATCGCCCGCCAGGTCACCGGCCTGGTCGCCAAGCTGGACGGCCGGTACGACCAGGCCACCGCCGAAGCGATGGAAGCCACCCGGGACTGACCCGCCCGGACCGCTCCGACGGACCGGTGCCGCCACCCGATGCGGTGGCGGCACCGGTCCGTTTGCGTGAACGCACGCGCGCCGGGGCACACGTACCGCGCCCCCTCTCGATCATGTCGAGGGCGACAAGCGTGGGAGGTCCCGTGAGCAGCACCCTCTTCCGGACGAAGAAGATCGAGCAGTCCATCCAGGACACCGAGGAACCCGAGCACGCCCTCAAGAAATCCCTGTCGGCGCTCGACCTGACCGTCTTCGGGGTCGGCGTCGTCATCGGCACCGGCATCTTCGTGCTGACCGGCACGGTGGCGAAGAACAACGCCGGGCCGGCCACCGCGCTCGCCTTCGTCGTGGCCGGCGTGGTCTGCGCGCTGGCCGCCCTCTGCTACGCCGAGTTCGCGTCCACGGTGCCGGTGGCCGGATCGGCGTACACCTTCTCCTACGCCTCGCTGGGCGAGCTGCCGGCCTGGATCATCGGCTGGGACCTGGTGCTGGAGTTCGCGCTCGGCACGGCGGTGGTGGCCGTCGGCTGGTCCGGGTACATCCGCTCGCTGCTGGACAACGCCGGCTGGCACTTCCCGGACTACCTCGGCGGCCGGGACGGCGCCGACGGCTTCGGCTTCGACATCCTCTCCGCCGCCCTGGTCCTGGTGCTGACCGCCATCCTGGTCCTCGGCATGAAGCTCTCCGCGCGGATCACCTCGGTCGTCGTCGCCATCAAGGTGGCCGTCGTCCTGGTGGTCATCATCGCCGGGGCGTTCTTCGTCAAGGGCGCCAACTACGACCCGTTCATCCCCAAGTCGCAGCCGGTGGAGGCAGGCAGCGGTCTGCACTCGCCGCTGATCCAGCTGATGTTCGGCTGGGCACCGGCCAACTTCGGCGTGATGGGCATCTTCACCGCCGCGTCCATCGTCTTCTTCGCCTTCATCGGCTTCGACATCGTCGCCACGGCCGCCGAGGAGACCAGGAACCCGCAGCGCGACATGCCCCGGGGCATCCTCGGTTCGCTGCTGATCTGCACCGTCCTGTACGTCGCCGTGTCCATCGTGGTCACCGGCATGCAGCACTACAGCGAGCTGTCGGTGGACGCCCCGCTCGCCGACGCCTTCAAGGCCACCGGACACCCCTTCTTCTCCGGCGTGATCAGCTTCGGCGCGGCGGTCGGCCTGACCACCGTCTGCATGATCCTGCTGCTCGGCCAGACCCGGGTCTTCTTCGCGATGAGCCGCGACGGCCTGCTGCCCCGCTTCTTCTCCCGGGTCCACCCCAGGTTCAAGACCCCGTACCGTCCGACGATCCTGCTCGGTGTCATCATCGCGATCGTCGCGGGCTTCACCTCCCTGAGCGAACTCGCCGAGCTGGTGAACATCGGCACCCTCTTCGCCTTCGTGATCGTCGCCTTCAGCGTGATCATCCTGCGCCGCACCCGCCCCGACCTGCCCCGCGCCTTCCGCACCCCGCTGGTGCCGGTGCTGCCGATCGTGTCCGTGGCGGCCTCGCTGTGGCTGATGCTCAACCTGCCCGCCGAGACCTGGCTGCGGTTCGTGATCTGGATGGCGATCGGCGTGGTCGTCTACTTCCTCTACGGCCGCACCCACAGCAGGCTGGCCCGCGGCGAGGCGGAGAGCGGCAACCGGTAGCCGCGCGGGGCCACGGTGCCACTAATGTGCCGCTATGCGCACCTTGGCCCCCGTTTCCGCACCGCGCACCGGGAACGGCTACTGGATCCGCCTGCTCCCGCCGCTGGCGCTCCTGGCCTGGGTCACCCGCGTCCCGTCCTTCGCCCGCCCGCTGTGGAACCCCGACGAGGGCTACCTCGCCGTACAGGCCCGGCTGCTCGCGGCCGGCGGCCGGCTCTACGAGACGGTCGTCGACCGCAAGCCGCCGCTGGTGCCGTGGCTGTACGAGGCCGCGTTCGCGCTGACCGGCTCCGGGTCGCTGGCGGCGGTCCGCGTCCTGGCCGTACTCGCCCAGCTCGCCACCGCCGCCCTGCTCGCCGCGCTGGCCCGCGGCCGCTGGGGCGACCGGTCCGGACGCACCGCGGGCGTCCTCTACCTCCTGCTGTCCATCGGCCTCAACCCCGAGGACGCCCAGGCCGCGACCTTCGAGATCTTCATATTGCCGGGCACCGCCGCCGCCCTGTACTGCGCCGACCGCCGCCGCTGGGGTGCCGCCGGGGCCGCCGTCGGCTGCGCCTTCCTCGCCAAGCAGACCGGCGCGGCGGTGCTGCTGCCGGTGCTGTGGCTGTGCGGCGCCCGCCGCGGCCCGCTGCTCCGGCTGGCCGCCGGGGCACTGCTCCCGGTACTGGCCGCCGCCCTGGCCACCGATCCGTCCGGTTTCCTCTTCTGGACCGTCACCGGCTCGACCGCCTACGCGTCCTTCTCCGGCTCCTGGACGCACGTGGTCCTGCGCGCGCTGGGCAACGCGGCGATCCTCGCCGTCGCCTGCGCCGCCCTGCCGCCGCTGCTACGGCACCGCACGCCGGGCCGCGCCGACCTCTGGCTGTGGCTCGCCGCGTCGGCCGCCGCGGTCGGCACCGGCCTGCACTTCTTCGGCCACTACTACCTCCAGCTGCTGCCGCCGCTGACCCTGCTGGCGACGGCCGCGCTCAGCACCCTGCCGCCCGCCCGCACGAGCCGGGCGCTGCTCACCACGGCCTGCTGCTGCGCGCTGTTCGTCACCTGGGGCCTGCTCGCGCCGCGCACCTGGCTCGACCACTCCCGGCGGCTGGCCGACGCGGTGGCCCGCACCACCGCCCCCGAGGACCGCGTGCTGGTCTGGGGCATGCATCCGGAGACGTACTGGCTGGCCGGCCGCACCCCCGCCGGCCCGCACCTCACCGCCGGCCTCCTCACCAACTACAGCGGCGGCCGGGCGGGCGCCCGGGTCGGCGCCCAGTACGCCGTCCCGGGCGCCTGGGCCGCCTTCCACCGCACGACCACCGCCCACCCGCCCGCCCTGATCGTCGACGACTCCCGGGGCGCCCCGTACGCACCGGAGCGGGTACCGGCCCTGCGGCGGCTGCTGGCGGCCCGGTACGCGGAGCGGGAGACGGTCGACGGGGCGGTGCTGTACGTCAGGGTGAGATGAGCGGCCGGCGGCTCAGCCCGCCGGCCGTACCGTGCGCGGCCCCGCCACCTCGGCCCCCAACTCCGCCACCCGGCGCCGCAGTTCCCGGTCCGCCGTGACCACCAGGACGGGGCGGTCACCGGCCCGCGCCACCAGGTCGACCATGTGGTCGTCGCCGCTGCCGGGCGCGTCCGTCACCGCCACGCCGGGCACCGACGCCACGCCGCGGGCCGCGCCCTCGACGACCAGCACGAGCTCCACCGGGCCGGGACGGCCCGGTACCCCGTCCGCCGCCAGCCGGTCGCGCAGCCGCTCGGCGGCGCCGCGCCGGTCCCGCCACCAGCCGTCGGGCACCGATCCGACCACGTTCGCGGCGTCGACGATCACGAGCAGGGGGGCGTTGTCGTCCATTGCGCCAGGGTCGCACGGCGGGGTCCGGACGGCGCCGCATAAAGTGAACTGGTGAACGGCGACTGGCTCCTGCGCGGCCGTGACGGCCGCCTCTGCGTCTATCTGCCGTCCGGCGACGCGGTCCTGTGCCGGGCCGAGCTGGGGCCCGACGGTCCCTGGGAGGCGCCGCGCCGGATCGGCGGCGACCAGAAGCTGCGCCCCGGCCTCGCGGTCGGCGTCGGCGCGGACCGGTACGCCCATCTGGTCGCGTGGCGGCCCACCGGCCGGGGCCAGTCCGGCCTGGTGCACTCCACCCACTACCAACCCCGGCTCGCCCCGCTGGACTGGAGCCCGGTCGGCCACCCGGACCAGAAGGGCGCCCGCACCGGCACGCCCGCCGTCGCGGTCGACGCGCAGGGCCGCGCCCACCTCTTCGTCCGGAACGCGGCCGGCGGGCTGAGCGTGCGGATCCAGAAGGAGAAGGGCGGCTGGGAGCCGTGGCGGGAGCTCGGCGCAGCGGGGCTCCAGGAGGAACCCGCCGCCGTCACGGGGGAGTCCGGCCTCGTCGAGGCGTACGCCGCCGCCGACGGCGTACTGCTGCACTGGCGGCAGGAGAAGCCCGGCGCGCGGCCGGTCCTCGGCGACAGCGTCGCGGCGGCGGTGCGGCCCGGCACGCTCCGGGCGCTGGCCACCTCCGCCGGGCACACCACCCTGTTCTTCACCGACGACTCCTCCGGTGACCTGTGCGCCTGGCGGCCCGGCGGGACGCCCGGCGCGCTGGTCGCCGCCGCGGGGCCCGGCCCGGTCGCCGCCGTGCGCTGTGTCATAGCGGGGCACGACTGCACGCTGCTGGGGCAGCGGTCGGCCGGTGGGCGGGTGGCCTTCGCGGCCTATCCGACCGAGCAGGAGACGGCGGGCGCCTGGTGGGCCGAGTCCGGGCCGGCGCTCGCCGGCGACGCCGAACTCGCCCTCGCCGTGGACGAGGCGGACCGAGTGGTCGCGGTGACCCTCTCGCCGTCCGGCGGGCGGCTGCTGCTGACCCGCCGCAAGGACGAGCCGGGGCTCGCGCTGACGGCCTGGCAGGAGGTCTGAGGGCCGGGGGACACGCGGCCGGAGGGGACCGGGTTACGGCTGGACCAACCGTACAGTTCATGCCATATATCCCGTTTGTCGCACTCTTCGGGGCGTGGATGATGAGTACGGACCTTGTCGTCATCGGACTCGGCTACGTCGGGCTGCCGCTGGCCCGCGCGGCCACCGCGGCCGGGCTGCGGGTGACCGGTCTCGACCGGCGCGCGGACGTCGTCGCGGGACTGAACGCCGGCCGGTCGCACGTGGACGACATCTCCGGCGCCGACGTGCGGGAGATGCGCGCGCGGGGGTTCACGGCCGTCACCGAGCCCGAGGTGATCGCCGGTGCCGCCGCCGTGGTGATCTGCGTACCGACCCCGCTCACCGCGCACGGCGCCCCGGACCTCGGCGCGGTGCGCGCGGCCGTCGCCGACGTCGCCGCCCACCTGCGGCCGGGGACCCTGGTGGTGCTGGAGTCCACGACCTACCCCGGCACCACCGAGGAGGTGGTACGGCCGCGCCTGGAGGCCGCCGGGCTGCGCGCCGGCGTCGACTTCCACCTGGCCTTCTCCCCGGAGCGGATCGACCCGGGCAACCCCGCCTACGGCCTGGAGAACACCCCCAAGGTGGTCGGCGGCGTCACCCCCGACTGCACCAAGACCGCCCGCGCCCTGTACGAGCGGTTCGTGACCCGGGTGGTGGAGGCCAAGGGCACCCGGGAGGCCGAGATGGCCAAGCTGCTGGAAAACACCTACCGGCACGTCAACATCGCGCTGGTCAACGAGATGTCGATGTTCTGCCGGGAGATCGGCGTCGACCTGTGGGACGCGATCCGCTGCGCCGCCACCAAGCCGTTCGGCTTCGCGCCCTTCCACCCCGGCCCCGGCGTCGGCGGCCACTGCATCCCGATCGACCCCAACTACCTTTCCTACAAGGTGCGGTCGCTGGGCATCCCGTTCCGGTTCGTGGAGCTGGCGCAGGAGATCAACCAGCGGATGCCGGCGCATGTCGTGGACCGGGCGGCCGAGTTGCTGAACGACGTGGGCAAGGCGGTGCGCGGCGCCCGCGTGCTGCTGCTCGGCGTCACCTACAAGGCCGACATCTCCGACCAGCGGGAGAGCCCCGCCCTGGCGGTGGCCGAGCGGTTCCGGGCCCGGGGCGCCGACCTGCGCTACTTCGACCCGCACGTCGAGGGGTGGTCGGTCGGCGGCGTCCGCGTCGAACGGGCCGACGACTACCTGGACGCCGCCGCGGCGGCCGACCTGACCGTGCTGCTCCAGCCGCACCGGGAGATCGACCCGGCGCTGCTGGCCGACCGCGCGCGGCTGCTGTTCGACACCCGGAGGGCCACCGCCGACCATCCCCGGGTGGCCAAGCTCTGAGCAGGGGGGAGAGAAGCTGGGCTTCTCTCCCCCCTGTTCCGGTCCTGCTCCGGTTATGCCGGGACGCTCGCCACGCCCGGTGCCAGGAACGGCTTGCCGGTCACCCGCTCGGCGACCCCCGCCCGGTCCAGGTACGGCGTGATGCCGCCCAGGTGGAAGGGCCAGCCGGCACCGGTGATCAGGCACAGGTCGATGTCCTGCGCCTCGGCGACCACGCCCTCGTCGAGCATCAGCCCGATCTCCTGCGCGACCGCGTCCAGCACCCGGTCCCGGACCTGCTCCTCGGTCAGCACGGAGCCGCCCTGCTTCAGCAGCGCGGCGACCTCCGGGTCCAGCTCCGGCCGGCCGCTGTCGTAGACGTAGAAGCCGCGCTTGCCCGCCTCGACGACCGCCCGGAGGTTGGGGGAGACGGTGAAGCGGTCCGGGAACGCCTTGTTGAGCGTCTCCGAGACGTGCAGGCCGATCGCCGGGCCGACCAGCTCCAGGAGGACCAGCGGGGACATCGGCAGGCCGAGCGGCTCGACCGCCTTCTCGGCGACCGCGACCGGGGTGCCCTCGTCGATGACGTTCTGGATCTCGCCCATGAAGCGGGTCAGGATGCGGTTCACGACGAACGCCGGGGCGTCCTTGACCAGTACGGCCGTCTTCTTCAGCTTCCTGGCCACCGCGAACGCCGTCGCCAGCGAGGCGTCGTCGGTCTGCTCGCCCCGGACGATCTCCAGGAGCGGGAGGACCGCGACCGGGTTGAAGAAGTGGAAGCCGACGACCCGCTCGGGGTGCTTCAGCTTCGACGCCATCTCGGAGACGGAGAGCGAGGAGGTGTTGGTGGCGAGGATCGCGTGCGCGGGCGCCACCGCCTCGACCTCGGCGAACACCTGCTGCTTGACGCCGATCTCCTCGAACACCGCCTCGATGACGAAGTCGGCGTCCGCGAAGCCCTCGGCCTTGTCCAGGACACCCGTCACCAGGGCCTTGAGCCGGTTGGCCCGGTCCTGGTTGATCCGGCCCTTGCCGAGCAGCTTGTCGATCTCGGCGTGGACGTAACCCACACCCTTGTCGACGCGCTCCTGGTCGATGTCGGTCAGCACGACCGGCACCTCCAGGCGGCGCAGGAACAGCAGCGCGAGCTGCGAGGCCATCAGACCGGCGCCGACCACGCCGACCTTGGTGACCGGACGGGCCAGCGACTTGTCCGGCGCCCCCGCCGGGCGCTTGGCACGCTTCTGCACCAGGTTGAACGCGTACAGTCCGGCGCGCAGTTCGCCGCTCATGATGAGGTCCGCGAGGGCCTGGTCCTCGGCGTCGTAACCGGCCTGGAGGTCGCCGTCCTTGACGGCGGCGATGATGTCCAGGGCGCGGTAGGCGGCCGGGGCCGCGCCGTGCACCTTGGCGTCGGCGACGAACCGGCCGCGCGCGACGGCCTGGTCCCAGCCCTCGCCGCGGTCGATGACCGGGCGCTCCACGGCGATCTCGCCCTTGAGGACGGCCGCCGTCCAGGTCAGCGACTGCTCCAGGAAGTCGGCGCCCTCGAAGATGGCGTCCGCGATGCCGAGCTCGTAGACCTGCTTGCCCTTGAGCTGCCGGTTCTGGTTCAGGCTGTTCTCGATGACGACCGAGACGGCCTTGTCCGCGCCGATCAGGTTCGGCAGCAGCGTGCAGCCGCCCCAGCCGGGGACCAGGCCGAGGAAGACCTCGGGCAGCGAGAACGCGGGGATCGCGGCCGACACCGTGCGGTACGCGCAGTGCAGGCCGATCTCGACGCCGCCGCCCATCGCCGCGCCGTTGTAGTACGCGAACGTCGGCACGGCCAGCTTGGACAGCCGCTTGAAGACGTCGTGGCCGCCCTTGCCGATGGCGACCGCGTCCTCGTGCCGCTTCAGCAGCTCGACGCCCTTGAGGTCGGCGCCGACCGCGAAGACGAACGGCTTGCCGGTGACGCCGACGCCGACGATGGTGCCGGCCGCGGCCTCCTGCTCGACCTGGTCGATCGCCGCGTCGATGTTGGCCAGCGACTGCGGGCCGAGCGTGGTCGGCTTGGTGTGGTCGTGACCGTTGTCCAGGGTGATCAGCGCGAAGCGCCCGGCCCCCAGCGGCAGGTCGAAGTGACGTACCTGGGCCTGCGTGACGACCTCGCCGGGGAACAGCTCGGCCGCACCCTTCAGCAGCTCAGCGGTGGTGCTCACTTGTCCCCCTCGAAGTGCGGGTTCTCCCAGATGACCGTGGCGCCCATGCCGAAGCCGACGCACATGGTGGTCAGGCCGTAGCGGACCTGCGGCTGCTCCTCGAACTGCCGGGCCAGCTGGGTCATCAGCCGGACCCCGGAGGAGGCCAGCGGGTGACCGAAGGCGATGGCGCCGCCGTACTGGTTGACGCGCGCGTCGTCGTCCGCGATGCCGTAGTGCTCCAGGAAGGCGAGCACCTGGACGGCGAACGCCTCGTTGATCTCGAACAGACCGATGTCGTCGATCGACAGACCGGCCTGCGCGAGCGCCTTCTCGGTGGCCGGGATCGGGCCGTAGCCCATCACCTCCGGCTCGACGCCCGCGAAGGAGTAGGCGACCAGCCGCATCTTGACCGGCAGGCCGTTCTCCCGGGCGAACTCCTCGCTGGCGATGATCGAGGCGGTGGCGCCGTCGTTCAGACCGGCCGCGTTGCCCGCGGTGACCCGGCCGTGCACCCGGAACGGCGTCTTGAGGCCGGCCAGGTTCTCCAGCGTGGTGCCCGGCCGCATCGGCTCGTCGGCGGTGACCAGGCCCCAGCCGGTCTCCCCGGCGTCCGGGTTGGTGCGCCGCACCGAGACCGGCACCAGGTCGGCCTGGATCTTGCCGTTGGCGTACGCCTTGGCGGCCTTCTCCTGGGAGCGCACGGCGTACTCGTCGGCCCGCTGCTTGGTGATGCCCGGGTAGCGGTCGTGCAGGTTCTCCGCGGTCATGCCCATGAACAGGGCGGACTCGTCGACCAGCTTCTCCGAGACGAACCGCGGGTTCGGGTCCGCGCCCTCGCCCATCGGGTGCCGGCCCATGTGCTCGACGCCGCCGGCGATGGCGACGTCGTACGCCCCGAAGGCGACCGAACCGGCCACCGTGGTGACGGCGGTCAGCGCGCCCGCGCACATCCGGTCGATGGCGTAACCGGGCACCGACTGCGGCAGACCCGCGAGGATGCCCGCCATCCGGCCGATGGTCAGTCCCTGGTCACCGACCTGCGTGGTGGCGGCGACGGCGACCTCGTCGACCTTCTTGGGGTCGAGCCCGGGGTTGCGGCGCAGCAGCTCCCGGATCGCCTTGACGACCAGGTCGTCGGCGCGGGTCTCGTGGTAAATGCCCTTCGGGCCCGCCTTGCCGAACGGGGTGCGGACGCCGTCGACGAAGACGACGTCCCTGACGGTACGAGGCACGATGGCTCTCCTCCAGGGTGCGGGACGCTGAGCGCTTGCTCAACCCATGCTACTTGCGAGTAACGCAGCGGGTACAGCGGCGCACGTCACACCGGAGCGGGTGGCGCCGTCGACCCCCGCGGCACCAGCACCGGCGTCGGCACCGGATGGGAATCCCCGCCCGTCCCGCCGATCACCCCGAACAGCGTCCGCCCCACCTCCGCCCCGAACCCGTGCACGTCATGACTCATCGCCGACAGCGTCGGATGAGTCAGCCGGCACAGCTGGGAGTCGTCCCACGCCAGCAACGACACGTCCTCCGGCACCCGCACCCCCATCTCCGCCGCCACCGACAGCCCCGCCACCGCCATGATGTCGTTGTCGAACACCACCGCGGTCGGCCGCTCTCCCGGCGGCGCCGCCAGCAGGGACCGCGTCGCCCGCGCCCCCGCGTCCCCGGAGAAGTCCGTGGCCACCTGCCGCGCCCCCGCCAGCCCCAGCGCCCGCGCCGTCGCCTCGAACGCGGCGGTACGGATCGAGGTGTGCCCGAGCGCCGCCGCACCCCCGACCCGGGCGATCCGCCGGTGCCCGAGCGCCGCCAGATACCGCACCGCCTCGGTGACGGCGGTGGCGTCGTCGGTCCACACCGAGGTGAGCCCGCCGGTCAGCGCCGGGTGCCCGACCGCGACCGCCGGGATGCCGAGCCGCGCCACCGGCTCCACCCGGGGGTCCGCGTCCCGGAGGTCGACGAGTATCGCCCCGCCGATCCGCCGCCCCCGCCACCAGGACTCGAGGAGCCCGGCCTCCTCCTCGACGCTGCGCACCAGCCGCAGCAGCAGTGAGCAGGAGTGTTCGGTCAGGACGCTCTCCACGCCCGAGACGAACTCCATGTAGAACGGCTCCAGGCCGAGCAGCCGGGCGGGCCGGCAGATCGCGAGGCCCACCACGTCCACCCGCGATCCGGCCAGTGTCCGGGCGGTCGCGTCGGGCGCCCAGCCCAGTTCCCGCGCGGCCCGGAAGATCTTGTCCCGGGTCGCCTCCGACAGGCCCGGCTTCCGGTTGAAGGCGAGGGACACGGCCCCTTTGGACACGCCGGCGCGGGCGGCGACGTCCTTGATGGTGACGCGGGAGCCGCTGGTCACTGAGCGGGCTCCAGGCAGTACAGGGCCGATCGGGCGGCGTCCGCGTCCGGAGCCCGCCAGCCGCGCACGCCGATGGTCACGCTCTCGCCGGGGAGCAGGGTGACCAGCCCCCGGTCGGCCCGCGCGGCCGGGTCCAGCCGGTCGGCCTGCAGCAGCAGGTCCCGGACCAGGGTGCGGGCGGTCACCGTGACACCGCCGGGCGCGAGCGCGACGTCGTACTGAGGGCGGACGTACGCGATGTCCCGGTCGGGCGCGGGAAAGCGCAGGGCGCGCAGCCGGTCCGCGTCCGCGACAAGGAACTCCTTCGGACCGGCGGGTGCCAGCTCCCCGGGCACGGGGACGTGGCCCACCGCCCGCCGCGCCACCGCGAACGGCACCTCGGCCCGCCCCAGCTCCGCCCCCTCGACGGACATCCGCCGCAGCACCGCCGTCCCGGTCCACTCCTCGGCGGCCTGGTTCACCACGGACAGCTCGCCCTCCCGGAGGGCCAGCAGCCGGTCCGCGTACAGCCGCCGCAGCTCGTGGTAGAGCGGCTTCTCCCGGCCGTCGCCGTCGATCGCGGCCCAACTGGTGACCGGCCAGCAGTCGTTCAGCTGCCACACGATCGTCCCGGCGCACACCGGCCAGTGCGCGCGCCAGTGCTCGATTCCGGCCGCCACCGCGCGGGCCTGGTTGACCTGTGTGAGGTAGTGCCAGCGGTCGAACTCGCCGGCGCCGGGCAGCGTGAAGTGCCGGGCCAGCCCGCGCTCCAGCTTGCCGTTGCCGTCCTCGGCCTTCTGGTGGTGCAGCATGCCGGGGGAGTCCGCCGCGAGCGGCTCGCCGGGCAGCGCGCGCCGCAGCGTGGCGTACGCGGGCGGCGCCTGCCAGCCGAACTCGGCCACGAACCGCGGCACGTCGGTGCGGTAGGCCGAGTAGTCCGCCCGGTTCCACACCTCCCACGAGTGGTGGGTGCCGTGCGCCGGGTCGTTGGGGTGCCGGTCCCAGGAGCCGGACCAGGGGCTGCCCGCGGTGTACGGCCGGGTCGGGTCCAACTCGGCGACCACCCGCGGCAGCAGCCCCAGGTAGTACCCCTCGCCCCAGGAGTCCCCGGCCAGCCGCGGCTCCCAGCCCCAGTCCCGGAACCCCCACAGGTTCTCGTTGTTGCCGTTCCACAGCACCAGCGAGGGGTGCGGCATCAGCCGTACGACGTTCTCCCGCGCCTCGGCCTCCACCTCGCCGCGCAGCGGCTGCTCCTCGGGGTAGGCCGCGCAGGCGAACGGGAAGTCCTGCCAGACCAGCAGCCCCAGTTCGTCGCAGGCGTCGTAGAAGTCCGCGCTCTCGTAGATGCCGCCGCCCCAGATCCGGACCAGGTCCACGCCGGCGCCGGCCGCCTGGGCCAGCCGTTCCCGGTAGCGCTCGCGGGTGATCCGGGACGGGAACACGTCGTCGGGGATCCAGTTGACGCCCCGCGCGAACAGCCGTTCGCCGTTGACGACCAGGGTGAATCCGGTGCCGTGCGCGTCGGCGGAGGTGTCCAGCTCGACGGTCCGGAACCCGATCCGGCGCCGCCACACGTCCAGCGGGACGTCCCCGTTCAGCAGCGTCAACTCAACGTCGTACAACGGCTGTTCGCCGTACCCGCGCGGCCACCACAGCTCCGCGTCCGGCACCCGCAGCCGTACCGTGCCGTGGCTGCCGTCCAGGTCCGCGCGGGCGGTGACGCCGGCGACGCGTGCCTCGACGGTCAGCGGTGCCTCGACGCGGGTCCGCTCGACGTCGACGCGCAGTTCGACGTCGCCGGTGCCGTCCGCGACGGTGACCAGGGGGCGGACCCGGGCGAGCCGGGCAGTCGACCAGTGCTCCAGCCGGACCGGCCGCCAGATCCCGGCCGTCACCAGGGTCGGCCCCCAGTCCCAGCCGAACGAGCAGGCCATCTTGCGTACGTACTGGTAGGGCTCGGCGTACGCGGCCGGCCGCTCGCCCACCTTGCCGCGCACCGCCTCGGCCTCGGCGTAGGCGGAGCCGAACCGCACGGTGAGCCGCCCGCTCAGCCCGGTGACGTCGAAGCGGTGCGAGCGGTGCATGTTCCGGGTCCGGCCCAGCGGCCGGCCGTCCAGCAGGATCTCGGCGACCGTGTCCAGCCCGTCGAAGACCAGGTCGCTCTGCTCGGGCCCGGAGCCCGCGTCGAGAGCGCGCTCGTACGTCCACTCCCGGCGGCCCACCCAGGCCACCTCGGTCTCGTTGCGGCCCAGGAACGGGTCCGGGAGCAGGCCCGCCGCCAGCAGATCGGTGTGCACACAGCCCGGCACCGCGGCCGGCAGCGGGCCGTCCGGGTGACACAGGGTCCATCCCTCGGTGAGCGGTGTCGCCTGAAGCATGCACACTCCCTTAACCGGTTCACAGCGACGGTCACATGATCAGAACACTGCCTGAGCACGGTTGGCGGAAACGGGACTTTACCGGTTCAGTACGCGCTGTCAGAGTGCGGAACCGGCCAACCACTCGTCGTAGGGGGCTCCATGAACCGCCGCAACGTGCTCGCCGGATCGATCGCCGTCCTCGCCCTGCTGGCCTCGGCCTGCACGGGCACCGGGGGAAGTACCGAGGGCGCGGACGCCGGGGCGCCCGCCGACCCGGGCAGCGTCGAGGGGACCATCACCGTCCTCACCCACCGGACCGACCTGGTGCAGGACGGGACGATGAAGAAGTACGCAGCCGAGTTCCGCCGGACCCATCCCAAGGTGAAGGTCGAGTTCGACGGCCTCACCGACTACGAGGGCGAGGTCAAGATCCGGATGAACACGGAGGACTACGGCGACGTCCTGATGATCCCGGCCGTGGTGCAGAAGAAGGACTACCCCCGCTTCTTCGCCTCGCTGGGCAGCCAGGACGAGCTGTCGGCGAAGTACCGCTTCACCGGCTACTCGACCGTCGACGGCAAGGTCTACGGGCAGAGCCCGATCGGTGTCGTCCCGGGCATGGTCTACAACAAGCGGGTCTGGCGGCAGGCCGGCGTCACCGACTGGCCCACCTCGCCGGCCGAGTTCCTCGCCGACCTGAAGGCGGTCAAGGCGAAGACCGACGCCGTGCCGTACTACACCAACTTCAAGGACATGTGGCCGCTGACCCAGTGGACCAACGTCAACGGCTCGGTCGGCTGTGACACCGGGGCGACCAGCAGGCTGGCGGAGGGTGATCCGTGGGCCGAGGGCGCCGACCTCCGGGTGGGCGACACGCTGCTGCACGACATCGTGGAGTCCGGACTGATCGAGAAGGACCCGACCACCACCAACTGGGAGGGCTCCAAGCCGAAGCTGGCCAAGGGCGAGATCGCCACCATGTGGCTGGGCTCCTGGGCGGTGATCCAGATGCGGCAGGCCGCCGAGCAGGCCGGCACCGATCCGGCCGACATCGGGTTCATGCCGTTCCCGGCACAGCGGGACGGCACGTTCTGCGCGGTCACCTCGCCCGACTACCAGCAGGCCGTCAACGTGCACTCCGCGCACAAGGAGGCCGCCCGCGCCTGGATCGACTGGTTCACCGAGAAGTCCGGCTACGCGGCGGCCAACCTGGCACTCTCCCCGCTCAAGGACGCCCCGCTGCCCGACCTGCTCAAGCCGTACCAGGAGGCGGGCGTCAAGCTGATCGACCTGGACGACACCAAAGGCGCCGAGGTCAAGGCCATCGACAACGCCTCCGAGGTCGGCATCTACCAGCCCGACTACCGCCAGGACCTGGTCGACCTGGCCCGGGGCGCGGCCGACGGCGACCTGGCGGGCTTCTTCGAGGAACTGAGCGAGAAGTGGAACACGGCCCGCGGGACGGCGGGTTCCTGATGACGGACACCACCCGCGGGGCGGCACCGGCGCTCAGGTCCGCGCCGGTCCGGGTCCCGCCCCGCCGGGCCCGGCGCCGCCGGCCCCCGACCCCCTGGCTGTTCCTGCTCGCCCCGCTCACCCTCCTGATCGTCTTCACCTACGCGCCGATCGCCAACATGATCGCGTACAGCTTCACCGACTGGGACGGCGTCAGCCCCGAACTGCACTTCACCGGCGCCGGCAACTACACCGAGATCTTCACCCGCGAGGACCTCTTCCGGGTCTTCTTCGTCAGCGGCTACTACCTCGCCGCCTCCGTCCTCCAGATCACCGCCGCGCTCTACTTCGCGACGGTGCTGAGCTTCAACATCCGCTTCCGGAACTTCTTCAAGGGCGTGCTGTTCTTCCCGTACCTGATCAACGGGGTGGCGATCGGTTTCGTCTTCCTCTACTTCTTCCAGGACGGCGGCACCCTCGACTCGGTGCTGAGCCTGTTCGGCTACGACGGCGACCGCGCCTGGCTCGGCACCTCTACGTCGGCCAACGTCTCGCTCGCCGGGGTGTCGGTGTGGCGCTACACGGGACTGAACTTCGTCCTCTTCCTGGGCGCCATCCAGTCCATCCCGGGGGAGCTGTACGAGGCGGCCGAGCTGGACGGGGCGAACCGGTGGCAGCAGTTCCGGTACATCATCGCGCCGAGTATCCGGCCGGTGATCGGACTGACCGTGATCCTGTCGGTCTCCGGCTCGCTGGCGGTCTTCGAGATCCCGTACATCATGACCGGCGGGGCGACCGGCACCGAGACCTTCGTGATCCAGACGGTGAAGCTGGCGTTCCAGTTCAACAAGACCGGCCTGGCCTCCGCGGCGGCCGTAGTCCTGCTGCTGATCGTGCTGGCGGTGACCTGGGTGCAGCGGCGTCTGGTCCCCGACGACCCCGACCGGAAGGCGGAGCCGGCATGACCCGCCGAGCCGTGACCCGCGCCCTGGTGTACCTGTCCCTGGCGGGCGCCGCGCTGGTCGTCCTGCTGCCCCTCACCGTCGTCCTGCTGACCTCGCTGAAGACGTCCGGCGAGATGGCCGACGGCTCGGGCGCGCTGGCCCTGCCGGACGACCCGTTCAACCTCGACAACTACGTGACCGCGTTCCAGGACGGCCGGATGCTGCTGGCCTTCGGCAACACCGCCTTCGTGCTGCTGTTCGCCATCGGCGGCACGGTGCTGATCGGGTCGATGGCGGCGTACGCGATCGACCGCTTCGCGTTCCGCATGAAGAAGCTGGTGCTGGCGCTGTTCCTGGTGGCCGCGCTGGTGCCGGGCGTCACCACCCAGGTGGCGACCTTCCAGATCGTCAACAGCCTCGGCATGTTCGACAGCCTGTGGGCGCCGGTCCTGCTCTACATGGGCACCGACATCGTGTCGATCTACATCTTCCTCCAGTTCATCCGGTCCATCCCCATCTCGCTGGACGAGGCGGCCCGGGTGGAGGGCGCGAACGCCTTCACGATCTACCGGAAGATCATCTTCCCGCTGCTCAGGCCCGCCATCGCGACCGTCGTGATCGTCAAGGGGATCACCGTCTACAACGACTTCTACATCCCCTTCCTCTATCTCCCGTCCGAGGATCTTGGCGTGATCTCGACGTCGCTGTTCCGCTTCAAGGGACCGTTCGGGGCCCACTGGGAGACGATCTCGGCAGGCGCGGTGCTCGTCATCCTGCCGACGCTGATCGTCTTCCTGCTCCTCCAGCGGTTCATCTACAACGGCTTCACGCGCGGGGCGACGAAGTGATGCTCAGGACGTCGGTGCCGACAAGGCCGCCACCAGCACCGGCGTCACCTGCTCCACCTGCCAGGGCCGGGCCCCGTGCCCGACGAGCGCCGCGGCCACCGACTCCGTGCCGGCCGGCGCCGGGGGCTCCCAGCAGACCCGGCGCACGGTGTCCGGGGTGATCAGGTTCTCCTGCGGCATGTTCAGCTCCTCGGCCAGGGCGGTCACCGCGGCCCGCGCGGCGGAGAGCCGGGCCGCGGCGGCCGGGTCCTTGTCGGCCCAGGCGCGCGGCGGCGGCGGGCCGGTCACCGGCTGCCCCGGCTGCGGAAGCTGCGCCTCGGACAGCGCTCTGGCCCGGTCGACCGCGGCCTGCCACTGCTCCAGCTGCCGCCGGTTCACCCGCCCGAAGCCGCTCAGCTGGGCCAGCGCGTGCACATTGGGCGGCAGCGCGAGGGCCGCCTCCACGATGGCCGCGTCCCCGATCACCTTGCCCGGCGAAACGTCCCGGCGCTGGGCGACGCGGTCCCGGGTCTGCCACAGCTCGCGGACCACGGCGAGCTGCCGGCGGCGGCGCACCTTGTGCATGCCGGAGGTGCGGCGCCAGGGGTCCTTGCGCGGCTCGGCCGGCGGGGCGGCGGCGATGGCGTCGAACTCCTGCCGGGCCCACTCCAGCTTGCCCTGCCGGTCCAGCTCCTTCTCCAGCGCGTCCCGCAGGTCGACCAGGAGCTCCACGTCGAGCGCGGCGTAACGCAGCCAGGGCTCGGGCAGCGGCCGGGTCGACCAGTCGACGGCGGAGTGCCCCTTCTCCAGGACGAACCCGAGTACGGACTCCACCATCGCGCCGAGCCCGACCCGCGGGAACCCGGCGAGCCGCCCGGCCAGCTCGGTGTCGAACAGCCGCGTCGGCACCATTCCTATCTCCCGCAGACACGGCAGATCCTGGGTGGCGGCGTGCAGCACCCACTCGGTGTCCTTCAGCGCCTCCCCGAGTCCGGACAGGTCCGGGCAGGCCACCGGATCGATCAGCGCCGTGCCCGCCCCCTCCCGGCGCAGCTGCACCAGATACGCCCGCTGCCCGTACCGGTACCCGGAGGCCCGCTCGGCGTCCACGGCGACCGGTCCGGACCCGGCCGCGAAGGCGGCGGTCACCTCGGCGAGCGCGGCCGCGTCGGCGATCACCGGCGGAATGCCCTCCCGAGGCTCCAGCAAGGGGATCGGCGCCTCCACAGCAGAAGTTCCGGTCTCGTCCGGAGGAGCGCCTCCGGTGGTGCGCGGTGCACGGTCTGCTGCGGTTTCGTGGGCGTCGGTCACCTGTCAAGGGTATCCGCAAGGACGAGCGGCTGACCTGCGCGTTCTGGACACGTTCGCTCTGACCTGCACAAACACCTGTTGTCGTTTCTTGCGGCCGACCGGCACTTCTCGGCCACCGGCGCCCGGCGGTCCGCTAGGGCGCTGCCGGACGCAGGGCGGCGACGAAGATCTTGAAGTCCGCCAGGACCTCCTGGAGCCGGCTCGCCCTCGCCGTCAGCGCGATCTCGATCTCGACGCGTTCACCGCGCTGCCGCTTGTTCTCCAGCACCAGCAGGACCTGGCTCTGCGCCAGCTCCATCGGCTGCCCGTTGACGGTGGCCTGGACGCGGAGGTTCTGCACGATTCCCGGGGCGTCGATCAGGCCCGGCGCCGGTGAGCTGCCCACCTCGGTGCGCTTGACGACCTCGACGGCGCCGACGTTCTCGCGCAGCCGCCGCACCGACTCCTCGGCCAGGGTGTGCAGGCCGGCCGAGCCCGTCAGGGTGCGGCCGGTGACCGTGATGTTCGGCATGAAGCCCTGGCCCCGGGAGGCGGTGTGCAGGGCGACGAAGGCGGCGTGCGGGGCGCCGACCTCGTCCGGGGGCGCCGAGTGCCAGCCCGGCGGAAGCTCGATCTCGAGCGGCACCGGAAGTGTGCCCGGCATGGTGGATCAACTCCTTGTCGTACGGATGACCGACGGTACGGGAAGCGAAGGGACAGGAATCGGAGGCGGAGGCGGAATCGGAGGCGGGGCAAGGGGCGGGGACGGCTCAGTCGCCCCAGTCCCCGATCGCGTCCCACGCGTCGCCGAGCGCGTCGGTGATCTCGCCCGGGTCGATCTCGACCTGGCCACCGAGCTTGCCGCCGAGGCCGAGGCCGACGCCCAGGTCACCGCCGACGACGAACTTGCCGTCCTTCAGGCCGGCGTCGAAGTGGGCCTCGGCGCCGGCCCCGGCCCAGGCCTCCGCCGTACCGCCGACGCCGATGCCGATGACGGAGGCGTGCCCGTCCGCGGCGGCCTTGGCACCGGCGAACGCCTCGCCGCCGGCGTGGACGCCGTCCGTGCCGACGGAACCACTGACCCCGGCTTCGGCGCCCGCGAACACCTCCGCCTTGCCGGAGACCGCGAAGACACCGGCCTCGTACTTGCCGTCGGCCGCGGCCTGGGCGAGATACGCCTTGCCGGACGCCTGCGCGGTGGCGTTGCCGTCCAGCAGCCCCACACCGGCGGAACCCTCGACACCGAGGAGGTTCACTCCGGCCGCCCCGGAGACATCACCCCCGGCGAACACCGCGTGCCCCTTGGCCTCGGCGCCCCACACCTTGGCACCACCGGAAACGGAGGGGCCGGCCACGACGATGCCCGGTCCCTTGTGCTCGCGCAGCGCATCCCGCTGCTCCCGCGTCAGGTTCGCCTGGTTGCCCCAGGCCCCCTTGTCGCGCAGTTGGGGTGCCCCTTCCAGCTCGGCGAACTGCCGGGTGGTCAGGCCCGAGTCGTCCTCCGCCACCTCGGAGGCGAAGAAGAGCCAGTCAGGTGCGTCGTCACCGCCGCCGCCCTGCGCCTTGAACTTCGCGGCCGCCGTGTCACCCGCCGACTCGGTCCGGCCGCGCGCCGTCTCCAGCAGTTGCTCGCCGCCGCTCTCGTCACCCGCCTCGTACAGCAGGACGGCCTGCTCCGCCTGCCCCTGGGCCCACTCCAGTACCCCGGCGTAGTCCCGCAGCGCCCGCGCGGCCGCGCTCAGCGCGTCCGCGCCGCGGTACCACTTCTGCTTCTGGCCGGAGAAATCCTCCCAGAAGGCATCGCTCGCCTGCCCCTGCCAACCGGGCACGCGGACGGAACCGAGCTGGTCCCCGATGCCTTCGAGGGTCTGCGCGTGTCCGTCGAGCCGGTCGGCGTCGCCGCCGAGTTTCGACGGGTTTCCCGGAATCAGCTCGCGCGGGTCCCGGGTCTCGCCAAGTCGTGCCGCCATCATTCCCCGTCAGTGGATGCCGGGGCCGACGACCGCGGGCCCGGTGAAGTTGTTCTGGGACAGTCGCTCGGCCTGCTCGTAGGAGGCGGCGTTGGCGTCGAGTCCGTCCGCCGAGTTGTCCGCGTCCTCCTTCATCGGGCTTTTGACGGCCGCGGTCCAGGTCGCCATCAGCAGACCGAACTCCTCCGCCGCGCCACTGTGGCCGAAGTCACCGCTGGACTTCCCGAGTTCGCCGAGCTTGACGCCGTCACTGCGGCCCGCCGCGTTCCTTATCTTGTCGGCGGCCGACCGCAGTTCGGACGGCTCGACATCGAACTGGCCCATCCATTCCCCCCCCATTGTTGGCGTGCTTGACGATCATGCGAGTCTGTTACGGCACCCGAGCGGGGCGGCCGGGCGCGCTGATCCCCATGACGCCGGCGGCGTCGACGAGGTAGTCCAGGGGACCGACCAGATTCTCGGAGTTCAGCGCGGTCCGGTCGCGCCAGGCGAACAGGCGGCCATCGGACAGGTGGAGCTGCAGTTCGGGGGCCCGGGGGTCGGTCATCAGGAACTCCGCCAGCCCGTTGAGCAGTACGGCACGGGCGCGCTCCTCGTCGCGGGAGACGATGTGGAAGTCCTTGTCCAGTTGCGGAACACCCACCTTCATGGCGCGCCCGTGCTCCAGCGTGTCGAGCAGGCCGTCGCGGTGGACCCGCACGTCCGGCAGGTCCACGTCCAACTCCAGGCACCAGCAGGAGTGGACGTTGACCGTGCTGACGCCGTCGTCCATGTCGTTGTGGCGCTCATGGACCTCGTGGGCCCGGAAGCCGAAGCCGCGATGGGTTCCGCTGACGACGTTGTTCCCCTGCACACCCGTGGTGCGATGCCACCACGGGCCGCCTCCGGCGACCCGCTCCACCACTTCCTGATAATTCCACCCCCGTCCCTCGGCGAAGGTCCGCAGCTTCGCGTAAGAGTCCGCTGCCTCACGCTTCTTGCGCGCCTTGCGCCGGGACGTCCACACGGTGAGCGCGATGATGCCGCTCACCCACAGCACGGCCACCACGGCTTCGATTCCACTCATGGCGTCAGCATCCCTCATGTCCCCCCGGACGCCCGGCCCGGACCAGTGAACCGTCTCGTCGACGCGTATTCGTATCAGTTGGCGCGGCCTGTCCGACAGGTCCTTCACGCCCTCCCGCGCCGCCCTGCCGATGATCTTCACGTCATGACATGCCGGTGCCCGTCGACGGAACGTTCCGTCGACGGGCACAAGGGGGGGTTGGGAGAGGTCAGTGGATGATGCCGGTGCGCAGGGCGACCGCGACCATGCCGGCGCGGTCGCCGGTGCCCAGCTTGCGGGCGATGCGGGCCAGGTGGCTCTTGACGGTCAGGGCGGACAGGCCCATCGAGACGCCGATCGCCTTGTTGGACTGGCCCTCCGCGACCAGGCGGAGCACCTCGACCTCGCGGCCGGACAGTTCGCGGTAGCCGCCCGGGTGGCTCGGGGCACCCGGGGGGCGGCGGTGCAGCCGGGCGGCGGCGGCGCCGATGGGGGCGGCACCCGGCCGGGTGGGAAGCCCGACGTTGGTACGGGTGCCGGTGACGACATAACCTTTGACTCCGCCGGCGAGCGCGTTGCGCACCGCGCCGATGTCGTCGGCCGCGGAGAGGGCGAGGCCGTTGGGCCAGCCCGCGGCGCGGGTCTCGGACAGCAGGGTCAGGCCGGAGCCGTCGGGAAGATGGACGTCGGCGACGCAGATGTCGCGGGGGTTGCCGATGCGGGGACGAGCCTCCGCGACGGACGAGGCCTCGATGACGTCGCGCACACCGAGCGCCCACAGATGGCGGGTGACGGTGGAACGGACGCGGGGGTCGGCCACGACCACCATGGCGGTCGGCTTGTTCGGGCGGTAGGCGACCAGGCTTGCGGGCTGCTCGAGGAGAACGGACACCAGGCCTCCTGGGTGCGGGGACGACGGGGCCGGCTCGTGGGGAAGAAGCCGGGACGAACCGTGCTTTCAAGGTCACAGTCGTCTTCGGCAATAAACCTGTCCTCCTTTAGAGAATGATCACGATCTGGTGAGTAACAATCCGAGCAATTCGGACAGGCGATCGATCATTCGAAGACCGAACGGTTCCGGACTGCGTCGTTACGCGCTCGAAAGTGGTCGTATCGACAAAGTGACCCGACCGATTCGGGGCAAAAAGAACGGAGGGTACGGCTGCTGCCGTACCCTCCGTTTCCGGTCCTCGCGGCGCTACCGGGACTGCGGCCCCCGGCGCTGCGGCAGTGTCACCACCGACGCGTCGCCCGGGCCGGCCGGCGGCAGTCCGCCGACCTGGGCCAGCAGGTCGCACCAGGCGCCCAGGTGCGCGGCGGCGTCCGGCACCCCGCCCAGGCCCTCGCGCGGCGTCCAGGAGGCGCGGATCTCGATCTGCGAGGCGGCCGGGCGGGCGGCCAGGCCGCCGAAGTAGTGCGAACTGGCGCGCGTCACCGTGCCGCCCGCCTCGCCGTAGGACAGACCGCGGCCCTGGAGGGCGCCGGTGAGCCAGGTCCAGCACACCTCCGGCAGCAGCGGATCGGTGGCCAGTTCCGGCTCCAGTTCCGCGCGCACCAGCGTCACCAGCCGGAAGGTGCCCTGCCAGGCGTCGTGCCCGGCCGGATCGTGCAGCAGCACCAGCCGCCCGTCCGCCAGATCCTCGTCGCCGTCGACCACCGCGGCCTCCAGCGCGTACGCGTACGGCGCCAGCCGCTGCGGCGGGCGGGTCGCCTCCACCTCGATCCCCGGGCGCAGCCGGGCCGCCCGCAGCGCGTCGACGGCGGACCGGAACGGCAGCGGAGCCGTATCCTCCGGATATCCGACGCCCTCCGCACCGTCCTTGATGTTGTTGGGTTCGTCCATTCCGCCCGTGCCGTCCGACAGTCGTCCCTGAGCCGCAGCCATGCGGGGAAGGTTAAGCGGAACGGCGCCCCGGCGCAGGGAGGACACCCGCAGCGGGGCGCGATGTCCGGATCACACGGCGCGCGGACGGGCCGGGCGGCGCACGGGCCGGGCGCGGCGACGGGGCCGCCCGCCCCGGTGCGCCCCGGGGGCCGGGACGGGCGCCGAGGCGTGCGAGACTTTCCGTCGTGAGTGCCAACGACACCCCCACGGGCCAGCCGCCGACCGCCACGTACGACTCCGCCTTCCTCAAGGCGTGCAGGCGTGAGCCGGTGCCGCACACGCCCGTGTGGTTCATGCGCCAGGCCGGCCGCTCGCTGCCGGAGTACCTCAAGGTGCGCGAGGGCATCCCGATGCTGGAGTCCTGCACCCGGCCCGAACTGGTCGCCGAGATCACCCTCCAGCCGGTGCGCCGGCACGGCGTGGACGCGGCGATCTACTTCAGCGACATCGTCGTCCCGCTCAAGGCCATCGGCGTCGACCTCGACATCAAGCCGGGCGTCGGCCCGGTCGTCGAGAAGCCGATCCGCACCCGCGCCGACCTGGCCCGGCTGCGCGACCTGACCCCCGAGGACGTCTCCTACGTCACCGAGGCGTTCGGGCTGCTCACCGCCGAACTCGGCGCGACCCCCCTGATCGGCTTCGCCGGCGCCCCCTTCACCCTCGCCAGCTACCTGGTGGAGGGCGGCCCGTCCCGCAACCACGAGCACACCAAGGCCCTGATGTACGGCGACCCGCAGCTGTGGGCCGACCTGCTGGACCGGCTCGCCGACATCACCGCCGCCTTCCTCAAGGTGCAGATCGAGGCGGGCGCCAGTGCCGTGCAGCTGTTCGACTCCTGGGTCGGCGCGCTGGCCCCCGCCGACTACCGCCGCTCGGTCATGCCCGCCTCCGCGAAGGTCTTCGAGGCCGTGGCCGGCTACGGCGTCCCGCGCATCCACTTCGGCGTCGGCACCGGCGAACTCCTCGGCCTGATGGGCGAGGCCGGCGCCGACGTGGTCGGCGTCGACTGGCGGGTCCCGTTGGACGAGGCCGCCCGCCGGGTCGGCCCCGGCAAGGCGCTCCAGGGCAACCTCGACCCGGCCGTCCTCTTCTCCTCCCGGGAGGCCGTCGAGGCCAAGACCGGCGAGGTCCTGGCCGCCGCCGAGGGCCTGGCGGGACACATCTTCAACCTCGGCCACGGCGTCCTGCCGACCACCGACCCGGACGCGCTGACCCGCCTGGTCGCGGACGTGCACACGCGCACGGCACGCTGAGCGGCGTGGAAGGCCGGCGGGATCAGGGCGCCCGCCGGGCCCGTCGCCCGAAGACGATGCCGGGTGGCTCCGGTGGTGCGGGGGTGCCCGGCTTCAGTGGCCGGGCCAGCAGCATGCCGAGGACGAAACCGGCCACATGGGCCACGTACGCGACGGTTCCCGCGGCACTGACGCCCTGGCCCGCCGAGTAGAACGCCTGCAGGACGAACCACAGGCCCAGCACGATCCAGGCCGGCAGCCGCAGCGGCAGGAAGATCAGGAACGGGACCAGGACCCAGACCCGGGCCCTGGGGTAGAGCACCAGATACGCGCCGAGGACGCCGGCGATCGCCCCGGAGGCGCCGATCAGGGGCGCCGCCGACGTGGTGTCCGTCAGGGCGAACCCGTACGCCGCCGCGTAGCCGCAGACCAGGTAGAACAGCAGGAACCGCAGGCGGCCCATGCGGTCCTCGACGTTGTTGCCGAAGACCCACAGGAACAGCATGTTGCCCAGCAGGTGCAGCCAGCCGCCGTGCAGGAACATCGCGGTGAGCACGCTCAGCTCGGGGGACTTGGCGTAGTCCGGCGCCGCGATCACGCACCCGGGGCCGTGCGGGCCCACCCCGGTGTCGCCGGTGGGCACCAGGCGCGGGAGCCGGTGGTGGACCAGCTCCCGCGGGACGGCCGCCCAGTGGTCCAGGTACGCCTGGAGATGACACCGCTGGGCCAGGCCGCCGGCGCCGGTGAGCGAGTCGGCCATGCCGGGCATGGACAGGAACACCGCGACGTTCGCGGCGATCAGCGCGTAGGTGACCCACGGGGTGCGGCGCACCGGGTTCACGTCATGGACGGGGATGACCACGGATCACTTCTGCCCGGCACCCGGACGGCGAATCGGCGGGCGCGCTGAACGCCGCCGTCCGGGTCCGCGTATCCCTCCTCGACCGTCCGTGGCGCGGTGCCGCGGGACGAGGGAGGAACAGGCGATGAACGACCGAGCGACTCCCGCGATGCACGCCCTGCCCGACGGCGAGGCGGAGATCGCGCTGGTACTGCGGCTGCCCTGGGAGGACGTCGCCCGGCTCGGCCAGGAGGCCGGGCGGCTGGCCGCGCAGCGGCAGCGGCCGGTGACGCTGGACGAGGCGGTGAGCCACCGGCTGCGCTCCGCGCGGAGCGCGGCGCACGCCCGGCCGGGCGCGCAGCCGGGGGAGCAGCCGGCCCCGGTGGTCGCTCCCGCGCCGGTGTCGTCGCTGCCGCCCCGGCCGCCGGGGGAGCAGGCGCGGCAGGCCATCGACCGGATCAACGGCACCGCGTGAGCCTGCTCAGCCGCGCCGCTCGACCGCCCGGGCCGCCTTGCGGGCCGCCACCAGCACCGGGTCCCAGACCGGCGAGAACGGCGGGGCGTAGCCGAGGTCCAGGGCGGTCATCTGCTCCACCGTCATGCCCGCCGTGAGCGCCACCGCCGCGATGTCGACCCGCTTGCCCGCGCCCTCCCGGCCGACGATCTGCACGCCCAGCAGCTTGCCCGTGCGGCGCTCGGCGAGCATCTTCACCGTCATGGGCGAGGCGTTCGGGTAGTAGCCCGCGCGGCTGGTCGACTCGATGGTGACCGCGACGAACTCCAGCCCCACCCGGCGGGCGTCCTTCTCCCGCAGTCCGGTCCGGGCGATCTCCAGGTCGCAGACCTTGCTGGCCGCCGTGCCGACCACACCCGGGAAGGTGGCGTACCCGCCGCCCGCGTTGGTGCCGATGACCTGGCCGTGCTTGTTGGCGTGGGTGCCGAGCGCGATGTGCCGCTGCTGCCCGGAGACCAGGTCGAGGACTTCGACGCAGTCGCCGCCCGCCCAGATGTCCCTCTGCCCGCGCACCCGCATCGCACGGTCCGTCAGCAGCCCGCCGTAGTGGCCGACGGGGAGACCGGCGGCCCGCGCCAGCGACGTCTCGGGGGTCACGCCGATGCCGAGCACCACGACGTCCGCCGGGTACTCCGCGGCCGGGGTGACGACGGCGCTCACCCGGCCGTCCGGGCCGGTGCGCACCTCGGTGACCTCGGTGTCGTTCACCATGGTGATGCCGAGGCCCTCCATCGCCTCGCGCACCAGGCGGCCCATGTCCGGATCGAGGGTGGACATCGGCTCCCGGCCGCGGTTGACGACCGTCACCCCGTAGCCCCGGCGGATCAGCGCCTCGGCCATCTCCACGCCGATGTACCCGGCGCCCACGACCACCGCGCGGCGGCCGCCCGCGCGGGCCAGCGTGTCCAGCAGCGCCTGCCCGTCGTCGAGCGTCTGCACGCCGTGCACCCCGGGCGCGTCCGCGCCCGGCAGGTCGGGCCGCACCGGCCGCGCGCCGGTCGCGACGACGAGCTTGTCGTACGCCGTCCAGGACTCGGCCCCGGAATCGACGGCACGCGCGCGTACCCGCCGGCCCGCCACGTCGATCTCCGTGACCTCGGTGCGCGTCCGCAGGTCGATGCCGCGGGCCCGGTGCTCCTCGGGGGTGCGGGCGATCAGCCGGTCCCGCTCGTCGACCTCGCCGCCCACCCAGTACGGGATGCCGCACGCCGAGTAGGAGCTGAAGTTGCCGCGTTCGAACGCCACGATCTCCAGTTCGTCCGGGCCCTTCAGCCGGCGGGCCTGCGACGCCGCGGACATCCCCGCGGCGTCGCCGCCGATGATCACCAGTCGTTCGCGCCCGCCTGCCGCACCGCCGCTCATGTCCATGCGGACACGCTACGGGGCGCCGCCGGGCGGCGCGGCAGCGGTCAGTCCGCCTCGCGTCCCTGGTCCGCCCCCGGCGCCGGGCGGGCCGTCGGCAGCGGGCCCAGGGCGGTCGCGGTGGCGGCGGGGGCCGGGCGGCGCGGCAGCCGGGGCCGCAGCAGCCGCACCCACAGCAGCACCAGCAGCGCCGCCACCGCCGCGAACGGCAGCACCGCGCCGAGCACCACGGCCAGCCAGCGCAGCATCGTCACGAACGCGTCCCAGCCGCCCGCCAGGGCGTCGGTGAACCCGGGATCGTCGTCCTGGCCGCCGGCCGGCGCGGGCGACTCGGTCAGGGTGAGGGTGATGGTGGCCAGCGCGGCGCGGTCCGCCAGGGACGCCTGCCGGGCGAGCAGCGACTCCAGCTCCGCCTGCCGGCCGCTCAGTTCGCCCTCCAGCGTCACCACGTCGCTCAGCCGCTCCGCCCGGTCCATCAGCTCGCGGACCCGGGCCACGCTGGCGCGCTGCGAGGTGATGCGGCTCTCGACGTCCACGACCTGGTCGGTGACGTCCTGCGCCTTGGAGCTGCGGTCCAGGAGCTCGCCCGCGCCCGCCAGGCCGTCCAGCACCTTGTCGTAGGCGTCGACGGGCACGCGCAGCACCGCCTCGGTGTACTCGTGGTCCTCCTCGTCGCGTTGGGTGGTCTCCTCGCCGACGTAGCCGCCCGCGTCCTCGGCGGCGGTCCGGGCTTCGGCGAGGGCCTCGGGCACGTCCTCGACCCGCACGGTCAGGGCGGCGGTGCGGATGATGTGCGTGGCGGGCAGCTTCACCGGCGCCGTCGCCCCGGCCTCCTTGCCGGCCCCGCCGCCGGCGGCCTCCGGCGCGCCCTGCCCGCCCTGTTCGCCCTGCCCGCCCTGTCCGGCGTCGGCCGCCTTGTCGGCCGAACCGCTCGCGCCGCCGTCGCCCGCGCCGGAGCAGCCGGTGAGCGCGAGGACGGCGGCCAGCAGCAGGGCGGCCAGCGCCGGGACGGGACGGCGCGGGGAACGGCGTGCGGGACGCCGTACGGAGCGGTGTGGTGAACGGTGTGGTGAACGTTGTGCGTGCATGCGGACCCCCGCGCTCTGGACGACTGATGCTCCTTCGACGCCGGGCCGGGGCAGAACGTTGGCGCCCGCCGGTCCCGAACAGGTCACGGTCCGGACGCGGCCCGGACGCGGGCCGGCACCGGGGACCGTCGGGCGTTGTCAGTGGGGTCTGAGAAGGTGGTGGCATGTACGCAAGTCGGACCCGTGCGGGCACGGGGCATGTCGTCGTCGTGGGAGCCGGGATCGCCGGTCTGGCCGCCGCCCACCGGCTGCTGGAGCGGGGTGCGCGGGTGACCGTCCTGGAGGCGTCGGACCGGGTCGGCGGCAAGCTGCTGCCCGGCGAGATCGCGGGCGTCCGGGTCGACCTGGGCGCCGAGTCGATGCTGGCCCGCCGCCCCGAGGCGGTCGGCCTGGCCCGCGCGGTGGGGCTCGCCGACCGGCTCCAGCCGCCGGCCACCGCGACGGCCGCGCTGTGGACCCGCGGCGCCCTGCGGCCCATGCCCAAGGGCCACGTCATGGGGGTCCCCGGCACCGCCGCCGCGCTGTCCGGCGTGCTCTCCGCGGCGGGGCTGGCCCGCATCGAGCAGGACGCCGAACTGCCCCGCACCGAGGTCGGGGACGACGTGGCGGTGGGGGAGTACGTGGCGGCCCGGCTCGGCCGCGAGGTCGTCGACCGGCTGGTCGAGCCGCTGCTGGGCGGGGTGTACGCGGGCGACGCGTACCGCATCTCGATGCGCTCGGCCGTCCCCCAGCTGTTCGAGGCGGCGCGGACGCACACCTCCCTCACCGAGGCGGTCCGCGCGATCCAGGACCGCACGGCCGCCGCGCCCGGCCCCGGCGGCCCGGTCTTCATGGGCATCGAGGGCGGCATCGGCACCCTGCCCCCGGCGGTCGCCGAGGCGGTCCGCGCCCGGGGCGGCGAGATCCTGCTGAGCACCCCGGTGACCGAACTGCGCCGCACCGCCCCGGACGGCGGCTGGCGGATCGCCGCCGGCGACCGGGTGCTGGCGGCCGACGCCGTGGTCGTCGCCGTCCCCGCCCCGGCCGCCGCGGCGCTGCTGCGCGCCGAGGCGCCCGCCGCCGCGGCCGAGCTGGCCGCCGTGGAGTACGCCTCCATGGCGCTGATCAGCCTCGCCTACCGCCGCGCGGACGCCGCCGCGCTGCCCGAGGGCAGCGGCTTCCTGGTGCCGCCGGTGGACGGACGCACCATCAAGGCGGCCACCTTCGCCTCCCGCAAGTGGGGCTGGGTCGACCGCGCGGACCCGGAGCTGGTCGTGCTGCGCACCTCCGTGGGCCGCTACGGCGAGACGGAGATCCTTGGCCGCGACGACGCCGGCCTGGTCGCCGCCGCCCGGCACGACATCGAACAGGCCACCGGCCTCACCGCCGCCCCCGTCGCCACCCGCGTCACCCGCTGGCACGACGGCCTGCCCCAGTACCCGGTCGGCCACCACGCGCGGGTGGCCCGCCTCCGCGCGCACGTCGCGAAGCTCCCCGGCCTCGCCGTCTGCGGCGCGGCCTACGACGGCGTCGGCATCCCGGCGTCCGTGGCCGGCGCCCACGCGGCCGCCGACCAGCTCCACGGCGACCTCACCGGTGTGCAGGAACTCACCGCCCACCCGGTGCGGAGCCCGCACGGCGGAGCGGGAGAATAAGGCCATGAGTGACGACGCCACCACCCCTGCCGCCGAGCGCATCCCCAACAAGGGCAAGCTGGCCAAGGACCTCAACGAGGTCATCCGCTACACCCTCTGGTCCGTCTTCAAGCTGAAGGACACGCTCCCCGAGGACCGTGCCGGGTACGCCGACGAGGTCCAGGAGCTGTTCGACCAGCTCGCCGCCAAGGACGTCACCGTCCGCGGCACCTACGACGTGTCCGGGCTGCGCGCCGACGCCGACGTCATGATCTGGTGGCACGCCGAGACCAGCGACCAGCTCCAGGAGGCGTACAACCTCTTCCGCCGCACCAGGCTGGGCCGCGCGCTGGAGCCGGTCTGGTCGAACATGGCGCTGCACCGGCCCGCCGAGTTCAACCGCGCGCACATCCCGGCCTTCCTCGCCGACGAGACGCCGCGCAACTACATCAGCGTCTACCCGTTCGTGCGCTCCTACGACTGGTACCTGCTGCCCGACGAGGACCGCCGCCGCATGCTCGCCGACCACGGCAAGATGGCCCGCGGCTACCCCGATGTGCGGGCCAACACGGTTGCCTCGTTCTCGCTGGGCGACTACGAGTGGATCCTCGCCTTCGAGGCCGACGAGCTGTACCGGATCGTCGACCTGATGCGCCATCTGCGCGGCTCCGAGGCCCGCCTGCACGTCCGCGAGGAGGTCCCGTTCTACACCGGCCGCCGCAAGGACCTGCCCGAGCTGGTGGCCGGGCTGGCCTGAGCGCGCGGGCGGCGGGCCGCTCCGGTCAGCCCTCCGGGGCCGGCCTCGGCGCCGGGCGCGGGGCGCAGGACGCGTCCCGCGCCGGCAGCCGGCCCGCCAGCAGATACGCCTCCAGGTGGCCGTTGACGCACGCGTTGGGGCCGCCCGCGATGCCGTGGGTGCCGGCGTCCCGCTCGGTGACCAGCACCGAGCCCGCCAGCCGGCGCCGCAGCTCCAGCGCCCCGGCGTACGGCGTGGCCGCGTCCCGCTCGGCGGCCAGGATCAGTACCGGCGGCAGCTCGCCCGGCGCGGTCCGCACGTCCAAGGGCCGCTGCCGGGGCGCCCGCCAGTAGGCGCACGGCAGGTTGGTCCACACGTTGTCCCAGGTCTCGAACGGCGCCCGGCGCGCCAGCCGGGTGTTGTCCCGGTCCCAGACCTCGAACTCCGTGGGCCAGGGCGCGTCGTTGCACTCGACGGCCGTGTACACCGCGCTCGAGTTCTCCGCCCCCTCGGCCGCCTCCGGATGCGGCCCGGCCAGCTCCACCAGTGGCTCCGGGTCGCCCTTCAGATAGGCCGACAGCGCCCGCGCCCGGTGCGGCCAGTGCTCGTCGTAGTACCCGGCGCGCAGGAACGACCCCTGGAGCTGGGCCGGTCCGACCGTGCCGCCGGCCGGCCGCTCGGCCAGCATCGCGCTCGCCCGCTCGTAACTGCCCCGTACCTCGCGCGGGGTGTCCCCGAGCCCGTACACGTCGTCGTGGGCGGCGATCCACTTGCGGAAGTCCCGCCAGCGGTGTTCGAAGGCCGCCGACTGTTCGAGGTTGTTGCGGTACCAGATCATCTCCGGACCGGGATCGACCACCGAGTCGAACACCATCCGCCGTACCCGCCCCGGGAACAGCTCCGCGTACAGCGCGCCGAAGTACGTCCCGTACGAGGCACCCATGAAGGTCAGCTTCCGCTCGCCCAGCGCGGCGCGGATCACCTCCAGGTCCCGGGCGTTGTTCAGGGAGTGGTAGTGCCGCAGCGCGTCGCCCGTCCGCTCGGCGCAGCCGCGGGCGTACGCCGCGGCCTCGGCGGCGCGCTCCCGCTTGTACGCCTCCGAGGGCTGTTCCGGAGCGGGCCGGGGCCCCTTGAAGAAGCGTTCCGGGTCCTGGCAGGACAGCGGCGCGGACGGGGCCACCCCGCGCGGCGCGTAGCCGACCAGGTCGTACGCCGCCGCCAGCCGCTTCCACTCGGGGACCATGCCGATCAGCGGGAAGTGCAGTCCCGAGGCGCCCGGTCCGCCCGGGTTGTAGACCAGCGCGCCCTGCCGGGGCACCGCGCGCTCGCCGCCCCCCGGGGCCTTGCCGGTGGCCCGTACCCGGCCGACGGTCAGTTCGATCCGCCGGCCGTCGGGGCGGGCGTAGTCCAGCGGGACGGTGACCGTGCCGCAGCGCATGCTGCCCGGCAACTCGTCCGCGTCGGGGCAGTCGCCGAACCGGATGCCGGCCGCGGCGGCCCGGGCGGCGGCCACCTCGGCGCCCCGGCGCTCGGCCGCGCCCGGTTCCCCGGGAGCGCCGCCGGCGGGGGCGGCGGTGAGGGCGGCCAGGAGCAAGGAACCGGCGGCCGAGTGGAGGACGGCTGCTCTCATCGCGTATCCCTTTCGCTGCACGGAGTCGCCGCACGGAGTCGCCGCACGGAGTCGCCGCACGGAGTCACTGCACGGATTCACCGCACGACGTGCGACAAAAGGGATGGTTCGTTCGACGGTCGGGGAAGGCAAGCACCCCGGCCGGTGTCGGCGCCGGCCGTTCCCGTGGCCCCCGGACGGGTCAGTCCGGCAGCCCCCCGCACTCCCCACGGTGTGCGAAGGCCGCGCGCAGGTCCGGTTCGCCGATCGCCCGGACGCCGCGGACGGCGACGGAGGTCAGGTCGGTGGGCGCGTCCCCGGGGCGGCCGGCCCGCCGGGCGAACGCGCCGAGCAGCCGCTGCCCGGCCGGTGACGCCCACGCCGAGTACGGGTGCACCTCGATGCGGGCTATGGCCAGGCAGGCGAGGGTCAGGGTGAGCGGCAGCGCGAACCACAGGCCGACCAGATAGCGTGGCACGTCGTAGACGGCGGGCAGCGCCAGCGCCGCCGCCCCCAGCGCGCACACCACCAGCGCCGCGAGCCGCACATGGCGGACGGCGGCGGCCACCGTGCGGACGCCGTCCGGCACCGCCAGACCCGCGCTGACCAGCCGGTCGGCCAGCCCCCGCACCGCCTCGGTCGAGGCGGCCGACACCCGTACCGGGGCGATGCGGGACTGGCCGCCGGGTCCTATCGCCCCGATCACGGACCGCTCCATCTCGTCCTGTCCGCGCGGGTCGACCACGGTCGCCCAGCCGGTGTGCGCGAGCAGCAGCCGGCGCTGCCGGGCCATGGACACCATCGTCAGGTCGGCGACCCGGGCGGGGCCGCCGGACAGGAACGCGGCCTCGTAAAGGTCTAGTTCACGTCCACGGCCGAAGTCCGACCCGCCGTTCGCGGCGCGCGCGGCGGCCAGACACAGCCGGGTGCACGCCGTACCGGCGACGGCCCAGGCGGACAGCAGAAGAAGGACCCAGAACATGCCGTTTTTCTATGCCAAAGGCAGGCTCTTCGCCACGCCCTGTTCAGCATCCGGACCCAGTGTTGCCGGTATGTGACGTTCCGTTCGGGGCGGTTCAGCGCCCCAGCACCATCCGTCGCGTGGCTCGCGCCAGTCGCACCGCCGGACGCCGGGAGCGGGGCACCGGTCCGGACCGCTCCCGCCACCACTGCCGTACCTCCCGCCGGACCCGGGCGTCCTGCGGCGAGCCGGTCCGCACCAGGTGCGCGGCGAAGTCCAGGGCGTCGCGGCGGTAGCCGCCCGTCATCGGCCGGCCCCGGGCGTACCCGAGGAAGGCCGGCCGGTACGCCGGGCCGAGGATCACCGGCAGTTCGGGCGCGACCTTCGCCACCACGTCGGCCCGTTTCCCGGCCAGCGCCCGCGCCTGCACCGCCAGCCGGGCCCGGTCGAACCCCGCGGGCACCGGCGCCCCGGCGACCAGCGCCGACAGCAGGGCGTCCTGGGCGAGCGCGAGCCGTCGCCGGGCGTCCGCGCCGGCGGCCGGCACCGCCCGGCGGCCTCGCGCGGCCTCGGCACGCACCGGCCCCCGACCCTTCTCCACCGCCGCCCGGATCGCGGCCAGTTCCCCCTCCAGTTCGGCCGGCGCGGGGAAGTCCTCGTCCCGCTCCAGCAGCACCCCCGGCGGCGCGACGCGTGCCGCGAGGTCGCTCAGCACGTCCAGCACCGGCTGGGTGACGGGGTGGGCGTGGCTGTCGTGCCAGACGCCGTCGCGTTCGAAGCCGCCCGCGACATGGACGTAGGCGAGGGCCTCCAGCGGGAGCTCCGCGAGCGCCGCGGCCGGGTCCTCGCCCCGGTTGACGTGGTTGGTGTGCAGGTTGGCGACGTCGATCAGCAGCCGTACGCCGGTCCGGTCGGCCAGCTCGTACAGGAACTGACCCTCCGTCATTTCCTCGCCCGGCCAGCAGAGCAGCGCGGCGATGTTCTCCACGGCGAGCGGCACGGGCAGCGCGTCCTGGGCGACGCGGATGTTCTCGCACAGCGCGTCGAGGGCGTCGCGGGTGCGGGGCACCGGCAGCAGGTGCCCCGCCTCCAGGCGCGGCGTGCCGGTCAGCGGGCCGCCCGCCCGGACGAACGCGATGTGCTCGGTGACCAGCGGCGACCCGAGCGCCTCGGCCCGCGCGGCCAGCGCCGCCAGCCGGGCCGGGTCGGGTCGCTCGGCGTCGCCCAGACCGAGGGAGACGCCGTGCGGCACGACCGTGACACCGCGCTCGCGCAGCCGCAGCAGTGACTCGGGGAGATGGCCGGGGCAGACGTTCTCGGCCACGACCTCGACCCAGTCGATGCCGGGCATCGCCTCGATGGCGTCCGCGATCTCCGGGCGCCATCCGATGCCGGTTCCCAGCCGGTGCATGGCCTCCACCCCCTCTCCTTCGCACATGCCGTTGGTATCGCCGCCGGCGGGGGTGCCGAACCGTCGCACGGGCCCGTTCAGAGGAAGATTTGAGGTTCGGCGGGCGGGGGAGACGAGCGGTCACCCGCTAGCGCAGCCCCGGATGATCCGCCACCACCGTGCAGGAGCCCGGCGCGATCTCGGTGAACCCGGCGTCCCGGACCACCGGCAGACCGCTGCCGGTCAGGCGGGCCCAGTCGGCCGGGTCCGCGGTGCGCACCGCGAGCGGGAAGCCCGCGGCGTGCCAGGCGGCGCGCTGCTCGCCGGTCAGCTCCCACCAGGCGAGCTGGGCGCCGTGCCCGGCCTGCGCCATCGCCTTGCCCGCCGACATGCCGACCTCGGGACTCATCCACAGCACCGGCCCGGACCGGTCGGCGGCGGCGGGCGGCTCGGGGTCGTCCAGGTCGGTGCCGGAGACCTGGAGCTTGGCCAGCTCCTTGGGCCAGCCGTCCAGCGGGACCGGCGGGAAGACCCGTACCTCGGCCGTCTTCCCGGTCACCGTGATGCCGTCCAGCGCCTCGGCCCGCCGCCACTCGGCGCCCCGCGCCCGCCGCACCACCTTGCGGATCCGGGCGTCCTGCCAGTCGCGCACCGCCTCGGCCCATTCCCCCTCGCCCATCGACCGCGCGTCGGCGAGCATCACCAGCACCGCCCGCGCGGCGGTCTCCAGCGCGTCGGTACGGGCCGGCGGCGCCGCCCGCTCGATCCGTACCACCAGCGGCAGCACGAACTGCGGGGCGAGGTCGCGGCCGGTGGGTTCGGCGCGGAAGGGGCTGTCGGGAGCGGATGTCGCGTCGTTGTTCACACCGCCCAGTCTGCCAAGCCGCCACGGACCGGGCCGAGCCCGGGAGAGTATGGGGCCATGCGAGGTGAGGTACGGCTGACGGGCGTGGGCCGCCGCTACGGCCTGCGCGGCCCCTGGGTGCTGCGCGGCGTCGACCTGACCGTGCCGTCCGGCGCGCTGGTCCG
Source organism: Streptomyces sp. NPDC023723 (assembly GCF_040639815.1). NCBI lineage: Bacteria > Bacillati > Actinomycetota > Actinomycetes > Kitasatosporales > Streptomycetaceae > Streptomyces > Streptomyces sp. NPDC023723. The sequence goes on from NZ_JBFAAP010000017.1 coordinate 113,556, forward strand.
CGTCGAAGGCGCCAACGGCACCGGCAAGTCCACCCTGCTGCGTCTCCTCGCCGGCCTCGACCGGCCCACCGCGGGCCGGATCACCGGGCGCCCGCGCACCGCGTACGTCCCCGAACGCTTCCCGCCCGCGCTGCCGTTCACGGCCCTCGGCTACCTCACCCACCTCGGCGCGGTGCACGGCATGCCCCGGCGGGCGGCGGTCGACGCGGCCGGGCAGTGGCTGGAGCGCCTCGGTGCCGCCGGGCACGCGGGCACGCCGCTGGCCCGGCTGTCCAAGGGCAGCAGCCAGAAGGTGGCGGTGGCGCAGGCGCTGCTCGCCGAGCCGGGACTGCTCGTGCTCGACGAGGCGTGGACCGGCCTGGACACCGACGCCGGTACGGAACTGGAGCGGGCGGTGGCCGAACGCGCCGCGTCCGGCGCGGCCGTGGTCTTCGTCGACCACGATCCGCGCCGTCTGACCGGCCTCACCGACGCCACGTACACCGTGCGCGACGGGGCCCCGCACCGGCGCACGGCACGGGCGGCGGAACCCGCCGGGCCGCGGGTCGTCGTACGGACCCGAGGCCCGGCGGGGAGCGCACTGCCGGCCGACGCGCACCGGCTCGCCACCGTTGTCGAGGAGCCGGCCCCGGGCACGTACCTGCTCACCGCCCCCGCCGCCCGCTCCGACGCTCTGCTGCGCACCCTGCTGACCGCCCGTCCGCCGTGGCACGTGGCGGAAGTGGCGGCGGAACACGGGCCGGAGGCCGGACCATGACGGCGCTCCTCCGCTACCAGACCGCTCTCCTCCTGCGTTCCCAGCGCTGGTTGCCGCCCCTCGTGCTGTATGCCGCCGTCCTGGGCGTCGGAGTACAGGCCGGCCAGCCGGTGCTGGACTCGCTCGGCTGGGCCGCCGCGATGCTGCTGCCGGTCGCGGCCTGGCTGGTGCGGATCTGCGTCATGGCTGAACCGCCCGCCGCCCGTGCCTGTGTGGCCGCCGCTGCCGGACCCGGCCGGGCTCATCTGGCGGCCGTGCTCGTGGCGCTGACCGCCGCGACCGCGCTGGGCGCGGCGGCGGCCGCGCTCGTCACCGTGATCAGCGACCCGGTGAGCACCGACCGCGCCACCCGCCTCTCCCCGCTCGCGGCGGGCGGCGCGGGACTGCTCGCCACGCTGGTCTGCGCACTGCTCGGCACCGCCGTCGGCGTGATCGGCGCCTGGCCGGTACTGCGCTCACCCGGCCGCGCGGTCCCCGCCCTGCTGCTCACGGCGCTGCTCGCCCTGGTGGCGACGGGCTCCCCGGCGCACGCGGCGGTGACCGGCCTTGTCGCCGGCTCACGGTCGGGCACGGTGCCACTGCCCCTGATGCCGCTCGCCGGGGCGGCCGTCCTCGCGGCCGCCGCCACCGGCGGGGCCTGCGCGCTCACGTCACGCCGCTCACCCTGAACAGGCCGTCCGCTGCGCCTCCAGCCACTGGCAGGCCGGGCAGAGGGTGACACCCTTGTACGACTCCGGGTACTCCGTCGGCTCCCGGCACAGCACGCACTCCGCCAACGGCGGGCCCGCGGCCTTCGGCGGCCGGCCCGCGTCGTCGGTCAGGCGGTGGTCGTCCTCGCTCATACCTCCAGCGTAGAACCGTCAGGTCCGCGCGTTCCCGCTGCCGACCAGCTCGGACACCTTCACGAAGCGGTAGCCCTGCCGCCGCAGTTCCGGGACGACCGCCCGGACCGCCGCCTCGGTGACCGGGGCGGCGCTGCGGGTGCAGTGCAGGACCACGACCGAGCCGGGCCGGACCCCGTCCAGCACCTGCCGGGCCACCGCGTCCGGGTCCGTCGCGAAGGCGTCGCCGCTCACCACGTCCCACTGCACGGCGGTCACCCCGGCCGCCGCCAGCTCCTTCAGGGCGGCCGGATCGTGGCAGCCGCCGGGGAAACGGAAGTACGGCATCGGGTCCCGCACCCCCGCCTCGCGGAACGCCGCGTACGCGCGCTCCACGTCCGCCCGCATCCGGCCGCGGTCCACGGTCGGCAGGCCGTAGCAGTCCGCGGTGAAGGCGTAGTGGCTGTAGGAGTGGTTGGCGACCTCGAAGAGCCGGTCGCGGCCGAGGGCGCGGGCCTGGTCGGGGTACTCCTCGGCCCACCGGCCGGTCATGAACACCGTCGCCGGCACCTTCAGCTCCCGCAGCGCGGCGATCAGGGAGGGGTTGTCGAAGTGTTCGCCCGCCGCCGCCCGGGGTCCCTGGTCGGCGGTCATGTCGGCGTCGAAGGTGAGCGCCACGGTCCGTCCGGCGGTGCGCGGGCCGTGCTCGAAGACCGGGGTGAGGCCGGCGGGGCCGGGCGCGAGGGTCGGAACGGACGGCTTGGCGGAGGAAGCGGAGGAAGCGGTGGAGGCGGCCGGGCGCCGCGGAGCCTCGGTGGTGCCGCAGGCGGTCAGGGCGGCGCCGAGGAGGGCGACCAGGGCCGTACATCGCACGAGAGTGATCATCGTACGAATGTATGGGTGGTTTTGTCGGGTTATATCGAGCTGGTTGGTGACCCGGCCGGGCGGTCACCCGCCCGGCCGGACGCTCAGATCTCCCGCCGCTCCAGCGGCTTGGTCGCCGGGCCCTCGACGACCTTGCCGTCGGTGTCGAAGCGGGAGCCGTGGCAGGGGCACTCCCAGGCGCGTTCGGCCGCGTTGAAGCCGACCAGGCAGCCCAGGTGGGTGCAGCGCGGCGAGACGGCGTGCGGCACGCCGGCCTCGTCGCGGTAGACGGCGACCCGGTCGCCGTCCGCCGTGCGGACCACCGCGCCCTCGCCGGGCGGCACGGTGTCCACCGGCGGGGCCGGCTTGAGCCGGTCGCCGACGAAGTGCTTCGCCACCTCGGCCTGCGTCTTCAGCAACCGCGGCGCCTCCCGTACCTGGGTGCGCAGCCGGCGCGGATCGTACAGCTCGCTCCACGCGCACCGCGCGCCGGTGATCCGCGCGGTGAGCAGCAGGCCCGCCATCATGCCGCCGCTCAGCCCCCAGCCGCCGAAGCCGGTGGCGACGTAGGTGTGGTGCGCGCCCGGGTGCAGCGGGCCGACCATCGGCACGGTGTCGGTGGGGTCGATGTCCTGGGTGGCCCAGGAGTGGGTCAGCTCGACGCCGGGGAAGTGGTCGCGGGCCCAGCCGGACAGCCGGCCGAAGCGCTCCCGGGTGTCGCCGGTGCCGGGGGTGAAGTGCTCCCCGGTGGCGATCAGCAGCCGTTTTCCCGGTTCGGCGAGCGGGGCGGTGCGGACCGAGCGGGTGCCGTCGTCCGGCGTGATGTACATGCCGTCGACGTCCTGGCCGGCGTCGACCGGACCGGCCACGACCAGTTCGCGGCGCGGGGCGAGCCGGGCGAACAGCAGCGCCCGGTCGAAGACCGGGTAGTGGGTGGCCACGACCACGTCCCGGGCCCGCACCGTCGCCCCGGTGTCCGTCGACACCCGGCAGGGCGCGCCCTCGTCCAGGCCGTGCACCACGGTGTGCTCGAAGATCCGGCCGCCGCGCGCCACCAGGTCGGCGGCGAGGGCCAGCAGATACTTGCGCGGATGGAACTGGGCGCCGCCGGAGACCCGCACCGCCCCCGCCACCGGGAACGGCAGCCCGGTCTCCGTCACGAACTCGGCCGGCAGCCCCGCCTCCTTCGCCGCCGCCGCCTCCGCCCGCAGCTCAGTCACCCGGCCCGCGTCGCGGACGTAGGTGTACGCGCTCCTGGACTCCCAGTCGCAGTCGATGCCGAGTTCGTCCACCAGCGCGGCGGCGCGCGCGATCGCCTCGGTCTGCGAGCGGGCGTACAGCCGGGCGCCCTCGGGGCCCCGGGTGCGGCGCAGCCGGTCGTAGACCAGGGTGTGCTGGGCGGTGAGCTTGGCGGTGGTGCGGCCGGTGACGCTCGCGGCGATCCGCCCGGCCTCCAGCACCGCCACGCTCCGCCCGGCCCGCGCCAGCTCGTACGCCGTGCTCAGCCCCGCGACGCCGCCGCCGATCACGGCGACGTCGACCGTCAGGTCCCCGGCCAGGGCGGGGTACGGGTCCCCCGGTGCCGTTTCGAGCCAGTACGAGTCGCTGACCTGCGCGTTCTCCGTCATGCGGGTCCGGGTACCCCGAGTGCCGCCGCCGTCACCCGTGCCAGGGGCCGGTCACGGCGAACGTCGTCCCCGGGGTGTAGCAGTTGACATACATGGTGTCCCCGCCGGGCGCGAAGGTGACGCCGGCGAACTCGCCCCACTCGGGAGCGTCAGTCGAACCGATGTTCTGCCGGCCGCGGGCCATCGGGTACACCTCGCCCTTCCGTGTCACCCCGAAGACGTGCTGGGCGCCGTTGCCGTCCTCGCAGACCATCAGGCCGCCGCTGGGCGCCAGGCAGATGTTGTCCGGCGACTCGCCGGGCAGCCGCACAACCGTGTCCGGGCCGAAGACGATCACCAGGGTGAGCCGGCGCCGCTCGGGGTCGTAGCGCCAGATCTGGCCGTAGTGGTCGGCGGCCGAACCGTCCGCGCTGCGGGCGAAGGACGACACGAAGTACACGCTGCGCCCGCCCCAGTAGCAGCCCTCCAGCTTCTGCGCGTGGGTGATGCCGCCGGGGCCGAAGTCCTGGAAGCGGATGGCGGTTCCGGTGGCCAGCGGGTCGGGGACGTCGGCCCACTCGACGCCGTCGAAGGCGGCGCCGGTCTGCTGGATCGTGGACAGGTCGGGGACGCCGGGCACCCGCATCGCCTGGAGCCGGCCGCCCGCGCGCAGCGAGCCGGTGCCGCCGAGCGGCTTGTCGGGCAGGAAGCGGTAAAAGAGGCCGAACGGCTTCTCGAAGGCGTCCTCGGTCTCGTAGACCACGCCCCGGCGCGGGTCGACGGCGATCGCCTCGTGCTGGAAGCGGCCCATCGCGGTCAGCGGGACCGCGCCGGTGCGGTGCGGGTCGGCCGGGTCGACCTCGAAGATGAAGCCGTGGTCCTTGGCGTAGCCGTTGGTGCCGGCCCGGTCCTCGGTCTCCTCGCAGGTCAGCCAGGTGTGCCACGGGGTGGGCCCGCCCGCGCAGTTGACCGCCGTACCGGCGATGGCGACCCGCTCGGACAGCACCCGGTTGCGCGAGTCCAGGGTCAGCGCGGTACAACCGCCCTTGCCGGCCGGGTCGTAGGTCAGGCCCTCGACGGTGGGTACCGGGACCCGGCCGTCGGCGCGGTTCTCGTGGTTGCGGACCAGATGGACGGTGGAGCGGCCCCGGCCGGCCGGGAAGGCGGACATGCCGTCGGGGTTGGAGGGGACCGGGCCCTCGCCGGAGCGCAGCGGGTCGCCCTCCCGGGACAGCACCCGGTAGCGGAAGCCGGCGGGCAGGTCGAGCAGCCCGTCGGGGTCGGGGACGAGCGGGCCGTACCCGGTGTGCCCGAGGGGCCGGGCGGCGGCGTCGCCGGCGAAGAGTTCGGTCAGGGCGCCGGTGAACACGATGCCCGCTCCCAGGGCACCGGAGCGGGCGAGGACTTCACGGCGGGACGCCGGGCGGGATGCCGGGCGGGATGCCGGGCGCGGGGACACGGACATGATGGGGAAACCTTCCTGCTGGCGGACAGGACTGTGACCCCGCTGTGTTTATCATCTCGCCGCAGGCCCGGGAACCACACGCGGCGCACGTGTCAGGTCCGGGCACCCCACGGGGGCGCGTGGGGTGCCCGGACGTCTCAGCCGGGCGTCACCCGGTCCGTTCCGTCACCTTTTCGCCTGCCTTCCCCGTCGCTTTCCCCGATTTCCCCGTCGCCTCTTCCGTCGCCTTCTCCGTCACCTTCACCGGATCGGTGCCGGTGGCGCTGTGCCGCTCGGCCCAGTTCTCCAGCGCGGTGCGGCAGGCGTGGTCCAGGTGGTGCAGCCCGGACAGGTCCAGCTCGATGGGCCGGTCCGCGGGCAGCGCCTCCAGGCTGTCGAGGATCTTCGGCAGCCGCAGGAAGGTGGCGTTGCCCGACAGGTACACCTGGATCGGACCGGCGCCCTTGTCGACGATCTCGGTCTTCAGGTGCGAGGCCTCCCAGGCGGTCTTGACCACCGACAGGGCCAGCCCGATCAGCACGCCCTCGAACATGTTGACGGCGACGATCGACACGGCCGTGACGATCAGTATCAGCGCCTCGCCCCGGTGCGCCCGCCACAGCGCGCCGATCCCCCGGAACGGGATCAGCTTCCAGCCGGCGTGCACCAGGATGCCGGCCAGCGCGGGCAGCGGGATGTAGGCCAGCGCGGCCGGCAGCAGCGCCGCGAACAGCAGCAGCCACACGCCGTGCAGGACCCGGGACGCCTTGGTCCGCGCGCCCGCGTGCACGTTGGCCGAGCTGCGCACGATGACCGCGGTCATCGGCAGCGCGCCGAGCACTCCGCAGACCGCGTTGCCCGCGCCCTGCGCCATCAGTTCCTTGTTGTACTGGGTGCGCGGACCGTTGTGCAGCCGGTCCACCGCGGCGGCGCTGAACAGGCTCTCGGCGGAGGCGATCAGGGTGAAGGCGATGATCGTGCCGATGATGCCGACGCTCGCCAGTTCGCCGAAGGCGTCGGCGCCGGGCGGCTGGATCGAGTCGAACAGGCCGTTGACCTCGACGGTGGCGACCGGCAGCGAGAAGGCGAGGACGGCGAGCGTGGCCAGCACCACCGCGGCCAGCGCGCCCGGCACGGTCTGGACCCGCCGCGGCAGCTTCTTCCAGCCGGCCAGCACCGCGACGGTGCCCGCGCCGACCGCCAGCGAGACCAGCGCCTCGGTGGAGCCGAACGCGTCGGCCGCCGCCCCCGGCAGCCCGGCGATCTTGCCGAGCCCGGAGGCGGGGGCGTCCAGACCGGCCGCCGCGTACAGCTGTCCGGCGATGATGACCAGCCCGATACCGGCCAGCATGCCCTCGACCACCGAGAGCGAGATGGCCCGGAACCAGCGCCCCAGCCGCAGGGCGCCCATCGCGAGCTGGAGCAGCCCGGCCGCCAGCACGATCACGCCCAGCGCGGGCAGCCCGTAGGTGTCGACGGCCTCGTAGACCAGGACGGTCAGTCCGGCGGCGGGGCCGGACACCTGGAGGCTGCTGCCCGGCAGCAGACCGGCGACGATGCCGCCCACGATGCCGGTGACCAGGCCGAGTTCGGCCGGCACCCCGGAGGCGACGGCGACCCCCACGCACAGCGGCAGGGCCACCAGGAAGACGACCAGGGAGGCCGCGAAGTCCTGCCGCAGGAAGGGGTACTTGGTCAGGGATATTCGGGACATGGCGCCGCCGCTCACAGGACGTCGAAGGTGTCGGTGTCCGCGCGGTACGCGCGCATGGCGCCGGTGTGCACCTCGTAGTACCAGCCGTGCAGCCGCAGCCGGCCCTCCGTCAGGCGCCGTTCGACACAGGGGTAGGAGCGCAGCCGCAGCAGTTGGGCCAGCACGTGGTTCTGCACCGCTTCGGCGACCGTCGGGTCGGCCGGGTCGGAGCACTTCGGCTGGTCGGCGCCGTAGCGGAGCCAGTCACGGACGGCGGGTACGTCGGTCAGGTCGTCGCCGCGGACCATCGCGCCGACGGCGCCGCAGTGCGAGTGGCCGCAGACCACGATGTCGCCGACGTCGAGCGCCTGCACGGCGTACTCGATGGTGGCCGCCTCGCCGGTGGGGCGCTCGGCGGTGTACGACGGGACGACGTTGCCCGCGGTGCGCAGCTCGAAGAGCTGGCCGGGCCGGGCGCCCGTGATCAGGGCGGGTACGACCCGCGAGTCGGAGCAGGTGATGAACAGGACGTCGGGGGACTGGCCCGCGGCGAACCTGGCGAACTCCTCAGGGCGCTGTCCGAACGTGCGGGCGTGGTCGATGAGGGGCTGCATGAGGGTGTTTTCCTCCTGGCGCGCGGTGGGGGCGCGTCGGACGGTCAGGTCAGGTGACAGAGGTGACCTTGCTTTGGCCACGGCTTCACTGCTCGTATGTGCGGTTGCGAACGGAGCGCCCGGGGTGAACGGGCGGAGGGCGAGCGGGGCGAGTGCGAGGGCTGGGCCGGGGTGCCGGCCGTCCTACCTCGGGACACGCGCCTCCCTCCGCCGATCCCGGACGCTTTACGCGGACCAACACTCGGTCAAAGGCTGGTCAAGAAAGACCTTAGCCCGGCAAAGTCGTTTGCAGGGTTAACTCGACGTTTCGGGTGTGAAGAGAGCTTGAAAAGAGTGGCCGGGTGGCGTGAAGAGCCCCTTGACCAGGAGGTACCGGGCGTGATGAGCGGCCCTCAGCGGGCGTCGGCCAGGGGTGCCGCGTCGCGGGCCAGCGCGGTCAGCCGGGAGATCGCCCGGAAGTACTTCTTGCGGTAGCCGCCGTTCAGCATGTCGGCGCTGAACAGCTGGTCGAACGGCAGCCCGGAGGCGAGCACCGGCACCTCGCGGTCGTACAGCCGGTCCGCGAGCACCACCAGCCTGAGCGCCGTCGACTGGTCCGGCACCGGACGGACCCCGGTCAGGCACACGGCCGCGAGGCCGTCGGTCAGCGCGCCGTAGCGGCTGGGGTGCACCCGGGCCAGGTGGTCCAGCAGGTCCGGGAAGGCGTCCAGGGAGGCGCCCCCGGTGGCCCGCGCGGCCCGCGTGACCTGCTCGTCGGAGTAGGGCGCCGGGGCCTTCGGCAGACCCCGGTGCCGGTAGTCCTCGCCGTCGATGCGCAGCGCCCGGAAGTGGGCCGACAGGCCCTGGATCTCGCGCAGGAAGTCGGCCGCCGCGAACCGGCCCTCGCCGAGCTTGCCGGGCAGCGTGTTGGAGGTGGCGGCCAGCGCCACGCCCGCCTCCACCAGCCGGGCCAGCAGGCTGGAGACCAGGACGGTGTCGCCCGGGTCGTCCAGTTCGAACTCGTCGATGCACAGCAGCCGGTGCCCGGACAGGGTCCGCACGGTCTGCTGGAAGCCGAGGGCGCCGACCAGGTTGGTCAGCTCCACGAAGGTGCCGAACGCCTTCCGGGCCGGCTCGGCGTCGGTGGCGTGCCACAGGGAGGCCAGCAGGTGGGTCTTGCCGACGCCGTAGCCGCCGTCCAGGTAGACGCCGCGGGGGCCGGTGGCGGTCTTCGGCGCCTTGGCGCGGCCGAATCCGAACAAGCCGCGCCGGGCACCGGCCGCCGGCGCCGCGCCCAGCCCGGCCGCGAACCCCTCCAGGACCCGGACGGCCTCGCGCTGGCTGGGCTGGTTCGGGTCCGGCACGTACGTGTCGAAGCGGACCGAGTCGAACCGCGGCGGCGGCACCATCTCGGCCACCAGCCGGTCGGCGGGGACCTGCGGCGCGCGGGCGCACAGGGAGACGGGCGAGCGCGGGGCGGTACCCGCGGGGCCCGCTATGTGCGCGGATCCGGCGGCGGCGCGGCCGGAGGCCGGGGAGGAGGACGACACGGTTCATCATGTTAGATGCCGTGGAACACTGCACGGCATGCGACGCCTGTTCCCTGTGACCGACCAGACAGCAGCGCCCCGGGGCCTTGAGGAGACCGACCGGGAGTGGAGCCTGGCGGAGCTGGCCGCCGCGTACGCCTATCCGGACGGCCTCGGCGGCGCCGGCGGACCGGACGTGTGGCTGCGGGCCAACATGGTCTCCTCGCTGGACGGGGCCGCCCAGCACGACGGCCGCTCCCAGCCCATCTCCAGCGCCGCCGACATGCGGATCTTCGGCACTCTGCGGGCGCTCGCCGACGTGGTCGTCGTCGGCGCCGAGACCGTACGCCAGGAGGGCTACCGCCCGGCACGCGCGCGGGCCGGCCTGGAGGAGGCGCGGCGGGCCGCCGGGCAGGGGCCGGTGCCGGCCGTCGCGGTGGTCAGCGCGGCGCTCGCGCTGGACTTCTCGCTGCCGCTGTTCACCTCGCCGCTGGTCCCCACGCTGATCCTGACCGGGGCCGGCGCGCCCGCCGACCGGGTCGCCGCCGCCGAGCGGGCCGGTGCCCGGGTGGTGGTCGCCGGGGACGGTCCCGGCGTCGACCCGGTACGCGCGGTGGCCGCCCTGACCGCCCTCGGCCACCGCCGGCTGCTGACCGAGGGCGGGCCGCGGCTGCTCGGCCAGTTCGTCGCGGCCGGCGTGCTGGACGAGCTGTGCCTGACCGTCTCGCCGACGCTGACGGCGGGCGGCGCGCAGCGGATCGCCACCGGTCCGTCGCTGGCGGTGCCGCACCGGTTCGAGCTGGCTTCGCTGCTGGAGCAGGAAGGTTTCCTCTTCAGCAGCTACCGGAGGGTGTGAAGCCGGGTGTGCCGGGTGGCAATACCTGGAATCTCCCGTTCCGGTTAGCTCGCGACGGGCACACTGAATCCGGCAGTACCCGTGCGATCACGGGGCAGGATGGTTTCCTCAGAGCCGATGGAGCTGACAGGCCGATGGAGAAGAGGCGCCCGGTGTTCACCAGCGTTTTGATGATCGAGAAGGCCCTGACGTCCGCTGACGTGGAGTTCGTCACCACCTTGCACGGGGACGAGACGGTCTCCTTCCACGTGCTGCTCCAGCCGCGCGGCGACCAGGCGGACCGCCTGCTGCGCGCCATCGACGACGTGGCGCTCGGCGAACTGGACGAGGCCGTCAGAGAAGGGGAGACCCCCGAGGGCGAGGAGGCGCTGACCACGGGGCAGCGGGCCCTGGAGGTCTCTCTCACCGCACTGCGCGCCTCCGGCAACGAGGCGGCGGGCCGGCTGATCGACGACCACCCGCTGGACTCGCTCAAGGGCCTGGTGGAGGAGGTCGGCGCGGACGAGGTGATCGTGCTGACCGACCCGCACTACGTGGAGGAGTTCTTCCACCGGGACTGGGCCTCCCGGGCCCGGCACCGGGTCGGCGTCCCGGTGCTGAAGCTGTTCTCGCACAGCAAGACGTGAGCCCGGGGGTCACTCGGGTCGGCGACCGCGCCGGGCACCGCATAGGCTGACCGCCGCAGACACGCGCAGATCAGCACGCGCAGATCAGCACGCGCAGAGCAGCACGCGCAGAGCAACACGTACAGAGCAGCAAGCACAGACCCGCACGTACAGGGAGACACACATGGCACCCGGCCTCCCCACCGCCATGGACCGACCGCATTTCATCGGCATCGGCGGCGCCGGAATGTCGGGGATCGCCAAGATCCTCGCGCAGCGCGGGGCCGAGGTGGCCGGCAGCGACGCGAAGGACTCCGCGACCGCGCGGGCGCTGCGCGCGCTGGGCGCGACGGTGCACATCGGACACGCGGCGGAGCACCTCGCCGACGACGCGAGCTGCGTCGTCGTCTCCTCCGCGATCCGCGCCGACAACCCGGAGCTGGCCCGCGCCGCCGAACTGGGCGTCCCGGTCGTGCACCGCTCCGACGCGCTCGCCGCCCTGATGGACGGCCTGCGCCCGCTCGCGGTGGCCGGCACCCACGGCAAGACGACCACCACCTCCATGCTGGCCGTCTCCCTGGCCGAGCTGGGCCTGAACCCGTCGTACGCCATCGGCGGCGACCTGGACGAGCCCGGCTCCAACGCGCTGCACGGCGCCGGCGAGATCTTCGTCGCCGAGGCCGACGAATCGGACCGCAGCTTCCACAAGTACGCCCCCGAGGTCGCGATCGTCCTCAACGTCGAACTCGACCACCACGCCAACTACGCCTCGATGGACGAGATCTACGAGTCCTTCGAGACCTTCGCCGGCCGGATCGTGCCCGGCGGCACGCTGGTGATCTCCGCCGACCACGAGGGCGCCCGGGAACTCACCCGCCGCCTGGCCGGCACGGTCACCACGGTGACGTACGGCGAGGCCGCCGACGCCGACGTCCGCATCCTCTCCGTCGTGCCCCAGGGCCTGAAGAGCGAGGTCACCGTCGCGCTGCCGGACGGCACGGAGCCTACCTTCACGGTCTCCGTCCCCGGCCGCCACTACGCGTCCAACGCGGTGGCCGCGCTGGCCGCGGGCGCCGCCCTCGGCGTCCCGGCCACCGACCTGGCCCCCGCGCTGGCCGCCTACACCGGCGTGAAGCGGCGGCTCCAGCTCAAGGGCGAGGCGGCCGGCGTCCAGGTGATCGACTCCTACGCGCACCACCCCACCGAGATGACCGCCGACCTGGAGGCGATGCGCGCGGCGGCCGGCGAGGCCCGCATCCTCGTCGTCTTCCAGCCGCACCTGTTCTCCCGCACCCAGGAACTGGCCAAGGAGATGGGCCAGTCCCTCGCCCTCGCCGACGCCTCGGTGGTCCTCGACATCTACCCGGCCCGCGAGGACCCGATCCCCGGCGTCACCAGCGACCTGATCATCGAGGCGGCCCGCGCGGCCGGCGCCGACGTCACCCCGCTGCACGACGCCGCCGCCGTACCGGAGGCGGTCGCGGGAATGGCACGGCCCGGTGATCTCGTTCTCACCATGGGCGCGGGCGACGTCACGGACCTCGGCCCGCTGATCCTGGACCGTCTTCAGAAGCAGTAGAAGCTAGTAGGGGAGCTGAGCACTCATGGCGTACGACGTCGAGAAGCCGGACGAGCAGTGGCGCGCGGAGCTGTCCCCGGCCGAGTACGCCGTCCTGCGGCAGGCCGCCACGGAGCCGGCCTTCACCGGTGAGTACACCGACACCAAGACCACCGGCGTCTACTCCTGCCGGGCCTGCGGGGCGGAGCTGTTCACCTCGACCACCAAGTTCGAGTCGCACTGCGGCTGGCCGTCCTTCTACGACCCGAAGGGCTCCGACGCGGTCGAACTGATCGAGGACCACTCCCACGGCATGGTCCGCACCGAGGTCCGCTGCGCCCGCTGCGGCTCCCACCTCGGCCACGTCTTCGCGGGCGAGGGCTACCCGACCCCGACCGACCAGCGGTACTGCATCAACTCGGTCTCGCTGCGGTTGGAGCCGCAGGAGAACGCGGGCTGAAGTCCCGCCGCTACGGAGCGGCAGCCCGTAGGCACGGTGGAACGCGCGGCTGAACCCCACCGGGTCGCGGTCTCCCCGATGGTCCGGTGCCGGAGCCGGGGGTCGGCCAGGTCGGCGCGGGCGCGTTCGAGCCGCAGTCGGCGGATGGTGGCACCGACCGTTTCCGGCTGCTGACGGAACAGTGCGTGCAGTGACCGCACGGAGATGAGGTGCGCCGCGATGGCAGCCGGATTCAGTGGGCCATGAAGCGGTGCGTGTGCTCGCTCTTCGTCGAGACCGGCGTGACCTAGTCGTCGACCATCCGGGACCACCGCTCGAAACCGTCGTGCGCGTGGAAGCTGTCGGTGGAGACGGAGACCCGCGACTTCGCAGGGGGACGGGCGGGGGCGGTGACGGCTGGCCCCGCCCGCACCGCCTCGGGACCGCGGCGGGTCCGTCAGCGGTCCGTGAGATCCGTGCGGGCCAGCGGCAGTGTCACCGTGAACACCGTTGCCCCCGGCGCGCTCGCAAGTTCCACCGTGCCCCCGTGTGCCGTCACCAGTGACCGGGCCACCGCCAGGCCCAGTCCGCTGCCGCCCCGGTCGCGGCTGCGGGCCTTGTCGACGCGGTAGAAGCGGTCGAAGACCCGTTCCCGGTCGGCGGGCGGTATGCCGGGGCCGGTGTCGGCCACCGTCACCCGGGCCGTCTCCGCGTCGCGCGCCACCCGCAGGGACACCTCCGTGCCGGGCGGGGTGTGCACGGCCGCGTTGGTGAGGAGGTTGTCCAGGACCTGGCGGATGCGCCCCGCGTCGCAGCGCAGCCGGACCGGCTCGGCCGGGGCCGTCACGGTCAGCGGACGGCCCGGGTGCGAGGCGCGGAACGCGTCGGCGGCCTGCCGGGCCAGGTCCGTCAGGTCGGTGCCGGTCATCCGCAGCGGTGCCTCGACCTCGGCCGCGTCCAGCCGGGCGAGCAGCAGCAGGTCGTCCAGCAGGACGCCCATCCGGGCCGCCTCGGCGCGCAGCCGGGCCAGGTGGCGGTCCCGTTCGGCCGGTTCGTTGGCCGCCGCGTACTGGAACAGGTCGGCGTAGCCGCGGACCGACATCAGCGGGGTGCGCAGTTCGTGCGAGGCGTCCGCGACGAACCTGCGCAGCCGGCCCTCCGCCTCGGCGCGTACCGCCAGGGAGTCGTCGATGTGCTCCAGCATCGCGTTGAACGCGGTGCGCAGCTCCGCCACCTCCCGGCCGCCGTCCCGCCCGGCGTCCCGCAGCGGCAGCCGGGCCGCCGACTCGGTCAGGTCGTGCGAGGCGATGCCGTGCGCGGTGTGCGCCATGTCGCTCAGCGGCTTCAGCCCGCGCCGCAGCATCCGCCGCCCGACCACCACCAGCGCCAGCAGCGCCACCCCGAAGGCGACCACCTGCACGGCGATCAGATGGTCCATGGTGTTCTCGACGTCCCCGAGCGGCGCCGCGCTGACCAGCACCACGCCGGGCTGCACCTCGCAGGCCCGCAGCAGGTAGGGCCCGCGGCCGTCGATCCGCACGGTGCGCGTGATGTCCTGCCCCGACTGGGCCATCTCCTCGGCCAGCGCGGTCAGCGCGCCCGGGTCGGCGGGCACGTCGGCGGGCTCGCGCAGGTCGGCCGAGGCGGCGGAGACGTCGTAGACGGCCGTGTACCAGCCGTAGTACGACTTGCGCTGCACGGTGCCGTGCTCGGCCGCGTCCTTGGTCTGCACCACCTGCGCCAGCTTCATCTGGTCGACGAGCCGGGCCTCCAGGTAGTCCCGCATGTACGTGGTGAGCGCCGTGCCGACCACGGCGAACGCCAGCAGCGACAGCAGGCCGAGGCCGAGGGCGAGCCGGGTGCCGAGCCGCGAGTCGCGGTAGGCCCGCCACAGCCGCCGTACCGGACGTACCGGACGCACCGGCCCTCTCACGGAGCCGCCTGCCGCAGCGCGTAGCCGAAGCCGCGCACCGTGTGGATCAGCGGGGCGCCGCCGCCCGCCTCGTCCAGTTTGCGGCGCAGCCGGCTGACCACCAGTTCCACTACGTTGGACCGGCCGCCGAAGCCGTACTCCCACACATGGTCCAGGATCTGCGCCTTGGTCAGCACGGTCGGGGACTTGCGCATCAGGTAGCGCAGCACCTCGTACTCGGTGGGGGTGAGCGACAGCAGGGTCTCGCCGCGCCGCACCTGGCGGGTGTCCTCGTCCATCGTCAGGTCGCCGACGCCGAGCACCGAGCGCTGGAAGCCGGGTCCGGCGCTGCGCCGCAGCACGGTGCGCAGCCGGGCCATCAGCTCCTCCACCGCGAACGGCTTGACCAGGTAGTCGTCGCCGCCCCGGGTCAGCCCCGCCACCCGGTCGGCGACCTGGTCGCGGGCGGTGAGGAAGACCACCGGCACCTGGGTGCCCGAGCGGCGCAGCCGGTCCAGGACGCCGAAGCCGTCGAGGTCCGGCAGCATCAGGTCGAGCACCACGATGTCCGGGTGGAACGCGGCGGCGGTGCGCAGTGCCTCCTCGCCGGTGTTGGCGGTCACCGCCTCCCAGCCCTCGTACCGGGCGACGGTGGCGACCAGGTCGGCGATGGGCGGGTCGTCGTCCACGACGAGGAGTCGTACTTTTTCCACCCGCCCATAGTGCGTCACCCGGCACGCACAGCCGAGCCCCAGGTCATCGCCGTACCGGGATCGATAACCACTCGAAAGCCGGTAGACAGGAAAACGACAGGGCGGCCGGGTGAAGCTCGGAGCGTGACCACTGCCCCACGCGCTCCCCGTGTCGTCCAGCCGCCCCCCACCCCGGTCCTGCGCCCCCGGGTGCTGGCCCGCACCGGCCTGTACGCGCTGTTCGCCGTCAACGCGGCCGTCGTGGCCGTCCTCTTCGTCCAGGGCGGCTTCGCGTCCAACGCGCTGATCGTGCTGGGCCGGCTGGCCGGGCTGTACGGCGCCCTGTTCATGGCGTTCCAGCTGCTGCTGGTGGCCCGGCTGCCCTGGCTGGACCGCCGCATCGGCATGGACCGGCTGACCTCCTGGCACCGCTGGACCGGCTTCGGCGTGGTGTGGACGCTGCTCGCCCACGTGGTCCTCATCACCTTCGGGTACGGGGAGGGGTCCGGGATGGACCCGCTGAACCAGCTCGTCGACCTCGCCGAGACCGTCGAGGGCGTGCTGCGGGCACTGGTCGCCTTCGTGCTGCTGCTGGTGATCGGCGGGGTCTCGGCGCGGGCCGCGCGGCGCCGGCTGGCGTACGAGACCTGGCACTTCCTGCACCTGTACACATACGTCGCGGTGGTGCTGGCCTTCACCCACCAAGTCGCCGTCGGGACCTCGTTCACGTCGTCGTCGTGGGGGACCGGGTACTGGTACGCGGTGTGGGGTGTCGCGCTGGGCGCGGTGTTCGCCGGGCGGCTCGCGCTGCCGCTGTGGCGGAACTGGCGTCACCGGCTGCGGGTGACGGCCGTCGTCCCGGAGAACGAGCACGTGGTGTCCGTGTACGTCACCGGCCGCGACCTGGACCGGCTGCCGGCCCGCGCCGGCCAGTTCTTCCTGTGGCGGTTCCTGACCCGGGACCGCTGGTGGCAGGCCAACCCCTTCTCGCTGTCCGCCGCGCCCGACGGCCGTACCCTCCGGCTCACCGTCAAGACCGCCGGGGCCGGCAGCGCCGCGCTACGGCGGCTGAGGCCCGGCACCCGGGTGTTCGCCGAGGGACCCTACGGCGCGTTCACCACCATGCACCGCACCCGGCCGGACGCCGTGCTCGTCGCGGGCGGCGTCGGCGTCACCCCGATCCGGGCGCTGCTGGAGGAGCTGGACGGCCACGCCGTCGTCCTCTACCGGGTCACCGCCGAACCGGACGCGGTGCTCTACGACGAGCTGCGCGACCTCGCCGTCGCCAAGGGTGCCGAACTGCACCTGGTGACCGGGCCGCCGGTGCCCGACCGGCTGGCCCCGGCCGAACTGGCCCGGCTGATCCCCGACCTCACCGACCGCGACGTCTTCCTGTGCGGACCGCCGCCCATGATGAACGCCGTACTGGGCAGCCTGCGCGAGCTGGGCGTGCCCGGGCCGCAGATCCACTTCGAGCGCTTCAGCCTGGCCGGCTGAGGGGGAGACGAGAGCACGCCGTGAAACGAGCCATACCTGTTCTGGTGCTGAGCGTCGCGGGGCTGATTCCCGTGTGGCGGTACGCGCCGTCCACCGAGCCGACGACCACGACCAGCACCACGGAGGCCGTTGCCGCCCCGACGCCGACGGTGTCCTCCTCGGGCGGCACCGGTTCCGCCGGTGCCACCGAGCGGACCGTCGCCGGGTCGACCGTGAACACCGAGAAGGGCCCCGTCCAGGTCCAGGTGACCTTCGAGGGCGAGCGGATCACCGCCGTCACCATGCTCCAGCAGCCCAACCACCCGCAGACCACGGCCGCCGTGCCGCAGCTCGTCGAGGAGACCCTGCAGGCGCAGAGCGCCGACATCGACACCGTCTCCGGTGCCACCGTCACCAGCGACGGGTACCGGGAGTCCCTGCAGGCCGCGCTCGACGCGCAGGGGCTGTGACGTGCGGCGCGTCGAGCACGTCATGGGGTTCCCGGTCTCCCTGCGGATCGACGACGAGGACGTTCCCGAGCAGGCCGCCGACGCGGTCTTCCGCTGGCTGCGCGAGGTGGACGCCCGGTTCAGTCCGTTTCGGGCCGACAGCGAGGTGTCCCGGCTGGACCGGGGCGAGACCTTCGAGCTGAGCGAGGACCTGCGGGAGGTGCTCGGCCTCTGCGCGGAGTACCGGGCGGCGACCGGCGGCGCCTTCGACGTCCGGCTGCCGGGGCGGCGGCTCGATCCGTGCGCGGTGGTGAAGGGCTGGTCGGTGCAGCGGGCGGCGGAGCTGCTGACGGCGGCCGGGGCGCGCCGCTTCTGCCTCAACGCCGGCGGTGACGTGGTCGCCGCCGGCGGTCCCTGGCGGGTGGGGATACGGCATCCCGAGCACGCCGACCGGCTGTGCACGGTACTGGAGGTCACCGACGCGGCCGTGGCGACCTCCGCTCGCTACGAGCGCGGCGACCACATCCTCGACGGCCGGACCGGGCGCCCGGCGACCGGACTGCTCAGCCTGACGGTGGTGGCTCCCACCCTCACCGAGGCCGACGCCGCGGCCACCGCCGCCTTCGCGCTCGGCCGCGAGGGCGTCACCTGGGCCGCCGCCCGGCCGGGCTGCGAGATCTTCGCGGTGGACTCGGACCGCCGGGTGCTGCGCTCACCGGGACTGCCGACGGTGCGGATCGAGAGGGCCGCGTAGGGGGTCGCTGGCGGTGGTGCGGATAGAGCGGGCCGCGTAGGGGGTCGCTGGCGGTGGTGCGGATAGAGCGGGCCGCGTAGGGGGTCGCTGGCGGTGGTGCGGATCGAGCGGGCCGCGTAGGAGGTCACTTGCGGTGGTGCGGATCGAGCGGGCCGCGTAGGAGGTCACTGCCGGCGGCGCGGACCAGGAGGGCCGCATAAGGGGTCGCGGCCCGGGGCAGGTGTGCGAGGCGGCCGGTTCAACGGCCTGGCCTAGACTCACCCGGCAGCTGCACCCGCAACTGCCCGTACAACCCCTGGCCAGCACTTCCCGGCCTGTCCGCCCACCCGAAGGGTATTCGGCGCTTTGATACGGATGGAATCAGTCACCAAGCGGTATCCGGACGGCACGGTGGCGGTGGACCGGCTGTCGCTGGAGATACCGGACCGCTCGATCACGGTCCTCGTCGGTCCCTCGGGCTGCGGCAAGACGACCACCCTGCGGATGATCAACAGGATGGTCGAGCCCAGCGAGGGCACCATCCTCCTCGACGGCGCGGACGTCACCCGGCAGCCCGTCACCACCCTGCGCCGCTCCATGGGGTACGTCATCCAGAACGCCGGTCTCTTCCAGCACCGGACGATCGTCGACAACATCGCCACCGTGCCCCGGATGCTCGGCTGGAGCAAGCAGAAGGCCCGCGACCGGGCGGCGGAGCTGATGGGCCGGGTCGGCCTCGACACCTCCCTCGCCAAGCGCTACCCGTACCAGCTCTCCGGCGGCCAGCAGCAGCGCGTCGGCGTGGCCCGCGCGCTCGCCGCCGACCCGCCGGTGCTGCTGATGGACGAGCCGTTCTCGGCCGTCGACCCGGTGGTCCGCAAGGGCCTCCAGGACGAACTCCTGCGCATCCAGGACGAACTGGGCAAGACCATCGTCTTCGTCACCCACGACATCGACGAGGCCATCAAACTCGGCACCATGGTCGCGGTGATGCGCGAGGGCGGTCACCTCGCCCAGTACGCGCCCCCCGCCGAACTGCTCTCCGACCCCGCCGACGCCTTCGTCGAGGGCTTCCTCGGCGCCGACCGGGGCGTACGGCGGCTGTCCTTCTTCCCGTCCGCCGCACTGGAGCTGACCACCGTCCCGGTGGTCCCGGTGGACGCCACCGCCAAGCGCCTCGGCGCCGCCGCCAAGTCGCCCTACGTGCTGGTCACCGACGACGACGGCCGCCCGCTCGGCTGGAGCGAGCCGCGCGACCTGACCCCGGGCGACATCGACCCGGCGCGGCTGCTGCCGTACGGGCGGCCGTTCACCCCCGGCACCGACTCGCTGCGCGCCGCCCTGGACTGCGCGGTGCTCTCGCCCACCGGCTGGGCGGTCGCCGTGGACGAAGCCGGCAAGGTCACCGGGGTCGTCTCGCAGACGGCCATCGGCGACGCGATCCGCGCCGCGCACGCCGAGCACGCCGGGGCCGCGGCCGGGGCACCCACCGGGGCGGTGTCGTGAACGGCTTCTTCGACATCCCAAGCGACCTCCAGAGCACCTGGCTCGGACTGATCGGCCTGCATCTGCGCGAGGCCCTGCTGCCGGTGCTGGCCGGTCTGGTGCTGGCGCTGCCGATCGCCCAGCTCTGCGTCCGCTTCCGCTGGCTCTACCCGCCGGTGCTCGGCGTGACGACCGTGCTGTACGCCGTCCCGTCGCTGGCTTTCTTCGTGGTCCTCATCGACTACACCGGCCAGACCGAGCTGACCGTGATGATCCCGCTGGCCGTCTACAGCCTGGTCGTCCTGGTCCCGGCCCTCGTCGACGGCGTCCGCTCGGTGCCCGAGGAGACCCTGGCCGCCGCCACCGCGATGGGCTTCGGACCGGTACGCCGCTACGCGCAGGTGCAGTTGCCGATCGCCGTGCCCGCCATCGTGGCCGGCCTCAGGGTCGCCGTCGTCTCCAGCATCTCGCTGGTCAGCGTCGGCGCGCTGATCGGCAACCAGGGCGCCCTCGGCAACCTGCTGGCCGCCGCCCAGAAGTACGACCGCCCCGAACTGGCCGCCAACTCCGTGCTCACCACCGCGGTCCTCGCCATCGCCTGCGACGCGGCCCTGGTCGCACTGCGCGCCCTGCTCACCCCGTGGATGCCGCGCGGCACCCGCACCCGGCGCAGCCCGGCGGAGGCCACCGGATGAACGTCCTGAACTTCGTCAACGCCTTCTTCAGCGACGGCGCCCACTGGCACGGCTACGACGGCATCCCGCAGCGCCTGCTGGAACACCTCCACTACTCGGCGCTGGCCCTCGGCGTCGCCGCCCTGATCGGCCTGCCGGTCGGCCTGGTCACCGGGCACACCGGGCGCGGCGGCAACGCGCTGGCCTTCGTCGCCACCGCCGCCCGCGCGCTGCCCAGCTTCGGACTGCTGGTCCTGATCGTCATCATGATGGGCTTCGGCCTGTTCCCGGTGATGATCCCGCTGGTCATCCTCGCCGTCCCGCCGATCCTGGTCACCACCTACGAGGCCATCCGCTCCGTCGACCCGGCCCCGGTGGACGCGGCCCGCGGCATGGGCATGCGCGAGTCCCGGGTGCTGCTCCAGGTCGAACTGCCGGTCGCGCTGCCGCTGATCCTCAGCGGACTGCGCTCGGCGGCCATCCAGATCGTCTCCACGGCCACCATCGCCGCCTACGTCAGCCTGGGCGGCCTCGGCCGGTACATCGTCGACGGGCTCTACCAGCGCGACTACGAGAAGGTCGTCGGCGGCGCCACCCTGGTGGCCGTCCTCGCCCTGGTCACGCTGGGTCTGTTCTGGGCGGCCGGGCGGTTCGCGGTGTCCCCGGGGGTGCGCAGAAAACCGTAACCAGGCTGTTCTTGACGGACCCAGAAGCGGCGGGATGGGATCGGTGAATGACTTTCACTGCGAAGAGCAGCCGGTCCAGGACGAGGCACACCGGTGTGGCGGCCGTAACGCTCATGGCCACCGCGGCACTGCTCTCGGGCTGTTCCTCCTCCGACGACGGCGGCGACAACCCCCTGGACGGGGACAAGGCGGAGGCCGGCACGGTCGTCGTCGGCTCCAACAACTTCGCCGAGAGCACGCTGCTCGCCGACATCTACGGCGAGGCGCTCAAGGCCAAGGGCCTCAAGGTCACCTACAAGCACAACATCGGCAGCCGCGAGACGACGTACGGGCTGATGAAGAACGGTTCCGTCACCGTGCTGCCCGAGTACAACGGCTCGCTGCTCGCCTATCTCGACGCCGACGCCGAGCAGACCTCCGCCGCGGCGGTCGACACGGCGGCCAAGGCCAAGCTCGACAAGAGCCTCACCCTGCTGGAGTCCTCGCCCGCCGAGGACAAGGACTCGCTGAGCGTCAACGCCGCCACGGCGAAGAAGTACGGCCTCACCTCGGACTCGACGCTCGCGGACCTGAAGGACATCGCCCCGGACCTCGTGATCGGCGGCTCGCCCGAGTTCCAGACCCGGCAGCAGGGGCTGAAGGGGCTGGAGTCGAAGTACGGGCTGAAGTTCAAGTCGTTCAAGGCGCTGGACGCGGGCGGCCCGCTGACCCAGGCGGCGCTGACCAAGAACACCGTGCAGGCCGCCGACATCTTCACCACCGACCCGACCATCGTGAAGGAGAAGTTCGTCGTCCTGAAGGACCCGGACAACTTCTTCGGCTTCGCCAACGTCACCCCGCTGGTCAACAAGGACGGGCTGTCCGAGGAGGGCGTCGCCGCCCTGAACGCCGTGTCCGCGAAGCTGGACACCGAGACGCTGCTCGACCTCGACGCCCAGGTGCAGCTGGACAAGAAGGACCCGCTGGACGTCGCCAAGGCGTGGCTGAAGACGGCCGGTCTGGACTGACCGGCCGCCGGTACTGACCGGCCCCCGGTACTAACCGGCCGCCGCGGCGATCAACTGGTCGACCAGGGCGATCAGTACGTCCCGGGAGGAGATCCGCTCGCGCGCGTCGCACAGCAGCACCCGGACATGGTCCGGCAGCGCCAGCGCGTCGCGGATCTCCTCCGCCGGATACGGGTGCTCCCCGTGGAAGCCGTTGACCGCGACCACGAACGGGATGCCCCGGCGCTCGAAGAAGTCGATGGCGGCGAAACTCGACTCGGGCCGGCGCACGTCCAGCAGCACGACCGCGCCGAGGGCGCCGATCGCCAGGTCGTTCCACATGAACCAGAACCGCTGCTGCCCCGGCGTACCGAACAGGTAGAGCACCAGGTCGTCGCCGACGGTGATCCGGCCGAAGTCCAGCGCCACCGTGGTGGACCGTTTCTCCTCGATGCCGGCGAGGTCGTCGACGCCCAGGCCGGCCATCGTCAGCGGTTCCTCGGTGCGCAGCGGGGCGATCTCGCTGACCGAACCGACCATGGTGGTCTTGCCGACGCCGAAGCCGCCGGCGATGAGTATCTTCACGGCGTCCGGAGCGGATCTCGCCCGGGTGACGGACTCAGAGCCGGCCAAGGCCCTCCCTCACTTTCCGTAGCAGGTCCAGGTCGGCGGTGGTGTGCGACACCGGGTGCGGCGCCCGCGCGACGATCCGGCCGTCCTCCAGCAGATCGCAGAGCAGGATGACCACCACGCTGACCGGCAGGTCGAGCAGGGCCGCCAGCTCCGCCACGGCGACCGGCCGGGCGCACAGCCGCAGGATGCGGGCGTGCTCCGGCTGCCCCCGCGCGATCCGGCCGGGCGGCGGGTGCACCGCGGTCACCGTCGTGATGAGGGTGAAGTCGGCGCGGCTGGGCCGGGTGCGCCCGCCGGTCAGGGCGAACGGCCGCACCAGCCGGCCCTCCGCGTCGCCTTCCCTCATGTCACGCGTCGCCTTCCCTCATGGGTCAAGCACCGGGGCCAGTAACGCCCCGGGGGGCCGCGCTGAGGTGCTCACCGATCTTCTTCACCAGCATGTTCATCTGGTACGCCACCACACCCACATCGGCGTTCGGACCGGTGAGCACCACCAGGTGGGCGCCGGGGCCGGCGGAGGTCAGCACCAGAAAACTGTTGGCCATCTCGATCAGCGCCTGGCGGACCGGGCCGCCCCGGAAGTCCATGCTGACGCCCTTGCTGAGGCTCATCAGGCCCGAGGCGGTCGCCGCGAGCCGCTCGGCGTCGTCGCGCAGGAACCCGGTGGACTTGCTGACCACCAGCCCGTCCTCGGAGAGCACGACGGCCTGGTTGACGTCGGCGACCCGCTCCACGAGTCCGGTGAGCAACTGGTCGAGCTGGGTGTGGGTGGCGGGCGAGGGGCGTGTCATGGCGTGTCCTTCGTGAGCGGTCGGCGGGCGGAGTCCGGGGCGCGGCCGTCCCGTTCCTCGGGCTCCTCGTCACGTGCCTGGAGGGTGCCGCGCTGGAAACCGGCGAGGGAGGACGCGGCACGCTCGGCGGTGAAGTCGGGGTAACCGTCGCCCTCCGCGGCGGCCCCGGGCTCCGCACGCAACTCGGCGGCGAGACTCGTCTGCGGGACGCGGCGGGGGAGGGGGGAGGGGGAAGCCGCGGGGGAGCGGGAAGCAGCGGGGGAGCGGGAGCCGCGGTCAGGGCTCGGGGTGGGTGCGGGTGTGAGTACGGGTGCGGGTACGGGCGCGGGTGCGGGTGAGAGTACGGGCGCGGGCCCCGGCCGTACGGTGTCGCTCTCGCTCTCGCTCTCGCTCTCGCCCTCGCCCCCGGTCCCGGTCCCGTTCTCGGGCCGCTCCCGCACCACGATCTCGTGCGGCACCAGCACGATCGCCGTGGTGCCGCCGTACGGCGACGGACGCAGCGTGACCGTGATGCCGTGCCGGTGGGCGAGCCGGGCGACGACGAACATGCCGAGCCGCAGATCGCCGGCGAGGGCCACCACGTCGAACTTCGGCTCCACCGCCAGCTGCTCGTTGAACGAGACGTAGTCGTCCTCGGACAGGCCGAGGCCCCGGTCCTCGATCTCGACCGCCAGGCCCCTGGCCACCATCGCCGCCCGCACCCCGACCGGCGCGGGTGCCGGCGAGTACGCGGTGGCGTTGTCGATCAGCTCGGCCAGCAGATGGATCACGTCGGCCACCGCGGGCGGCGCCAGGAACACGTCCTCGTCGGTGGAGATCTCCACCCGCTGGTACTCGGCGACCTCGCCGACCGCGCCGCGCAGGATGTCGACCAGCGCGACCGGCTCCCGCCAGCTGCGCCGCGGCTGCTCGCCGCTGATGATGACGAGGTTCTCCTCGTAGCGGCGCAACTGGCTGGCCACCGAGTCCAGTTCGTACAGGCCGTTGAGGACCTCCGGGTCGGTGTGCCGGCGTTCCAGCGCGTCGAGCTTGCCGAGCTGCATGTTGACCAGGTTCTGGCTCTGCCGGGCGATGCCGAGGATCACCTTCTGGAAGCCGCGCCGGGTGTCGGCGAGTTCCACCGCGGTGTGCACGGCGGTGCGCTGCGCGGCGTTGAACGCCTGGGCCACCTGCCCGAGTTCGTCCCGGCCGTAGTCCAGCGGCGGGGTCGCCGACTCCACGTCGACCGTCTCGCCCCGCTCCAGCCGGGCCACCACGTCGGGCAGCCGTTCCTCGGCCAGGCTCAGGGTGGCCCGCCGCAGGCCGGTGAGCCGCCGGGACAGCGAGCGGGTGATCCGCCAGGACAGCACCACGCACAGCAGCAGGGCGAGCAGCCCGCCCGCGCTCAGCGCGCCCGCCGTGAGCAGCAGCCCACGCGCCTCCTCGGCGCTGCGGTCGAGCAGGTCCGAGGTCTGCTGCCGGATCAGCTCCGCGTACCGCAGGGAGACCTGGTCGAAGGCGGCGGTCCACCGCTGCCGGGCGTCCGGGATGCGGATCGCGCCGGTCCCGTCCGCGCCGCGGGCCGCGAGCACCTCGTCCTCGACCGCCTCCATGGTCTGCCACGCCTCACTCGCCAGGATGGACTCGACCTGGGTCTTCGCCGTGCCGCGCAGCGCGGGCATGATCTGGTCCTGGACCAGCCAGCGCCGGGTGTGCACCGCCTGGGAGAACGCGGCCCACTCGGCCTCGTCGAGCCGCCCGGAGGGCCAGGCCAGGGTGAGCCGGGCGTCCTCCTGGGAGGTCAGTTCCGCCGCGTGCTCCAGGGCGACCAGCGGGCCGGCCTGCGAGGTGAGGTCGCCGTCGTCGACCTGGGACAGCTCCTGGAAGGCGTGTATCTGCTCGTCGACGATCGAGGAGTACTGGTCGAGCGCCTGGTCGGCGGTGATGTCGGTGGGCGCGTCGACCTGGTCGCGGTAGTACTCCAGGCTGCCCAGCGAGCCGAGCACCGCGTACAGCCGTTCCGAGACCCGGGCGGGCGCCCGGCGGATCGCGTCGCTCTGCCCGACCAGTTCGGCCACCGCCGCGTCCGTCTCCTTGCGCCGCGCCGCCAGTTCCCCGCGCGAGCCGCCGGGCGTCGCCAGCCAGGTCGCCGAGACGCCGCGCTCCCGCTGGAGGGCGAGGGTGGCGTCGGTGCCCATCGCGCCGGTGGCCCGGCTCAGCTGGGTCTGCGACCGCAGCTCCAGTCCCTCGGAGAACATCCGGTTGGTCGTCACGCCCCACATCACGGCGAGGGTGACGCTCGGCACCACGGCCAGGAGGATCAGGGAGAGACGTATGGAGCCGAGGCGGCCGAGGCGGCGCGGGGCACCTGTCCGTGCAGACATCGTCGTCCTAGGCGATCGGTATCGGGGAGGAGGGGCGGATCAGGGGCGCCGGCGGGGCCTGGGACAGGGGGCGGGCCGCGGACCGGATCACCGCGTGCCGCCCGCCGCGAACCGCCCGACCGCGTCCGCGTTGGCCTTGGTGACGAACGCGGGCCCGGTCAGCACCGGTTCGGTGCCGCCGCCGCTGACGTTGCCGTTGGTCCGGTACAGCCACAGCCCGTCCACCGCGAGATAGCCCTGGAGGTAGGGCTGCTGGTCGACGGCGAACTGCACGTCACCGCGCTTGACGGCGGCGACCAGGTCCTTGTCGAGGTCGAAGGTGGCGACGTGGGCCGCGCTGCCCGCGTCGCGGACCGCCTTCACCGCGGTCAGCGCGTACCGCGCGCCGTTCATGACGACCTCGTCGATCCGGGTGTCCTGCCCGAGCCGGGCGGCGACCGCGTCCCGCACCGCCTCCATGTCGGTGCCCTCGACGTAGAGCATCTCGGTCATGCCGCCGAAGGTCTTCTTCACCCCGGCGCAGCGTGCCTCCAGCGCGACGTTGCCCCGTTCGTGGATGACGCACAGGGTGTGCTCGGCGCCGAGCGCGTCGAGCTTGTCGCCGACCGCCCGGCCCGCCACGCTCTCGTCCTGCCCGAAGTACTCCAGCAGTCCGGTGGCCCGCCAGGCGTCCATGCCGGAGTTGAGGCCGACGACGGGGATGCCGGCCGCCCGCGCCTCGGCGACCGGCCGCTTCATCGCGCCCGGCTTGGCCAGGGTCACGGCGATACCGTCCACCCGGTCGCCGATCGCGTCCCGGACCAGCTCGGCCTGGCCCGCCGTGTCGGAGTCGCTGGCGTACGTCAGGTCGATGCCGTCCTTGGCGGCCGCCGCCTCGGCACCCTTGCGCACCAGGTCCCAGAAGGCGTCGCCCTCGCCGCCGTGGGTGACCAGGGCGATCCTGAGCCGGCCGGTGTCCGGCTTGCCGCCGCTCGCGGCGGCCGCGTCGTCGGCGGTCCCGGAGCAGCCCGCCGTCAGCAGGCAGGCCGCGACCGCCAGGGCGGCCAGACGCCGCCGCGCGGACGGGGCGGGCGGCGGGGGAGAACTGTTCATGGGAAAGCGGCACCTCGCTGAGCGGCCGAGCAGGAGGAACAGGGCGAGGGGCCACCGCCGGGCGACAGCTGTGCGCCAACTGGGTGAGTCTCGCTGGGCCGGAGCCAATCGCGTGTGACCACCGGTAGTCAAGTGACCAACGATGCGATGGCGGTTGTCACTACCGCATCGTGACAATCCACGCGTCGTCAAGTGCGGCCGCGCGGGCCGCCGGCCGGCCCCCGACCTCGTCAAAGAGGCTGTTGACGCGGTGAGTTATTGTCTGCTGCGGGTCAGAACACACGGCATGGCCCGTTCGGTTCCAGCCCAGGAGTGTTCATCCGATGGCGAGGCAGTTACGCGCCGAGCAGACCCGTGCGACGATCATCGCGGCCGCCGCCGACCTGTTCGACCGCCAGGGCTACGAGTCGACCAGCCTGAGCGACATCGTGCGCCGCGCGCGCGTGACCAAGGGCGCGCTGTACTTCCACTTCGCGGCCAAGGACGATCTCGCCCAGGCCATCATGGAGTTGCAGTCCCGGACCTCGCGCCGGATGGCCCGCGAGATGGACGGCCGGGGCTACTCCTCCCTGGAAGCCCTGATGCGGCTGACCTTCGGCGTCACCCGGCTCTCCGTCGAGGGCCCGGTGCTGCGCGCCGGACTGCGGCTGGCCACCGCGGGCGTGCCGGTCCGGCCGCCGCTGCGGCACCCCTTCACCGAGTGGCTGGAGCTGGCCTCCGCCCGGCTGGTCGGCGCGGTCGAGGAGTCCGACCTGCACCCGGACATCGATGTCGACGCCGTCGCCCACAGCTTCGTCTGCTCCTTCGTCGGCACCCGCGTGGTGGGCCGCACCGTGGAGCCCGTCGCCCACCAGCCGCGCCGGGTCGCCGAGATGTGGCGGCTGCTGATCCGCGCCCTGGTGCCGGTGACCCGGCGCCCCCACTACGCCCGCCTCGCGGTGCGCCTGGAGCGGGAGCCGGGACCGGTGTGACCACCGCGCTACGGTGAGCCGCATGCCCGACCTCTCCACGCCGCCCGTCCTGCGCGCCGACGCACCCGGCTCCTTCCCGCACTCCGTGCTGGCCGAACGGCACCCGGCGATCATCCGGCAGGTGCGGCAGCACCTGCCCTACGACCCCGACCGCCGCCGCGCCCTCGACGCCCTGCTGGAGAACTGTCTGCGCGGCGGCATCGAACCCCTGCCCGAGGACGCCGCCGACCACGACCGCTGGGCGGCCTGGGGGATGGACGAGTACGCCGGCCGGTCCTGGTTCGAAGTGCCGTGGCTGTGGTCCGAGAGCTGGTTCTACCGCCGCCTGCTGGACGCGACCGGCTGGTTCGGACCCGGCCCCTGGCACGGCATCGACCCCTTCCGGCCGGTCAAGCTGGCCGAACTCGACGCCCCGGAGACGGACCAGGAACTCGCCGCGCTCGACGGCCTGCACCGCCTGCCGGCCGAGCGGCAGGCGGCCGCCCTGCTGCACGGCTCGCTCTGGGGCAACCGCGCCGACCTCGGCTTCCGCCTCTCCGCCGACCCCGGCGCGGCCCCTGCGGACGCCCCGCCGCTGGTCGCCGACGACAGCGCCCGCCTGTGGTCCCTGCTGCCGCCCGGGGGCGAGTCCGGCACCCTGTGCCTGGTCGCCGACAACGCCGGCCGCGAACTCGTCCCCGACCTGCTCCTCGTCGACCACCTCCTCACCCACGGCCACATCACCCGCGCGGTGCTCCAGGTGAAGCCGTACCCGTACTACGTCTCCGACGCCACGCCCGCCGACGTGCTGGACGCGGTACGGCGGCTGACCGGCGCCGAGGGCGCCGCCGCCGGGTACGGACGCCGGCTGTGGGCCGCCCTGGCCGACGGCCGGCTCACCGTCCGCGCCCACCCCTTCTCCTGCGCCCCGCTGCCGTACGCCGAGATGCCCGCCGACCTGCGCGCCGAGTTCGCCGCCGCGACGCTCACCGTGGTCAAGGGCGACCTGAACTACCGGCGGCTGGTGGGCGACCGGCGCTGGCCGCCGACCACGCCGTTCGCCGACGTCACCGGGTACTTCCCCGGCCCGGTGGCCGCGCTGCGCACCCTGAAGTCCGACGTGATCACCGGCCTGGCCCCCGCCACGGAGACCGCGCTGGTCGCCGCCGAGGAACAGCGCTGGCGCACCGGCGGGACACACGCGCTGATCCAGGTACGGGACCGTTGATCCGGCCACGGACCGGGGCGCGAGGTTCCTGACCCGGCCCGAATTCACGCGATGGTGTGATCATCAGCCGTCCCGAGGATGCCCCCGAAAGGCCGTGGGTAGGGCCCCGGCCATGACGCAGCAGCCCTTCGAACTCCCGCACTTCTACTTGCCGCATCCCGCCCGGCTCAACCCCCATGTCGACGAGGCGCGCGCCCACTCGACCCGGTGGGCGCGCGACATGGGCATGCTGGAGGGCTCCGGAGTCTGGGAGCAGGCCGACCTGGACGCCCACGACTACGGCCTGCTGTGCGCCTACACGCACCCCGACTGCGACGGACCGGCCCTCTCCCTGATCACCGACTGGTACGTGTGGGTGTTCTTCTTCGACGACCACTTCCTGGAGAAGTACAAGCGCACCCAGGACCGCGTCGCCGGCAAGGCCCACCTGGACCGGCTGCCGCTGTTCATGCCGCTCGACCTCGCGGACGGGCTGCCGGAGCCGGCGAACCCGGTGGAGGCCGGCCTCGCCGACCTGTGGCGGCGCACGGTGCCGGCGATGTCGGCCGACTGGCGCCGCCGCTTCGCCGTCGCCACCGAGCACCTGCTCAACGAGTCCCTGTGGGAGCTGTCCAACATCAACGAGGGCCGGATCGCCAACCCGGTCGAGTACATCGAGATGCGCCGCAAGGTCGGCGGCGCCCCCTGGTCGGCCGGGCTGGTGGAGTACGCCACCGCCGAGGTGCCGGCCGCCGTCGCCGGCACCAGGCCGCTCAGGGTGCTGATGGAGACCTTCTCCGACGCCGTCCACCTGCGCAACGACCTCTTCTCCTACCAGCGCGAGGTCGAGGACGAGGGCGAGCTGAGCAACGGCGTGCTGGTCCTGGAGACCTTCTTCGGCTGCACCACCCAGCAGGCCGCCGACATCGTCAACGACGTCCTCACCTCCCGGCTGCACCAGTTCGAGCACACCGCGTTCACCGAAGTCCCGGCCATCGCCCTGGAACAGGGCCTCACGCCGCCCGAGGTCGCCGCAGTCGCCGCCTATACCAAGGGGCTCCAGGACTGGCAGTCCGGCGGCCACGAGTGGCACCTGCGCTCCAGCCGCTACATGAACGAGAACGCGTCCAGGACCGGCCCCTGGCAGCCGGTGCCGTCCGGCCCCGGCACCGCCGCCGCCGACATCCGCGCCCTGCTCGCCGCGGCCGGCGCCGAGCGGCGGCTGCGGTCCTTCACCCACGTACCGTTCCAGCCGGTCGGCCCGTCCCGGATCCCCGACATCCGGATGCCGTTCCCGCTGGCCCTCAGCCCCGCCCTGGACGGCTCCCGGCGCCACCTGACCGAGTGGTCGCTGCGGATGGGCATCCTCGGCGAGGGCGTGTGGGACGAGGACAAGCTGCTCAGCTGCGATCTCCCGCTGTGCGCCGCGGGCCTGGACCCGGACGCCGGCCAGGAGCAGCTCGACCTGGCCTCCGGCTGGCTGGCCTTCGGCACCTACGGCGACGACTACTACCCGCTGGTCTACGGCCACCGCCGCGACCTGGCCGCCGCCCGGCTGACCACGGCCCGGCTGTCCGCGTGCATGCCGCTGGCCGGCGAACCGGTCCCGCCGCCCGCCAACGCGATGGAACGCTCCCTGACCGACCTGTGGGCCCGCACCACCGCCGGCATGACCCCGGCGCAGCGGCTGCCGCTGCGGCAGGCCATCGACAAGATGACCGCCGCCTGGGTGTGGGAGCTGACCAACCAGATCCAGCACCGCGTCCCCGACCCGGTGGACTACCTGGAGATGCGCCGCGACACCTTCGGCTCCGACCTCACCCTCGGCCTGTGCCGGGCCGGACACGGCCCCGCCGTCCCGCCGGAGGTCTACCGCAGCGGCCCGGTCCGCTCGCTGGAGAACGCGGCGATGGACTGGGCCTGCCTGCTCAACGACATCTTCTCCTACCAGAAGGAGATCGAGTACGAGGGCGAGGTCCACAACGCGATCCTGGTGGTGCAGAACTTCTTCGGCATCGACTACCCGACCGCGCTCGACGTCGTGCACGACCTGATGAGCCAGCGGATGCGCCAGTTCGAGCACGTGGTCGCGCACGAACTGCCGGTCGTCTACGACGACTTCCAGCTCTCCGAGGAGGCCCGCGAGATCATGCGCGGCTATGTGACCGACCTGGAGAACTGGATGGCGGGCATCCTCAACTGGCACCGCGAGGTACCCCGTTACAAGGCGGCGTACCTGGCCGGCCGCAGCCACCGCTTCCTCCCGGACCGGGCGCCCGCCGTCCCCGTGCCGTAGCGCGACGAGCCGGGGCCGGGACCGTCGGTGACGGTCCCGGCCCCGGCGCTTTCCGGCTCAGACCCGGTCGGCCGCGATCAGCACGTACTGGAAGGAGCCGTCCCGGTAGGAGTTGATGAACGCCTCCTCGATCCCGGTGACCAGCGAGGAGGTGGCCCGCAGCTCCCAGTAGGGCAGCGTGTCCGGGGTCAGGTCCACGATGGTCTGCGGCACCAGCCGGTTGTCGGCCATGGCCCGCAGGTACTCGCGCCGGGAGTGGATGTTGCACTCGAAGTGGGCGTTGATCTCGGAGACGTACTTGGACGGCTGCCCGTAGCGCGGGTTCCAGCAGCCGGTGACCGTCACGTACCGGCCGCCCACCTTGAGGAACCGGGAGTGCTCGGCGAACAGGTCGTGCAGGTCGACGTACATGCTCGACTCGTTGTTCCACGAGGCGGTGACGCTGCCCTTCTCGAAGGGCGTGTCGAGCATGTTGCACACCCGGGAGCGGACGTGGTCCGCAAGGCGCAGCTCCCGGGCCCGCCGGTTGCCGAAGTCGGCCTGCGCGGCGGACAGCGTGACGCCCTCGACCCGGCACCCGAAGCGCTGATGGGCCATCACCATGGACCCGCCGCGCCCGCAGCCGGCGTCCACCAGGGTGTCGCCGGGACCGACCGGGCCGAGGTGGCCGAGGAGGAACTCGGCCTGCGCGGATTCCAGCCGGTGCAGCTCGGCGATCAGCTTCTTCTCGTACTCGCTGTGCGCCGGGTCGCCGAGCGCGGCGTGGTCGACGGCGCCGATGCCGTAGTGGTGGTGGTAGAGCCCGTCCACGTCACCGAGGCGGAGGTTGACGGGCCTGGCCTCGTTGTTCCAGTAGCGGGCGATGTCCTCCTGGTAGGGCGTCGCCGGGGCCGGGATCTTGGCCGTGGCGGTGGAGGTCGTTTCAGTCGTCACAGGGGTTTCCGTTCGTCACCAGAAATCGGGCAGGCGGTAGCGGTAGGTGTTGGTGCGGTGCCAGTCGTGGTTGCCGTCGACCCAGGCGGCCACGCCGCGCAGGAAGCGCAGCACGGTGGGCAGCGGACAGGCCGCGGCGAGGTCGGCCGCGGCGGCCTCGAAGGCGTGCATGAGCTCGTTGTGGACCTCGACCGCCTTCAGATACGCGTCGCGCTCCGAGAGTTGCTCGCGTTCGGCGAGCACCACCGGCAGGTTCAGGTGCAGGCCGGGGCTGTCGAGTTCCTTCATGTACGAGTAGAGGTCGTTGACGATGGTGGTCGCGTTGCCGGCCAGCGCGATGACCCGCTGCATGTCCGGCCGGGCGTGCAGGTCGGCGGGGAGTTCGTAGCCGCCGACGGTGTCGGTGATCGTCGGGCAGGGCCGGAAGTTGTTGAACTGGCGCATCGCCAGGTACTCCCAGACCTCCGGGACGTGCCCGGTCTGCGCCCAGGCGGCCTCGGCGAGATAGCCCAGGTGCAGCCGGGCCATGTCGTGCCGGAAGCGGTCGGACTGGGAGGGCGTGGCGGCGCGCACGAAGTAGTCCATCGCGCTGCGGTACGCCCGGCGCGGGGCGTCCGAGGTGAGCGACTCGGCCCACGCCGGGGCGTACTCCGCGGTGGTGTGCAGATGGTCGAGCGCCGTGTGCGCGAGCAGCAGGCGCCCGCCGAGACCGACGGGTGAGCCGCCGTGGTCCTCGCAGTAGCAGTCGTCCACCGCGTTCTCCGCGACCATCAGCCGGGTGGCGAGCAGCAGGTGGTCGACGGTCGGGGCGTCGGGGTGGCAGCCGACCATGTAGCTGCCGACCGAGAAGCCGTCGAACTGGCCCGCCCACTCCTCGGGGTAGAGCCGCACCTCGTCCTCGGCCCAGAGCTTGATCCGGCGGCTCACCTCCGCGACGCGCACCGGGTCGGGCTCCGGGACGGGGTGGAAGTAGAGCCCGGGGACGGCCCGGCCCTCGGCGGGCGCGAGCACCGGGCCCGGTTCCGGGAGCGCGGTTCTCAGCCGTTCGGCCAGGGAGAGCGCGGCGGTGCCCGGGCCGCTGGGTCCGTGCAGGACCCGCTGGAGCGCGTCGGCGACGTCGGGGGCGTCGGACACGTCGGGCGCGGGGGGCGCGTCCGGTACGGCGGAGGCGGCCGCCGGTGGGGAAGGTGCGGGTGGGGAAGGCGGGGGAGGCGGGGGAGGCGGGGGTGGGGGAGGCGCGGACAGGTGCGGGAGGCCGACCGGCGGATGCAGCGCGGCCAGGAAGTCCGGGGCCGGCGGCCGGGACGGCGGGGGTGGTTCCAGGGGCCCGGTGTCGGGCATCCGTGGCTCCTTGCTACAGGGGGAGTGGGAGGTGGTTCAGCAGGCGTGGGGCCGGGCCGTCAGTCCCGTCCCGGGGCGATCCGTACGTTCTCCAGTACGCCGAGCGCGTCCGGCAGGAGGACCGCGGCGGAGTAGTAGGTGCTGACGAGGTAGGAGGTGACCGCCTGTTCGTTGACGCCCATGAAGCGCACCGACAGGCCCGGTTCGTACTCGTCCGGCAGACCGGTCTGCCGCAGACCGATGACGCCCTGGTTCTCCTCGCCGGTGCGCATCGCGATGATGGAACTGGTCTGCTGCTCGCTGATCGGGATCTTGGAGCAGGGCAGGATCGGCACCCCGCGCCAGGCCGGCACGGACTGTCCGCCGAGGTCGACGTGGTCGGGATAGAGCCCGCAGGCGTTGAAGCCGCGCCCGATCGCGGCGATGGTCCGCGGATGGGCCAGGAACAGCTTGGTGCCGCGCCGGCGGCAGAGCAGCTCGTCCATGTCGTCCGGGGTCGGCGGGCCGGAGCGGGGCTGGAGGCGCTGCTTGTAGTCGGCGTTGTGCAGCAGCCCGAACTCGCGGTTGTTGATCAGCTCGTACTCCTGGCGCTCGCGCAACGCCTCGACGGTGAGCCGGAGTTGTTCCTCGGTCTGGTTCATCGGGCCGTTGTAGAGGTCGGCGACCCGGGTGTGGACGCGCAGCACGGTCTGGGCGACGGAGAGTTCGTACTCGCGCGGCCTCGCCTCGTAGTCGACGAAGGTGCCCGGCAGCTCGGCCTCGCCGACGTGCCCGGCGGACATCGCGATCTCGGCCTCGCCGTGCTTGTTCTGCCGCTGCCGCGCGGCGGAGCCGAACTCCTCGACGTGCGCGCGAAGGCCGGGCGCCGCGTCCCGGACGGCGGCGAAGTCGGCGTGCGAGAGGGTGAGCAGGGTGCCGGCGGTCTCGGCGGTGACCGTGCGGTCGTGGCGGGCCTCCGGGTCCAGCAGGGCGTTCGCACCGAAGTGGTCGCCGTCCGCGAGCACCCCGACGCCGGCCTCGTCGCCGTACGGGCCCTCGGCGGTCTGCCGGACCCGGCCGTGGGCGATGAGGTGGACGCGGTCCGCCGGGGCGCCGCGCTCGACGAGGACGTCACCCGGCCCGAAGTCGCGCTGCGCGCAGCGGTCGGCGAGCGCGGTGAGCACGTCGGTGTCCTCGAACCCGCGCAGCAGGGCCAGTTCGCCGAGCTCCCGGGGGATCACCCGGACCGCGGCGCCCTCCTGCACGAACTCGATGCGGCCGTCGCCGACGGTGTGCCGCAACCGCCGGTTGACCCGGTAGGCGCCGCCCTTGGTCTCGACCCAGGGGAGCATCCGCAGCAGCCAGCGGGAGGTGATCTCCTGCATCTGCGGGGCGGACTTGGTGGTGGTGGCGAGGTTGCGGGCGGCGGAGGTGCTCAGGGACTGCTGCGGCACGGCCGGTGCGGCCGGTGCCTGCGGGCTGCTGCTGTCGACGGTCATGGGGAGGGGCTGCTCCTTGCGCGCCGGGGCGACTGGGACGGGAGGACCGTGAGATCCGTCCACCCGCAGGAACGTAGTCCCGGGGCGGAGCGCACCGGCTGGAGAAGACGCGTGCTTACCCCGAAACGGTGACAATCACTTGAATGCGGTTTATCGGTGCGGTGGACGACATCGCGCCACGGTGGCGCCGATCAGTCTCACTCGTTCGTGACTCGTCGCCCGGTGGGGCCCCGGGTAGGGGTCCTGCCGGAGGCGATCGATGGAACAGACTGTGTCGGAACAGGCCGTGCTGCGTCCCAAGCCGATGCCGGGCCGCGATCCCGGCGGCGGCACCGGACCGGTTGCCGCGCGGCAGCCGAAGCGCCGGCGGCGGCGCCGGTCCGTCACCGTGCTGTGCGGCCTGCTCGCCGGGACGGTGCTGGTGCTGGCCGGGGCGGGGATCGGGGCGATGGGCAGCACGGTGCTGGGCGTGGGCATGCCGGCCGAGCCGCGGCAGCGGGGCGGGGCCGCCGCGCCGGCCGCCACGGTGGCCGCCGCGACGCCGCGCGCCGC